>NZ_JARCCZ010000003.1:0-345609 GCF_048957775.1 Pseudarthrobacter sp. CC4 | reverse complement strand
GGCCGCAACGCGACCCACCAGATGAAGAAACTCACCCTGGATGACCTGAAGAAATTCCGCGACCACCTGCGGATCCCTATCACGGACGAACAGCTCGAAAAAGACCTGTACCAGCCCCCGTACTACCACCCCGGCAACGACGCTCCCGAAATCAAATACATGATGGAGCGCCGCGCAGCCCTGGGCGGGGCCGTCCCGGAACGACGGTCCAAGCACGCCGAGATCACCTTGCCGGACGCGAAGTCCTACGAGGTCGCCAAGCGGGGCTCGGGCAAACAGCAGGCCGCCACCACCATGGCCTTCGTGCGCCTGCTCAAGGACCTGATGCGGGACAAGAACTTCGGCAAGCACATCGCCCCGATCATCCCCGACGAGGCCCGCACGTTCGGCATGGACGCGTTCTTCCCCACGGCCAAGATCTACAACCCCAAGGGCCAGAACTACCTCTCCGTAGACCGCGACCTCGTCCTGGCGTACAAGGAATCCGCCCAAGGCCAGCTGATCCACCCCGGCATCAACGAAGCCGGCGCCGTCGCAGCCTTCACCGCCGCCGGCACCGCCTACGCCACCCACGGCGTGCCCCTGGTCCCGGTCTACGTGTTCTACTCCATGTTCGGCTTCCAGCGCACCGGCGACGCCTTCTGGGCCGCCGCGGACCAAATGACCCGCGGCTTCATCATCGGCGCCACCGCAGGACGGACCACCCTCACCGGCGAAGGCCTCCAGCACGCCGACGGCCACTCCCCCCTGCTCGCCTCCACCAACCCCGCCGTCGTCACCTACGACCCCGCCTACGGCTACGAAATGGGCCACATCATCCGCGACGGCATCGAACGGATGTACGGTCCGGACTCGGAAGACCGGAACCTGATGTACTACCTCACCGTGTACAACGAGCCGATCACCCAGCCCGCAGAACCCGAGGAACTCGACGTCGAGGGCGTCATCAAGGGCATCTACCTGCTCGCCCCGGCAAAGATCGACGGTCCCCGGACCCAGATCCTCGCCTCGGGCGTGTCGGTGCCGTGGGCCATCGAAGCCCAGCGGATCCTTGCAGAAGACTGGTCCGTGTCAGCAGACGTCTGGTCCGTCACGTCCTGGAACGAACTGCGCCGCGATGGCCTCGCCGCCGAAGAGGAAGCCTTCCTCAACCCCGGCGAACCCGCCCGCGTCCCCTTCGTCACCCGGCAGCTCGAAGGAGCCACCGGACCCGTCGTCGCCGTGTCCGACTACATGAAAGCCGTCCCCGACCAGATCCGGCAATTCGTGCCCAACGAATTCGCCACCCTCGGCGCCGACGGCTTCGGCTTCTCCGACACCCGCGCCGCCGCCCGCCGCTTCTTCAAGAACGACACCCACTCCATCGTGGTGCGTTCACTGGAGATGCTCGCGCGCCGCGGTGAAGTGGATTCGCAGGCTCCGATCAAGGCGATTGAGAAGTACAGGCTCCACAACGTCAATGCCGGCACCACCGGCAACGCCGGCGGCGAGGCTTAGCACCTCCCCGCAGTAGAACCGCGACGGCGGCTCCCTCCGAAAGGCGGGGGCCGCCGTCGTCCGTTTCGGCAGGAGTGTCCTGTGACGCAGGCCAATGCGCATTGTAGCCTTTGCACAAATGGAGGTTGCGCGGCGGGGCCCGTATGCTCAGAGAATGCCAGCACCTGCCACCCCGTCCGCCAAGCGCAAACCGTCCACGCCCAGGGTCACGCCGGAGAAATCCGAGACGCTGAAGAAACTGCGGGCAAACGTGGGCCAGCTGTCCACCACCACCATGCGCGAGCTGGAAAAGTCGCTGCCTTGGTACAGCCGGCTCAGCTCGGACGAACGCTCGGCCCTGGGCATGGTGGCCCAGAACGGCATCGCCGCTTTTGTCACCTGGTACGAGCGGCCAAGCTCGCCGTCGTGGATCCTCACGGACGTCTTCGGCACCGCGCCCACCGAACTGACCCGGTCCATCAGCCTGCAGAAGGCGCTGCAGCTGATCCGGATCGTCGTCGAGGTGGTGGAGGACCAGGTTCCCGTGATTGCGCCGGAAGCCGACCAGCCATCACTGCGGGAAGCAGTGTTGAGGTACTCGCGGGAAGTCGCTTTCGCTGCCGCCGACGTCTACGCCCGGGCCGCCGAATCCCGCGGTTCCTGGGACACCCGGCTCGAAGCCCTCATCGTGGACGCCATCCTGCGCGGGGAAAACACGGACGCCCTGCGCTCCAGGATCGCGGCACTGGGCTGGAAGGCGCAGGAGCGCTTCACCGTCATGGTGGGCAATTCTCCCTCGGAGCCCAGCGCCAGCTACGTCAGCGAGCTGCGCCGGATGGCCGGCCGGTATGCGGAGGACGCCCTGGTGGGCATCCAGGGCGACCGGCTCATCCTCATCCTGGGTGGCGTCCAGGACCGGGAAACGGCGTATGTGAAGCTCAGCGAAATGTTTGCGCCCGGGCCGGTGGTGTACGGCCCGGAGGCCGGTTCCCTGCTGGAAGCCAGCGGATCGGCCCAGTCGGCCTTCGCCGGGCTGACAGCGGCCAGGGCATGGCCCGCCGCGCCGCGTCCGGTGGCCGCAGACGATCTGCTCCCGGAACGCGTCATCTCCGGGGACGACGCCGCGCGCCGTTCCCTCGTCAAGAACATCTACCGCCCGTTGCTGGCGGCGTCCAACGGCCTGGTGGAGACCCTGGGAACCTACCTGGAACTGGGCCATTCGCTGGAGGCAACGGCGCGGGAACTCTTCGTCCATGCCAACACCGTCCGGTACCGGCTCAAGCGTGTCTGTGACGTCACAGGCTGGGATCCGCTCCTGCCCAGGGAAGCCTTTGTCCTGCAGGCTGCGCTCGTGGTGGGGCGTCTTTCCGCCCCGCCTAAAGCTGCCGCGGAGCGCCTGCCGTCCCGGAATCAAGCCTAAGGCGTTGTAGACTTCCTACAACCTGACCCCGTGAGCTTGGTGCGGACAAACACCGCTGGAGCACACAGTAATTTGGAAAGCTGGATACGTGCTTGCAATAGTTTGCCCTGGACAGGGCTCACAGACCCCGGGTTTTCTGGCCCCTTGGCTGGAACTGCCCTCGGTGGCAGGCCAACTGGCCTCCTTGAGCGAGATCGCAGGCATTGACCTGGTCGCCCACGGAACCACCTCGGATGAGGAAACCATCAAGGACACCGCGGTCGCGCAGCCCCTGATCGTCGCAGCCGGCCTTGTTGCCGCGGGTTCGCTGTTTGATGTTGAGCTCAGTTCCCTTCCGGTTATCCTCGCGGGCCACTCCGTAGGTGAAATCACCGCGTCCGCCCTCGCCGGAGTGCTCACGGAGCAGGAAGCCATGACGTTCGTGCGCGAGCGTGCCAACAGCATGGCAGCGGCTGCCTCCGTCACTCCCACGGGCATGAGCGCCGTAGTTGGCGGCGACCCCGCCGAGGTCCTTGCGGCCATCACGGCCGCGGGCGCCACCCCCGCCAACGTCAACGGGGCGGGCCAGACCGTCGCAGCAGGCACTTTTGAACAGCTGAACGCCTTGGCCGCGAACCCGCCCGCGAAGGCCAGGGTCATTCCCCTTAAGGTGGCCGGCGCGTTCCACACCAGCCACATGGCCCCCGCCGTCAGCGCCCTCAAGGCGCTGCAGCCGCAGTTGAAGCCGCAGGCACCGAAGGTGCCGCTGCTGTCCAACTACGACGGCGGCGAAGTCACTGACGGCAGCGCCGCCGTCGACAGCCTTATTGCCCAGGTGTCACGTCCCGTCCGCTGGGACCGCTGCATGGAGGCGATGGTTGCCCGGGGCGTCACCGGCGTCATTGAACTTGCCCCCGCCGGCACCCTGGCCGGCCTCGCCAAGCGGGGCATGCCCGGCGTCAAGACCGTAGCCGTCAAGACCCCCGACGACCTTTCCGCCGCCCTGGCACTCTTCGCAGAACTGGAGGGAGACGCATGAGCGTTCCCACGCTGAAGCAGGCTCCCATCCAGGAGCACACCCGCATCCTTGGACTGGGCGCCTACCGTCCCAGCGTCATCGTCACCAACGAGGATGTCTGCCAGTGGATCGATTCCTCCGACGAGTGGATCCGCCAGCGGACCGGCATCGTGACGCGCCACCGTGCCCCCGCGGACATCAGTGTCATCGACATGGCCGAGGGTGCCGCACGCGAGGCCATGGAAAAGGCCGGCATCGAACCTTCCCAGCTCGGCGCCGTCATTGTGTCCACGGTGACCCACCCGTATGCCACCCCGTCCGCCGCAGCCAGCCTGGCTGACCGCCTCGGGGCAACCCCGGCTCCTGCCTTCGACATTTCGGCCGCCTGTGCAGGATACTGCTACGGCATCGCCCAGGGTGACGCCCTGGTCCGCTCCGGTGCCGCCAAGTACGTCCTGGTGGTAGGCGCCGAAAAGCTGTCCGATGTCATCGACAACAGGGAACGCACCATCTCGTTCCTGCTCGGAGACGGAGCCGGCGCCGTCGTCATCGGCCCCTCCGACACCCCCGGAATCGCCCCCTCTGTCTGGGGATCGGACGGCAGCAAATGGGACGCGATCGGCATGACCCGTTCCATGTTGGATGTCCGCGACCTCGGCATGGCCGCCCGGCAGTCCGATTCCACAGGCGACCTCGCCCTCCTGGAAGAGGCCCAGGAGTTGTACCCCACCCTTCGCCAGGACGGGCAGACCGTTTTCCGCTGGGCCGTCTGGGAAATGGCCAAGGTTGCCCAGCAGGCCCTTGATGCCGCCGGCATCCAGGCGGAGGACCTGGTGGCCTTCATTCCCCATCAGGCGAACATGCGCATCATCGACGAGATGGTGAAGAAGCTGAAGCTGCCGGAGAGCGTTACAGTGGCACGGGACATCGCTGACGCAGGCAACACCTCGGCAGCATCCATCCCGCTCGCCACGCACCGCCTGCTGCAGGAAAATCCGGAGCTAAGCGGCGGACTGGCCCTGCAGATCGGTTTCGGCGCGGGGCTGGTCTTCGGCGCCCAGGTAATTGTCCTTCCCTAGGAACGCCCCAACGGGCCGCATCCGCGGCCCGGACCATTTCCGGCAGCACCTGCCGGCAATACAAGAAAAGGAGCCATCAATGGCTAGCAACGAAGAGATCCTGGCCGGCTTGGCTGAAATCGTCAACGAGGAAACCGGCCTGGCCCCCGAGGCCGTGGAGCTGGACAAGTCCTTCACCGAGGACCTGGACATCGACTCCATCTCCATGATGACCATCGTGGTCAACGCCGAGGAAAAGTTTGGCGTCCGCATCCCCGACGAAGAGGTCAAGAACCTCAAGACCGTCGGCGACGCCGTCAGCTTCATTGCCGGAGCGCAGGCCTAGCCAAGGCTTCCGCCGTTACGGCATGGCAGGGCTGCCGGTCCGGATGACCGGACCGGCAGCCCGCCGCATTTTTCCGGCACCTTCCGCCCGTTGGAACGGTGCCGATCATCAAAACGCGGGACCTCCGGAAGACGGATTCCCCACCGACGAAAGAGTGATCCCATGACACGCAAAGTAGTCATTACCGGTCTGGGTGCCACCACGCCCATTGGCGGCGATGTACCCACGATGTGGAACAACGCGCTCAAGGGGGTCTCCGGTGCCCGCACCCTGGAGGACGACTGGGTGGCCAAGTACGAGCTGCCTGTCCACTTCGCTGCGCGCTGCAGCACCCCGGCCCTGGACGTGCTCAGCCGCGTCGAAGCCAAGCGCATGGACCCCTCCACCCAGTTCGGCGTCATTGCGGCCCGTGAGGCCTGGGCCGATTCCGGCATCACCGAGTTCGACAAGGATCGCCTCGCTGTTGCCTTCGCCACCGGCATTGGCGGTGTCTGGACACTGCTGGACGCCTGGGACACGCTCAAGGAGAAGGGCCCCCGCCGTGTGCTGCCCATGACCGTTCCCATGCTGATGCCCAACGGTGTCGCCGCTGCGGTCAGCCTGGACCTCGGTGCCCGCGCCGGCGCCCACACCCCTGTTTCGGCCTGTGCCTCGGGTACCGAGGCGCTGCACCTGGGCCTGGATTTGATCCGCTCGGGCAAAGCGGATGTGGTCATGTGCGGCGGCGCCGAGGCTGCCATCCACCCCATGCCCCTGGCGGCATTTGCATCCATGCAGGCACTTTCCCGCCGGAATGACGATCCCCAGGGGGCATCCCGCCCCTACGACACCGGACGTGACGGGTTTGTCATGGGCGAGGGTGCCGGCGCACTGGTCCTTGAAGCTGAGGAACACGCACTGGCGCGCGGTGCGCGTATCTATGGCGAACTGGCCGGAACGTCGGTCACTGCCGACGCGTACCACATCACCGCTCCCGACCCCCAGGGCCTGGGCGCCACGCGTGCGCTGAAGGCCGCCATGTTCGACGGCAGGATCCAGCCCGAGGATGTGGTGCACGTCAACGCGCACGCCACGTCGACGCCGGTGGGCGACAAGCCTGAATACACCGCCCTCCGCGCCGCCCTCGGATCCCATGTGGACAATGTGGCCGTCTCCGCCACGAAGTCCCAGATGGGGCACCTCCTGGGCGCCTCCGGCGCCGTCGAGGCCGTACTCACGGTGCTTGCCGTGTACGACCGGAAGGCACCCGTGACCATCAACCTGGAAAACCAGGACCCGGAAATCCCGCTCGACGTCGTCACCTCCGCCCGGGACCTGCCCGCCGGCAGCATCGTCGCGCTGAGCAACTCGTTCGGCTTTGGCGGCCACAACGCCGTGATTGCCGTCCGCAGCGTCTAACGCCCCGGATTTGATCCGTTTACGAGAGGAGGCCCCGCCGGTTGGCGGGGCCTCCTCTTTGCTATGGAAAACGTCAGCTCGACGGCGGTCAGCCCACCTGGTGGAGCCAGCGCACGGGAGCGCCTTCAGCAGCGTGCCGGAACGGTTCGAGTTCTTCGTCCCAGGCTTCGCCCAGGGCGAGGGAGAGTTCGTGGTAGACGGCGGCGGGGTCACCGGCGCCCGACTCGTAGGCGTAACGGATCCTGTCCTCGGACACCATGATGTTGCCGTGGACGTCGGTGACGGCGTGGAAGATCCCAAGCTCAGGGGTGTGCGACCACCGCCCGCCGTCAACGCCCTGGCTTGGCTCCTCCGTGACCTCATACCGAAGGTGCGCCCACCCGCGCAGGGACGACGCAAGCTTGGATCCTGTCCCGGGGGCGCCGGTCCAGGACAGCTCGGCCCGGAACATTCCGGGCGCGGCAGGCTGAGGGGTCCACTCAAGATCCGTCCGCTTGTCCACGACGGATCCGATGGCCCACTCAACATGAGGGCACAGGGCCGTAGGGGCCGAGTGAACGAACAGCACACCGCGGGTCATTGCATCAGACATTCCATCCTCCATAGCTCTAGGTACGTCTTCCCCAACGACCCTCTGCCTGGATGGAACTGCTGGTGCCTGCACTGCGGCGGCGTTCCTGCCTGCCTATTCAGATGTATCAGATAAAGCTGTGTCCGGACTTGCTGTGACGCGAAAAGCCGCAAGCTTCACGCAGGACTTGAAAGTTACCGGACCTGACTCTCATTGTGCCGTACCCCACGAAATTACGCCAGTGCGATTCATGGCGGTGCTGGCTTACGCCCTCGGGTGGGCCTGCTGGTAGCTCTGCCGGAGCCGGTCCACCGAGACATGGGTGTAGATCTGGGTGGTGGCCAGGCTGCTGTGGCCAAGGATTTCCTGTACGGCGCGGAGATCGGCCCCTCCGTCCAGCAGATGCGTGGCCGCCGAATGCCGCAGGGCATGCGGCCCCGAGGCCGAGGTATCGCCAAGCCCTGCGAAGAGGTCGTGGACCATGGCGCGGACCTGGCGCTGGTCCACCCGGCCGCCGCGGGCGCCCAGGAAGAGCGCCCGCCCGCTGCTGCCCTTGGCGAGCAGGGGCCTGCCCCGCCGCAGCCAGTCGTCCACGGCCAGGGCAGCGGGAACACCGTAGGGCACCGTGCGTTCCTTGTTGCCCTTGCCGATGACGCGCAGGGTGCGGCGGTCGGGGTCCAAATCATCGATGTCCAGCCCTGCCAGTTCGCCCACACGGACACCGGTGGCGTAGAGCAGTTCCACGATGGCACGGTTCCGCAGGGAAAGCGGCGCGCCCTCGGCCGCCGCATCGTCCAGGGTGGCCAGCAGCCGGGTCACCTGTGCTGCCTGCAGGACGCCGGGCAAAGCTTGCTCCCGCTTGGGGGCCGTGAGACGCAGTGCGGGATCCGCAACGATGAGCTCCTCCGCCAGCGCCCAGGCCGTGAAGACCCTTACGGAGGCGGACCGACGGGCGAGGGTTGCCCGTGCGGCGCCGGCCTGGCTCTGGTCCCCGAGCCAGCGCCGGAACGTTCCAAGCTCCAGGTCCCCAAGGCGGATGGCGCCTTCAGCCGAGGCATGGGACAGGAGGCTCCGGACGTCGCCCAGGTACCCTCGGAGCGTGTGTGGAGAAACGGCGCGCTCGGCGGACAGGTACCGCGCGAAGGCCTCAAGCGCCGCGCGAAGCTCCGCGGGCAGTTCCTCATTTTCCACCCCCCTACTGTCTCAGTTCCAGCGCCGAAAGGAGCGCTGACACGCACCTCCCGTCCCGGCCCGTACGCCCACAACGGCGGATCAGGCGCATCAGCTGGTTGCCTTTCCGCGTTTCCAGCCGCCCCGCTCCGAGACGGCCAAGCCCAGCAATCCCAACCGGCCCAAGCCGGCCCGGACGGATTCCTGGCCCAGGCCCGCGACCGTGGAGAGCTTTTCGACGGACGTGGTGGAGCGCAGCGGCAGGGCGTCCAGAAGAATCAGATCCTCCAGGGTCAGTCCGTCCTGAACGGCGGCCTGGCCTTGGCGCGCGTCAGGAAGGGCAGAACCGCTGGGTCCGGCCAGTTCGGCAACCTCGGCGGCGTCCGTCACGCAAACGGCCCCGCCATCCCGAAGAAGACGGTGGCAGCCGGCCGAGTTGGCGCTGTGCACGGATCCGGGAACAGCACCGACAGCACGGCCGAGGGTCTCGGCGTGGTGGGCGGTGTTCAGTGCCCCGGACCGCCACCTTGCCTCGACAACGACGGTAACGGCTGACAGCGCGGCAATAATGCGGTTGCGCTGGAGGAACCTGTAGCGGGTGGGGGCGGACCCTGGGGGAACCTCGGCGAGGACTGCGCCCTGGTTGCACACGGCCCGCAGGAGGTCCTCGTTTCCCGAGGGGTAGAAACGGTCCACTCCCCCGGCCATCACCGCAATGGTCGGCAGGGAATCCGACGCACCGGCAAGGGCTGCCCGGTGGGCATGCGCGTCTATGCCGTAGGCGCCGCCGGACACCACGGTGAATCCGCGCTGGGCCAGGGAGTAGGCCATATCGCCCGTGACCGATGCTCCATAGCTCGTGCTGTCCCTGGACCCCACAATGGCAACGGCTGTGGCCGCATCGGGAAGCCTCTGTTCCTGGCCCCGCCACCAGAGGCAGATAGGCTCCTGGATTCCGAGGTCTGCCAGCTGGGCAGGCCATAACCCGTCCGACGGAATGATCAGGCGCCCGCCGAGCCGTGCCATGGTTTCAAGGTCGCGTTCGGGAGCGAGATCGGGGACGCGGGGCTTCCAGCGTTTGAGGGCGTTGGCCATCCCGGCCCAGACCGCGGCCGAACCGCCGTCCGTGAGGAGTGCGGTAATCTCCCGCTCCATATCCGGCCCTGCCGCCACCTCGCCGGTAGCGATCCGCAGTGCGTCCACCGCCCCGGCCACCTGCACAAGGGCCAGACCTGCCGCGTCCTGCGGCTCCATCAATCGCGAGAGGGCGGCACGGGAACGCCGTTCGATGTCCCTGGCTACTTGAGTCATGCCGCGGCCGCCGCTGCCTGCCGAAGGCCCAGGGCCTGCCCGATGTCGTTGGTGTCCGGCTGTTCCCGGTGCCCGAGGTCTGCCAGGGTCCAGGCCAGCCGGAGC
Source organism: Pseudarthrobacter sp. CC4 (assembly GCF_048957775.1). Taxonomy (NCBI): domain Bacteria; kingdom Bacillati; phylum Actinomycetota; class Actinomycetes; order Micrococcales; family Micrococcaceae; genus Pseudarthrobacter; species Pseudarthrobacter sp. CC4. Next base: position 335,757 of record NZ_JARCCZ010000003.1, on the reverse strand, counting down.
ACCCGGTCGTAGCCGCGGGCCGTGAGCACGCCCCGTTCCAGCGAATGGTCCAGGATGCGGGTCACGGCCGCCGGCAACCTAAGCTCACCCCGCAGGATGCGGCCCGGGACCTGTGCATTGGTCTCCAGCCCATAGCGTGCCAGCCGCTCGAACTGCCGCCCCCGTGCGCCGCGCACCCGGCACGCCACGGTGGCGGTATCTTCCTCCGCTCCGGCTTGTCCGAAGTCGGCCAGGGAGACCCGTTCCACCTGCAGCTGGATGTCCACGCGGTCCAGGAGCGGCCCGGACATCCTGGCGAGATACCGCCGACGCATCATGGGTGTGCAGGTGCACTCGAGTCCCTTTCCGGAAGCTTTGCCGCAGGGGCAGGGATTTGCCGCGAGGACGAGCTGGAAGCGGGCGGGATAGGCGGCGGTTCCGGCTGACCGGTGGATCACCAGCTCGCCGCTTTCCAGCGGTTGGCGCAGCGCGTCCAGCACCCGGCGCTCGTACTCCGGGGCCTCGTCAAGGAACAGGACGCCCCGATGTGCCCGGGAGGCCGCCCCCGGCCGGGGAAGCCCGGAGCCGCCGCCGATGATGGCAGCCGCGGTTGCCGAGTGGTGCGGGCTTTCGAACGGCGGCCTCCGGAGCAGCTGGACTGAGGAGGAAGGCAGCCCGCACAGCGAATGGATGGCTGTAACCTCCATGGACTCATGGTCGCCAAGATCGGGCAGGAGCCCGGGCAGGCGTTCCGCCAGCATGGTTTTCCCGGCGCCCGGCGGACCCGTCAGGAGGAGATGGTGCGCCCCGGCGGCCGCCACCTCCAGCGCACGCCGTGCATCGCCTTGGCCCGAGACATCGGCCATATCGGGGTACGCCCCCGATTCGCCGGCTGCCTCGTCGGCACTGTCCGCGTCCTCGGGTTCGAAATCCAGCGCGAGCTCCTGGGGGTCTGCACCGAAGTCCAGTGCCAGCCTGGCCAGCGTGCTGTACCCCCGCACCTTGGCATCGGGGACCAGGGCCGCCTCCGCGAAGTTCGCCTGTGCCACGACGATGTCCGGATACCCGGCCTGTACCGAGGCCATCACGGCCGGCAGGATGCCCCTGACCGGGCGCAGCCTGCCGTCGAGCCCAAGCTCCGCGATGAACACGGTCCGCCCCGTGGGTTTGATGTCATTGGCGGCGCGGAGCACTGCCATGGTGACGGCAAGATCGAATCCCGAACCGCGTTTGGGCAACGAGGCGGGGATAAGGTTGGCGGTGATTTTCCTCCGGCTCAGGGGAATCCCGGAGTTCTTCGCCGCGGACCGGATGCGCTCCTTCGCCTCGTTGAGGGAAGCGTCGGGCAGGCCGAGGAGGACGAACGCCGGGAGGGTCTGGCCGATGTCGGCCTCAACCTCCACCATGTATCCGTTCAGCCCCACCAGGGCAATGGAGTAGGTGCGGCCCAGTGGCACTTATCCCACCCCCTTGAGGTGTTCCACCAGGGGTGTCCCGCCGCCGTCGTCTATCACCGCGATGACGTCAACACGCCGCAGCGGCATCCGCAGCTCCCGGTCCCTGCACCACGCAGCCCCAAGCCGGTGGAGCCGCGCAAGTTTTTCCGGGCCCACGGCTTCGAAGGGATGGCCGTAGTCCAGGGTGCGGCGGGTCTTTACTTCGGCGATGACCAGGGCGTCGCCGTCGAGGGCAACTATGTCTATTTCGCCTTCGGTGCAGCGCCAGTTACGCTCAACCACCAGCATGCCCAGGGTTTCAAGATAGCCGGCAGCGAGGTCCTCGCCGTGCCGGCCCAACAGGTCTTTCGATTTCATTTCTACCTCCGCAACCAGCCTGTGGTGGCTGGAGCACGGAGGACAGGACGATGACCGCCTATGTGGATTAAATGCGGTCAGGTGCCCCTGTGCAGGAGGAGTCCGCTTTGCAGGGAGGGTCCGGCCGGCGGAACGGATCTAGTTGCCCAGGTCGACGTCCTTGGGAAGGGAAAGTTCCTCGTTGCGGGGCAGCTCTTCGACGTTGACGTCCTTGAACGTGAGGACCCTGACGCTCTTGACGAACCTGGCCGAGCGGTAGACGTCCCACACCCACGCGTCCTGCAGGGTGAGGTCGAAGTAGACTTCGCCGTCGGCGCTGCGCGCCTGCAGGTCGACATGGTTGGCCAGGTAGAAGCGGCGTTCGGTTTCGACAACATAGCTGAACAATCCGACCACGTCCCGGTATTCACGGTAGAGCTGGAGCTCCATGTCGGTTTCGTAGTTTTCAAGATCCTCAGCACTCATGCTTCCATCTTGCACCATCGGCGGGGCAGCCGCTGCCCGCGCCGGAGCACTCAGGCGTCGACGGCGGGATCCTCGCCATCCGGATCTTCACCGTCCGGATCCTGCCCGTCCGGCAGCCGGCCGTCGAGCAGGTCTCCGCCAAGCAGGCGCCAGCTGACCCGGTGGTAGGGCGTCGGCCCGGCAGCGCGGAGGACGTCGCGGTGCAGGGCCGTGGCGTAGCCCTTGTTGATGTCCCAGCCAAAGTCGGGGAACTCGACGTGCAGTTCCCGCATCATCCTGTCCCGTTCAACTTTGGCGATGACGCTTGCCGCAGCGACGCTCAAGCACTGCATGTCAGCTTTGATCTTGGTATGCACGGGGGCGTCACAGCTGGCCTCGACAACGGGTTCGTCGAACAATGACAGCTGCTCCGCGGGGGAAAGCCAGTTGTGGCTGCCGTCCAGGAGCACCGCCTCCGGACGGATGCCTGCCTCGAGGACCTCCCGCCAGGCCCGTGTTCCGGCGAGGCGCAGGGCGGCAATGATGCCGATGGAGTCGATTTCCTGGGCGGAGGCATGGCCCACTGCCGAAGCCACGCTCCAACGGCGCACCAGCGGTTCGAGCCGCTCCCGTTCGGCGGGGCTCAGGAGCTTGCTGTCCCGCACGCCGGCCAGCGGCTTCTGGCGTTCCAGGTCCACCACGGCAATGCCTACGCTGACCGGGCCGGCAAGCGCGCCCCGCCCCACCTCGTCCACCCCTGCGAGGTACCGTATCCCCTGTGCCTTGAAGGTCCGCTCGTGCCTCAACGTAGGGGCCTTTGCGCGCGCGGGCGGCCTGGCGGGACCCGTCCCGGGCTTGATTGCCGTGGACATGGTCAGGGCGCCGCCGGCACGTTCCGGAACACGTCCGGGTAATTGCCAAGGGTGGTGATGCGGTTCAGCGGCCAGGCAATGACCGCCGCCTTGCCTTCGAGGTCGTCGAGGTCGATGAACCCGCCGTCGGAATCCATGTGGGCACGGGAGTCGGCGGAGTGGTTCCGGTTATCGCCCATCACCCACACCTTCCCTTCAGGGACAACTACATCGAAGGTGCGGATCTGCGGAACCTCGGCGGGGTTGACGTAGCTTTCGTTGATTGCCGTCCCGTTAATGGTCAGTTTACCGCCGGCATCGCAGCAGACCACATGGTCCCCCGGCAGTCCGATGACCCTTTTGACCAGGTGCTGTTCAGAGTTGTCCGGCAGCAGGCCGACGAAGGTCAGGCCGTCCTGGATCCAGGTGAAGGGCCCCTGCTCCTTTTCCGGCGCGGCAGGCAGCCAGCCCTTGGTGTCCCGGAAAACCACCACGTCGCCGCGGCTAAGCGAGAAGGGTTCAGGCACCAGGAGGTTGACGAAAATCCGGTCGTCGACGTCCAGCGTATTGACCATGGACTCGGACGGGATAAAGAACGCCCGGAACAGGAACGTCTTGATGAGGAAGGACAGCACGACGGCGATCACCACCACAGTGGCGATTTCCTTCAGCCAGGCAAGGACCGGGCTGCCAGCGGATTTCCCGGCTGCCTTGGCGGCAGAGCGGCTGTCCGCGGCGGCGGGGGCAGGCGCCTCGGGATCCCGGGCGGCCGTCACCGGAACCGCATCGGCGGGTGTGCCCGAAGCCCCGTCCTGACGTGGTTCAGGAATCCGCGCGTGGTTCTCGGGCATCTACTGTCCGTTCTCTGTTGTTGGTCCTGCCGCAGGCGGACGTGGTACTGAAGCAAATCTATCAAGGGGCCAGATGATCTGGACCGGCCTGCCGATAACCCTGTCCAGCGGGACCATGCCGCCGCCGGGGGCACCGAGCAGGCTTCTGGAATCGGCGGACAGCGACCGGTGGTCACCCATCAGCCAGAGGCGCCCCTCCGGGACCACGACGCTGAACTTCTGGGTGCTGGGGGCGTCACCGCTGAAAATGTACGGCTCCTCCAAGGGCTCGCCGTTCAACGTCACGTTGCCGCCGGCGTCGCAGCAGGCTACCGAATCGCCCGGCGTGCCGATGACCCTTTTGACGTAGGTTGTGTCGCTGCCCGTAAGGCCGGCCCATTGGGTAATGGCGGCCGCCGCATCCATGAAGGGGCCGTTGCCGCTCTTGAGCGGGGCGAAGGTACCCCGGCCGTCAAAGACGACGATATCCCCGTGCCGGACCGGTTCGTCCCGGAAGTCGGTCCGGGAAACCAGGATACGGTCCCCGCCTTCCAGCCCGGGCTCCATGGAGGCAGACGGGATGAAATAAATATCGAGCCACAATGAGCGGACCAGTCCGCTGACGGCAACGGCCAGGAAGACGGCGAGGAACGCAAAACGCCAGCCCGTTTTTCGGGGCTGGCGTTTTGTCTGGTCCATGGTCCGTATCCTGGGCGCTGGTGCTGGATGGCTCCGGCGCTGGCCGGATACGGCTGCGGCCCAGCCTCTGTAGGTCCGAAGGGACTTACTTGGCGGTGCTGAAGTCGCGCTTTTCCTTGATCTTCGCAGCCTTACCGCGCAGTGCACGCATGTAGTAAAGCTTCGCGCGGCGGACGTCACCCTTGGTAACGACCTCGATCTTTTCGATGATCGGGGAGTGAACCGGGAAGGTACGCTCCACGCCGACACCGAAGGACACCTTGCGGACGGTGAAGGTTTCGCGGACGCCTTCGCCCTGGCGGCCCAGGACGAAGCCCTGGAATACCTGGACACGGGTGTTCTTGCCTTCGATGATGTTCACGTGAACCTTGAGGGTGTCACCGGCGCGGAACGCGGGAACATCGGTACGCAGCGAGGCTGCATCGACGGAATCGAGAATATGCATAATGTGCACTCCTGGTGAACGCCACAGGTCATTCACTTTGGGTCACGGCAGGCAAGCCCGGACGCTGGTGGCGTACCCGGAGATTGCTGCCGAAAGTTAAGTGGTCCGGCCGCTTCACTGGTTGACGGGGCCGGTTGTCTTGGCTGTTGGTTGCGCTCCCCCTGTGGCAGGTGCGGACCCAGCAGACACAAGGACTAATTTTGCCACATTGCGGAGGCTACAGCCAATCCCCGGGGCCGCCGCCGAAAAATGGCTGCCCCGCCGCCCGCCCTAGGACCTGGATGAGTCCGCCTGGGCGCCTTCAGCACCGGGGCGGCGGCGCAGGCGCCCGTCGACGACGTCGTACCCCAGCTCCTGCAGTTCGGCGCGGTCCGCGCGCGGCAGCTTTCCGGCGTCGAACGTTTCAAGGAGGTCCGGCCGGCGCTCCGCCGTCCGGCGGAACTGTTCGTGCCGGCGCCACTGCGCGATCTTGCCGTGGTTGCCGCTCAACAGGACGGCCGGCACTTCGCGGTCACGCCACACGGACGGTTTCGTATAGACGGGATACTCCAGGAGCCCGTCGGAGTGGGATTCCTCCACAAGGGACTCGGGATTGCCCACCACGCCCGGCAGGAGGCGGCCGATGGCCTCCACCATGGCCAGGACTGCCACCTCGCCGCCGTTCAGGACGTAGTCCCCCAGGCTGACGGGACGGACGTCGAAATGCTCCCTGGACCACTCGATGACGCGTTCGTCAATGCCCTCGTAGCGTCCGCACGCGAACGCCAGGTGCTCCTGTTCCGCCAGTTCGTAGGCCAGCGCCTGGGTGAAGCGCTCCCCGGCGGGCGAGGGAACGATCAATACCGGCCGGGCCGCCCCTTCCGGGCGGTCTTCGGCAATCGAGGCCAGGGCCTGCGCCCACGGTTCGGGCTTCATGACCATGCCGGCGCCACCGCCGTAGGGGGTGTCATCCACCGTCCGGTGCCGGTCCGTGGTGAAGGAGCGGAGATCGTGGACACGCAGGTCCAGGATCCCGTCCTGCCTGGCTTTGCCGATCAGCGACAGTTCCAGCGGTGCCAGGTACTCCGGGAAGATGCTGACGACGTCGATCCGCATCTACGCTTTGCCTTCCGGCTCCGAAGAGGCTGCTTCGGGCTCCGCGTTCAGCTCGAAAAGACCCTCCGGCGGCGTCAGGAGGATGTAGCCCTCCTCGATATTGACTTCCGGAACAATCTGTTCGACGAACGGAACCAGGATCTCGACGCCTTCCGGAGTGGTGACCATCAGCAGGTCCTGCGCGGTACCGGTGTTGAGGGCGGCAACCTTGCCCACAACGGTTGAGCCCACCCGGGCCTCCAGGCCGACGAGCTCGTGCTCGTACCAGCCCTCGTCGTCGTCCTCCTCCAGCTCCTCGGTTTCGATGAAGAGTTTGGCACCGCGGAGGGTTTCCGCTTCATTGCGGGTTTCGATCCCGTCGAAGCCCAGCAGCAGGATGTCCTTGTTCCAGCGGGCACTGTTCACGGTGAGCGGGCCCACGGCCGCCGGTTCAACCGTGAACTCGGCGCCCGGGACAAACCGGTCCCCAGGGGCATCGGTCAGGACCTGGACCGTTACTTCCCCGCGGATGCCATGGGGTTTGCCGATTCGTGCCACCTGAAGCTGCATGTGTTCCTCTGTTCGGGTTGTGGTTAATCCACGGTGTTCTGGTGAAAGCACTCCGGCCCCTCCACCGCGTTGGTGGAGGGGCCGGAGCTAAAACTGATATTGCCGAGCGCTCAGCGGCGGCGGTCGGTGTCGACGACGTCGACCCGCACCGGCTCCCCGCCGGCCAGGGCTGCCACCACGGTGCGCAGTGCACGCGCCGTGCGGCCCTGGCGGCCAATCACCCGTCCGAGGTCGTCCTGGTGAACACGCACTTCGAGGGTGTCCCCGCGGCGGTTGTTCTTGGAGCTGACCTTGACGTCATCCGGGGAATCAACGATTCCGCGGACCAGGTGTTCCAGCGCTTCTGCCAGCAATCTACTCAGCCTCGGTGGTCTCTGCTTCGGCCTCGGCGGGTGCTTCGGCTGCATCAGACTTGGATGCCTTCTTGGTGATGGCTTCCGGGATGATCACGGAACCCTTTTCCGGGGCAACGAAGGCAGCCTTCTCAGACTTGGTCTTCAGGGTGCCTTCCTGGCCCGGCAGGCCCTTGAACTTCTGCCAGTCACCGGTGATCTTGAGGATCGCGGCGACCTGCTCGGACGGCTGGGCGCCGACGGACAGCCAGTACTGCGCACGCTCGGAGTTGACCTCGATGAATGAGGGCTCTTCGGTGGGGTGGTACTTGCCGATTTCTTCGATGGCACGGCCGTCACGCTTGGTGCGTGAGTCCGCGACGACGATGCGGTAGTACGGTGCGCGCATCTTGCCAAAGCGCTTAAGGCGAATCTTTACGGCCACTGTTGTGGTCACTCCTGTTTCAGAAAAGGGGGTGAACCCGGCTTTCTGCACCCGTGGGGCGGGCCATACTTGCGGGCTCGAAGGACAGGATCCTGACGCGGAGAGAGGGGCCACGCAGATCGAGTACCTGTTTATTGTGCCAGATCAGCGTTCGGATTTCGACTTGACACGTCCTGGCGCGGCCCCGCCGCGCCCGGACAGACGGGGCAGGAACGGCTCAGGCGGACCAGACGTAGAGGCCGGTGCGCTCCGAGTCGGCGATTCCGCTGGCCATTTCAGCGAGCTGCCGCACGTAGGTGCGCGCCTGGGCGGCATCGAAGGGCATGTCATCCTGCGCCGCCCACTGCTCAGCGACGTCGTCGAGGACGTCGCCCTCCCCTTCGGTTTCATAGGAGAGCAGGTCGGCCAGGGCACGCACCATCGCGGGCGGAACCGCAAGGAGCGAATCGCTCGCCACGTCCACCATGGTCAGCTCATAGTCTGCCCCGCCGGCATGGACGGCGGTTCCGGCCAGGTCGCCCAGCTGTTCCACTTCAAAGTCGCTGATTCCCGGGATCCGGACCGCGTCGCCGGCAGGGGCGCTGCCGCCCTTGTCCAGGATGCCGCCGCGCTTCAGTGCGGCGTCGTGGGTGGCAACAAAGATTTCGGTGAAGCCCATGGGAAGTGCCCTCATTCCGTTGACGGTGCGGCCCGCCGGGATGCAGCGCGCGCTGCCCGGCAGTTCGGTTTCAGCCTAGTACAGGTACCGCCGGGCCTTCCCGGCGGTACCAGCCGGCGGACAACCCCTGCGGCGGCACGCAGCCCCTGTCCGGGAGTGCGCCGGTCAGCGGACTGCCACCCGGATCCTGTTGCGCCACGGATCCTCGAACCGGAGTTCGGCTCCGGTGTGGTGGGCGGCAACACCGGCAACCTTGAGGCGGTCGGCGAGGGCGCCGACGTCGTCCCCCGACGGCACTTCGATGAGGACCTCACCCAGGCCGAGGGTGTCCTTGCGCGGCCCCGCGCCGCGGCTGTTCCATACGTTCATTGCCATGTGGTGGTGGTAGCGGCCCGCCGAGACGAACAGGGCCTGGCCGTGCCAGCCTGCGGTCTTTTCGAAGCCGAGGGTCCCCACGTAGAAGTCGCGGGCGGTCTGGACGTCGCCCACCTGGAGGTGCACATGGCCCACGCCCGCAACGGTTCCCCGCTGGCGTTCCAGGGACTCCTCAGTGAGGTGCTGCTCCAAATAGCGCTGCGGCGGAAGGGCCAGGCTGTCCATCACCACGTCAGTGCCGTTCCAGGACCAACTGCTGCGCGGCCGGTCCCAGTAGAGTTCGATCCCGTTGCCTTCGGGGTCGGTGAAGTAGAAGGCCTCGCTGACAAGGTGGTCTGCGCTGCCGGTGAAGGAACGGGGTTCAAACTGCGCGGCCGTGGCGATGGTCGCGGCCAGGTCTGCCTGGTTCTCGAACAGCAGCGCGGTGTGGAAGAGGCCGGCCTCTCCCCGGCCCGGAAGCGTCAGGCCCGGAGCGGGAGCCAGGTGCACCAGCGGTTTCTGCAGCCGGCCGAGGTAGAGCCCGCCGTCCTGCTCCGCGACGACCTCCAGGCCGAGGGCCCGCTGGTAGTAATCGGTCATGACCTTCATGTCGCCCACCTTGAGCATCACGGTGCCCATGGCGAGGTCGGCAGGAAGGAGGTCCTGGCGGGCGGCTGCGTCGGTCATTTGAAGGCTCCTTGTATTGGAGGCCGTCCCGTCGGCGGCCTGTCACATATTAAAATTACTTGAAGCTTCAATTTATTCCAAGTGGCGGCCTCAAATAACTCAGCGGATGATGCGGCCGCCCAGCACCACGTGTTCCAGCGCCCTGATCGTTTCCGGGGTGGTCCGCGGGTCTTCGCGGCACACCACGACGTCGGCCCGCGCGCCTTCCTCCAGGTTGTCCGCTCCCAGCCACGTGCGGGCTGCCCAGCAGGCGGCATCCAGGGCCGCAGGCATGGGCAGGCCGGCCCCGTGCAGGGCGAGGATCTCATCTGCGATCCTCCCGTGGCGGACCACGCTGCCTGCGTCCGTCCCGGCAAAGATGCGTACGCCGGCGGAATGGGCCTCCGCCACCCGTTCCAGCCTGCGTTCCCACAGGGCGCGCATGTGGGCGGCGTAGCGCGGAAACTTGGCGTCTGCCTGCTCCGCTATGTCAGGAAAGGTAGCGATGTTGATGAGGGTGGGCACGATCGGCACGCCCTGCTCCACGAACCGGGGCAGGTGGCGGGGCAGCAGCCCCGTGGCGTGCTCAATGCAGTCAATGCCGGCGTCCAGCATCTGGTCCAGGGTGTCCTCGGCGAAGCAATGCGCCGTGACCCGGGCACCTTCATCATGGGCAGCCTGGACAGCGTCACGGACGACGGCGGCAGGAAAGGAGGGCGCGAGGTCGCCGGCGCTCCGGTCGATCCAGTCGCCCACCAGTTTGACCCAGCCGTCGCCGTCGCGTGCTTGCTTCCGCACGGCCTCCACGAGCCCGTCGGGTTCGACCTCCGCCGCAAAGCCGCGCAGGTAGCGGCGCGTGCGGGCCACATGCCGTCCTGCCCGGATCAGCACCGGAAAGTCCCGGCCGCCCTGCATCCAGCGGGTATCGGCAGGTGAGCCGGCGTCGCGGACCAGCAGGGTTCCGGCGTTGAGGTCAGCCAGCGCCTGTTCCCGTGCAAGGGCGGGTTCGACCGGGCCGGCGGGGCCCAGTCCGATGTGGCAGTGGGCGTCAGCGAATCCCGGCAGCACCCAGCCGTCGAGCTCCCGCGCCGGAGGGGCAGTTGGCCGGCTGAACGTGAGCTTGCCGTCCACCGACCAGAGTCCATGGCGTACCCGGTCCGGGGCGGTCAGGACGGGTCCGCGAAAGTGAATGATGTCTGCCATCGGGCTTCCTTTCGATGCCCGGTCAGGCTAGCACCCGCAAATGTGACGCCGCCCTTCCGGGGGCGTGTGGTAGCTTACATCTTGACCACACGGGTGCCCCTGCAGGGGCTGAGATCGGGCTGACGCAGCCTGCGACCGTTGAACCTGTCCGGGTAATGCCGGCGAAGGAAGTGAGTATTCCTTGAGTACACAAAATGCACAGCTGAACCCTGCCCAAGACCGTCCGGCGATGGGAGCAGCCGGCAACCAGCCAACGGTGACCCAGTCCCTGAAATCCCATTCACTGGCCTACCTTGAGGATGCCGGCACGGGGATCAGGGTCCCGGTGACGGAGATTGCGCTGGAACCTTCCCCGAACGGGACGCCGAACAGGCCGTTCCGGACCTACCGGACGGCAGGACCTGGCAGCGACCCCGTCGTCGGCCTCCCAGCCTTCCGGACGGACTGGATCGAAGCACGCGGAGACACCGAGGCGTACAGCGGCAGGGAACGGAACCTGCTCGACGACGGCCGCTCGGCTGTCCGCCGCGGCGCCGCCAGCGCCGAGTGGAAGGGAGCGCGCCCCGTGCCCCGCCGCGCCGTCGACGGCAGGACCGTGACGCAGATGCACTATGCGCGGCAGGGCGTGATCACCCCGGAGATGCGCTTTGTGGCGCTGCGCGAGAACTGCGATGTTGAACTGGTCCGCAGCGAGCTGGCCGCGGGCCGCGCCATCATCCCCAGCAACATCAACCACCCCGAGTCCGAGCCGATGATTATCGGCAAGGCCTTCCTGGTGAAAATCAACGCCAACATCGGCAACTCGGCCGTTACCAGTTCCATCGCGGAGGAGGTGGACAAACTGCAGTGGGCAACGCAGTGGGGCGCCGACACCGTCATGGACCTTTCCACCGGCGATGACATCCACACCACCCGCGAATGGATCCTCCGCAACTCCCCCGTCCCCATCGGCACCGTCCCCATCTACCAGGCCCTCGAGAAGGTCAACGGGGAAGCCAATGCCCTTACCTGGGAGATCTTCCGCGACACCGTCATTGAACAGTGCGAGCAGGGTGTGGACTACATGACCATCCACGCCGGCGTCCTGCTGCGTTACGTGCCCCTGACAGCCAACCGGGTGACAGGCATCGTGTCCCGCGGCGGTTCGATCATGGCAGGCTGGTGCCTGGCCCACCACCAGGAGAACTTCCTCTACACGCACTTCGATGAGCTGTGCGAAATCTTCGCGAAGTACGACGTCGCCTTCTCCCTGGGTGACGGGCTGCGGCCAGGGGCGACGGCGGATGCCAACGACGCTGCCCAGTTCGCCGAACTGGACACACTGGCTGAGCTGACGGCGCGCGCCTGGGAATTCGACGTGCAGGTGATGGTGGAAGGTCCGGGGCACATCCCGTTCCACCTGGTCCGCGAGAACGTAGAGCGCCAGCAGGAGCTGTGCAAGGGTGCGCCGTTCTACACACTCGGGCCCCTGGTTACCGACGTTGCACCGGGCTACGACCACATCACCTCGGCCATCGGTGCCACGGAGATCGCACGCTACGGCACTGCCATGCTCTGCTATGTCACCCCGAAGGAACACCTGGGGCTGCCCAACAAGGACGACGTCAAGACCGGGGTGATCACCTACAAGATCGCCGCACACGCGGCAGACCTTGCCAAGGGCCACCCGGGGGCGCACGAGCGCGATGATGCGCTGTCCAAGGCACGCTTCGAATTCCGCTGGCGCGACCAGTTCGCGCTGTCCCTGGACCCGGTCACGGCGGAAGCCTTCCATGATGAGACCCTGCCCGCAGAACCTGCCAAGACCGCGCACTTCTGTTCCATGTGCGGTCCCAAGTTCTGCTCCATGAGGATCAGCCAGGACATCCGGGACGAATTTGGCTCGGCGGAGTCGCAGGCGGCCCTGGCGGCGGCCGCGGGGATGAAGGGGAAAAGCGAGGAATTCCGGGCGGCCGGCGGCAAGGTGTACCTGCCGGAGCCCCGTGTTGCCGCCGGAAGCTAGGGCGTCAGGAGGCGCGTGCCCGGACCCGGCTGGCATCGCCGATGAACGAGCGGATGATGCGGTCCCCCTCTACTGAATCCTGGGGCCGGTGCCCTCCCGCCGCAGTGCGGTGGAGGGCGCCGGTCTCCCGGAGGTAGCCCGCGATCTCTTCGTAGAGCGGCTCCCAGCCGCCCGTGAGGACGAGCGTAGGCACGCCCGGCACGATGTGCAGCGGAGCTTCCCACGACGGCACCTGCAGCCGGAGCCGCCGGGCGGACCGCTTCTCTTCCACGGTGACCGGGTGCTGCAGGTCCGTGGCGTAGACCCGGCGCACGAATTCCCGCTGGAAGTCCTCGTCGCCGAGTTGGTGCCGGACGTCCAGGAGCGGCTTCATCAGCGCAATGTGCGCCGCCGTCGCCGGCAGTTCCGCGGTCAGCGACAGGCAGGCCGGCTCCACCAGCGTCAGCGAGTAGACAAGGTCGGGGCGTTCGACGGCGGCCATCATCGCTGCGACGGCGCCTTGGGCATGTGCCACGACGTGCCCGCCGACGGCGCCCCTGCCGTCGTCGGCCAGTGACCGCAGCAGGATGCCCGCGTCCTCTTCGAAGGATGATTCCACCGGCTCTGCCACGGGATCGTAGCCGTGGCGGCGCAGGAACAGTGCGTCATAGGACAGTGCCAGGCCATGCTGGCGGGGCCAGGCCGCGGCGCCGAAGCTGCCCGCGCCGTGCACGAACACTACCCTCTGCTTGAACATGACCCAACCCTATTCCACAGCCCCGACATCCCAACTAAGTAGCGCCAAGTGTCGTTATGAACCGTCAAAACGACACTTGGCGCTACTTAGTTGGGCCAGGCGTGCTTACTTGCCGAGGAACTTGTCGAAGCCCTTGGGCAGGTTCAGCTGGGACGGATCGAAGTCGCCCGGCTGCTGGCCGAAGGCGGCGCCGGTCGGCAGAGCCTTGGCCGCGTTGGCCCGGCGGGCCTCGGCGTCCTTCCGCTCCTGGGCAGCCTTGGCGGGGTTGCCGGACTTCGCCTTCTTCTTGGGGGCGTTCTTGGCGTTCTTCCGCGCCCCGCCGCCGGCACCCGGCATGCCTGGCATCCCGGGCATGCCCGGCATGCCGCCCTGGGCCATCTTCTTCATCATCTTCTGGGCCTGGGCGAAGCGCTCCAGGAGGCCGTTGACCTCGGAGACGTGGACGCCGGAGCCGCGGGCAATACGGGCGCGGCGGGAGCCGTTGATGATCTTGGGCGCAACACGCTCGTGCGGGGTCATGGACCGGACGATGGCCTCGACGCGGTCGATCTCGCGTTCGTCGAACTGCTCCAGCTGCTGGCGGATGTTCTGCGCACCCGGCATCATCATGAGCATTTTCTTCATCGAGCCCATGTTGCGGATCTGCTGCATCTGGGCCAGGAAGTCCTCAAGGGTGAAGTCTTCCTGGTCGGCGAATTTCTTCGCCATCCGGGCGGCTTCGTCCTTGTCCCAGGATTTCTCCGCCTGCTCAATCAGCGTCAGGACGTCACCCATGTCCAGGATGCGCGATGCCATCCGGTCCGGGTGGAACAGCTCGAAGTCGTCAAGGCCTTCGCCGGTGGAGGCGAACATGACGGGTTTGCCGGTGACGGACGCCACCGAGAGCGCGGCACCGCCGCGGGCGTCGCCGTCGAGCTTGGAGAGCACGATGCCCGTGAAGTTGACTCCCTCATCGAAGGCGAGCGCCGTGTTCACGGCGTCCTGGCCGATCATGGAGTCGATGACGAAGAGGACTTCGTTGGGCACGATGGCGCGGCGGATCTGGCGCGCCTGCTCCATCATGTCGGCGTCGACACCGAGCCGGCCGGCGGTGTCCACGATGACGACGTCGTGCAGCTTCTGGCGGGCTTCCTCCACACCGGCGCGGGCAACGGCCACGGGGTCGCCGGCAGGGTGCTCGAGTTCGGAGGACGTGGCTCCCGGGTGCGGCGCGAACACCGGCACCTTGGCGCGCTGGCCCACCACCTGGAGCTGGGTGACCGCGTTGGGGCGCTGCAGGTCGCATGCCACCAGCATGGGGCTGTGGCCCTGGGCCTTCAGCCACTTGGACAGCTTGCCGGCGAGGGTGGTCTTACCGGCACCCTGGAGGCCGGCCAGCATGATGATGGTGGGGCCGTTCTTGGCGAGGCGGATCCGGCGGGTTTCACCGCCGAGGATCTCCACCAGTTCTTCGTTGACGATCTTGACGATCTGCTGGCTCGGGTTCAGCGCACCGGACACCTCGGAACCCAGGGCGCGTTCCCGTACCCGGCCGGTGAATTCACGGACAACTGGAACGGCAACGTCGGCATCCAGGAGGGCACGGCGGATCTCGCGGACTGTGGCATCGACGTCGGCCTCGGAGAGCCTGCCTTTACCCCGCAGATTCTTAAAGGTTGCTGTCAACCGGTCAGAGAGTGAATTGAACACGCGACGTGCACTTCTTTCTGTGGATGATCAAAGGCTATGAATAATCAAAGGCTGTGGATGATCGGGACTCGACTATCTAGGGTACCAAGTCGGACCCCCAAGGTGGCATGCTGGCAAAATGACGAGCCAAGCATCTGTGAAAACCCTCCTCATCCTCGGCGCTTCCGGGGACCTGACGGGCCGGCTGCTCCTGCCGGGCCTGGCGCGCCTGGTGGCGAAGGGCCACGCCACGGATCTCCGGCTCGTCGGTGCCGGGTCAGATCCCTGGACCCCGGAACAGTGGCGGGAAAGGGTTCACACCTCCTTCGAAGCAGCAGCCGGGCCCGCAGGTCCCGAGGGAAAGGACGCCCTGCAGTCCCTTGAAAAGGAGACGGTCTACCACCAGCTGGATGTCACCGCCGACGGCGCCCTGGCCTCGCTCCTTACCGCGCTGGACGGCCCAACGGCCGTCTATTTCGCCCTCCCGCCCAAGATCAGCCAGCTCGCCTGTGAAGCGCTGCGGCCCGACCAGGTTCCGGCCGGCACGCGGTTGGTGATGGAAAAACCCTTCGGCTCCAGCGAGGAGTCTGCCCGGTCGCTCAACCAGACACTGGTCCGGCTGGTTCCGGAAGACCACATCCACCGGGTGGACCATTTCCTGGGCAAGGCCACCGTGCTGAACATCCTGGGCCTGCGGTTCGCCAACAACTTCCTGGAACCCGTCTGGGACCGCCACCACGTGGAAAAAGTGGAAATCATCTTTGACGAGGACCTCGCGCTGGAGGGACGCGCCCGTTATTACGACGGCGCCGGCGCGCTCCGGGACATGATCCAGAGCCACCTCCTGCAGATCATGGCGCTGATGGCCATCGAACCGCCGGCCACGATCGGCGAACGGGACCTGCGCGACGCCATTTCCACGGTCCTGCGCGCCAGCAGCGTCCCGGAGCCCTACGCCGGTTCCAGCCGCAGGGCGCGCTACACGGCGGGTGAACTGGCGGGGAAGGAGGTCCCGGACTACGCGCGGGAGGACGGTGTGGACGCGGCACGCGGCACCGAGACCCTGGCCGAGATCCAGGTGAACATCGACAACTGGCGCTGGAAGGGCGTCCCCTTCATCCTCCGTTCCGGCAAGGCGCTGGGCGTTAAGCGCAAGGAAGCCGTGGTCACGTTCCGCCCGGTGCCCCACCTTCCCCGGGGCTTTACCGGCGTTGACTCGCCGAACAAGCTAAGGATCGGCTTCGGGCCGGACACCCTGGCGTTCGACGTCGATGTCAATGGTCCCGGCAACATCTTCAGCCTGGGCCGCATCACCCTCGGCGCGGAACTGAGCGCTTCGGACCTCCTCCCCTACGGTGAAGTCCTGGAAGGCGTCCTCGCGGGCGACCCGTTGCTTTCCGTCCGCGGCGACACCGCGGAAGAATGCTGGCGCATTGTTGAGCCTGTGCTCAAGGCCTGGCAGCAGGATTCTGTCCCGTTGGAAGAGTACGACGCCGGATCGGCCGGCCCCGCGGGCTGGCCGGGCACGGTGCCGGGACACTAAGGCCAGCTTCCGCCGCAGCTGCATCCACGCTGGCGGCGGGGTGTCGGACAGCACAGCGGAGCGGGCAGGAAAACCTTCCGGTTTTCCTGCCCGCTCCGTCTTTTAGTTAGTGCTTTGCCGGCCTAGATTGCCGCAACGCCCCGTTCACCGGTGCGGACCCGCACCGCCTCCGAGACATCCACGGTCCAGACCTTGCCGTCGCCGGCCCGGCCGGTGTTTGAGCTGGCGATGATGACATCCAGGATGTCGTCTGCCTGCTCGTCGGTGGCGAGGACCTCCACCCGGATCTTGGGCAGCAGGTCCACGTTGTACTCCGCGCCGCGGTAGACCTCGGTGTAGCCGCGCTGCCGGCCGTAGCCGCTCGCCGCGCTGACCGTCAGGCCCTGTACGCCGTAGGCCTCCAGCCCCTCACGGATGGCCTCGAGCTTTTCCGGCCGGACGATCGCAGTAATCAGTTTCATGCCCCCACGCTTTCCTTACCTGTTGCTGATTCGGTCTTCGCGGCTCCTGATTTCTGTGCCGCGTCCGACTGGGTCTTGCCGGTGATCATGTCGTGCAGGGGCTGGAAGCTTCCGCCGTGTCCCCCGACGCCGAACTCGTAGGCGGTCTCGGCGTGCAGGCTGAGGTCCACGCCCACCGTTTCCTGTTCCTGCGAGACACGGAAGCCCATGGTCTTGTGGATGGCCAGGGCGATGATCGCCGTCAGGATGGCGGAGTAGGCGATGGCGATGCCGGCCGCTGCGAGCTGCGCCCACATCTGGGTCATGCCGCCGCCGTAGAACAGGCCGCCGCCCACGCCGTCGGTGGGCAGTGCAATGAAGCCCAGGGCCACGGTGCCGATGATGCCGGAGACAAGGTGGACACCGACAACGTCCAGCGAGTCATCGAAGCCCCAGCGGAACTTCAGTCCCACCGCGAGGGCGGAAGCCACGCCGGCCACGATGCCGAGGCCGAGGGCACCGACGGGGCTCACGTTGGCGCAGGCCGGGGTGATGGCGACGAGGCCGGCAACAACACCGGAGGCGGCACCCAGGGAGGTGGGGTGGCCGTCGCGGATGCGCTCGGTGACCAGCCAGCCGAGCATCGCGGCAGCCGGGGCGGCAAGGGTGTTCACCCAGATGAGCCCGCCCTGCTCAGCGGTGGTGGCGGCACCGCCGTTGAAGCCGAACCAGCCGAACCAGAGGATGGCCGCGCCGAGCATAACGAACGGGATGTTGTGCGGGCGGTGGTTCGGATCCTTGCCGAACCCCTTGCGGTTGCCGATGATGAGGACCAGGACCAGGGCTGCAACACCCGCATTGATGTGGACCACGGTGCCGCCGGCGAAGTCGATGGCCGGGCCGAGGGCCTGGCCCACTGCACCTTCAGGACCGAACAGTCCGCCGCCCCACACCATGAAGGCCAGCGGGCAGTAGACAAGCGTGACCCAGACGGGCACGAAGACAGACCAGGCGCCGAACTTGGCGCGGTCAGCGATGGCGCCGCTGATGAGTGCGACGGTGATGATGGCGAAGGTGGCGGCGTAGCCGACCTTGATCAGTCCGTCCGGGGTGTCGATGCCCTCAAGGCCGAACGTGGCAAACGGGTTGCCCACAATCTGGAAGAAGCCCTCGCCGGAGCTCATGGAGGCGCCCCAGAGGACCCAGACAACGCCAACCATGCCGATGGAGATGAAGCTCATCATCATCATGTTCAGCGCGGCCTTGGCCCGGGTCATGCCGCCATAGAAAAATGCCAGACCCGGTGTCATGAACAGCACAAGCGCCGCCGACACCATGATCCATACGTGACCTGCGGTAAGTTCCATGGTGCACGCCTCTCTTATCGATTTGGTCGAATTTGCGGAGATGATCCGCCTGCCAACGCCTTTTGCGTCCTGTAACGAGTGTGTCGGCGCTGTGTTTCGGCCGCGGAGGTTTTTTATTGCGGGGCTGTTACAACAACCTCTAGGAAGTAAATGGTGCATATCTGGCTTGTTACGGTTATGTTTCACCTCTCCCGCCGACGCCCCTCGGACAAGTACGCAAGGACCCCTCGACCATGACGGCAGAACCCCGCGTGAGCCGCGCCACAGCGCGGATTTTTTCCCTGCTGCGTCCCGGCAGGCAAAAGCTGCCGCGCGACATCAAGGTGATGCTGGCCGCGGCCTTCCTTATTGCCCTTGGATTCGGTCTTGTTGCGCCCGTGTTGCCACAGTTCGCCACAACCTTCGGCGTGGGAAATACCGAAGCTTCGGTGATCGTGGCGATCTTCGCGTTCATGCGGCTGGTCTTCGCGCCCGCCGGCGGTGCCCTCATCGGCCGGATCGGCGAACGGCCCGTCTACGTCATGGGCCTGCTGATCGTCGCCGCCTCCACCGCTGCCTGCGCGTTCGCCCAGGACTATTGGCAGCTCCTGCTCTTCCGCGGGCTTGGCGGAGCCGGATCGGTAATGTTCACGGTCGCTTCGATGGCGCTGGTGGTGCGGCTTGCGCCGCCGGAGAGCAGGGGCCGCGTTTCCGGCGCCTACGCGTCCGCCTTCCTCATCGGAAATGTGTGCGGCCCGATCGTCGGCGGCCTGCTGGCCGGCTTCGGCCTGCGCGTTCCCTTCCTGGCGTACGCGGCCGCCCTGGTGATGGCCGCCGTCGTGGTCCAGACACAGCTCAGCCACCAGCGCCGGGGCGGCGGGGACGGGCAGGACCGCGCACCGGACATGCCCCTGGGAGAAGCGCTTGCCATGGGCACCTACCGGACCGCCGTGCTGTCCAGCTTCGTGAACGGCTGGGCGACTTTTGGGGTCCGGATGGCCACTGTTCCGCTCTTCGCGGTGGCGGCCCTCGGAGCCGGACCCGAGGCGGCCGGGTTTGCACTGGCAGTTTTTGCTGCCGGGAACGCCGCAGCCCTTACCTTCTCGGGCCGGCTGGCTGACACCCTGGGCCGCAAACCCATGATGATTGCCGGACTGATTGTTGCCGGGGCCGCCACCGCTGCCATCGGTTTTACGTCCGGGCTGGGCTGGTTCCTTGCGGCATCGGCCCTGGCCGGGGCCGGTTCCGGCCTCTTCGGCCCGGCCCAGCAGGCCGCCGTCGCGGACGTGATCGGCAACGGCCGGTCCGGGGGCAAGGTCCTGGCCGTATATCAGATGACGTCCGACGTCGGCGCGATTGTTGGGCCCGTCCTGGCAGGTGTGCTGGCCGACCGGCTGGGCTACGGCTGGGCTTTCGGGGTGACCGGCGGCATCATGCTCGTGGCCGCGGTGGCCTGGGCCGCCACCCGGGAAACCCTGCGGACAGCCCGGCCCTGAGTCCTCCGGGCCAGTTCAGCAGCGGGCTAGTTCAGCAGCGCGTCCACAAAGGCCTCTGCGTCGAAGGGGGCGAGGTCGTCCGCCCCCTCACCCAGGCCGATCAGCTTGACCGGGACTCCGAGGGTCTTTTGGATGGCGACGACGATGCCGCCCTTGGCGGTTCCGTCCAGCTTGGTCAGGACAATGCCCGTGATGTTCACGACCTCCGAGAAGACGCGGGCCTGGTTCAGGCCGTTCTGGCCGGTAGTAGCATCCAGCACCAGGAGGACCTCGTCCACCTCGGCCAGTTTCTCAATGACGCGCTTGACCTTGCCCAGTTCGTCCATGAGGCCCACTTTGTTCTGCAGCCTGCCGGCAGTGTCGATCATGACCACGTCCACTTCCTGGTCAATGCCGGCCTTGACTGCCTCGTAGGCAACGGAGGCAGGATCGGCGCCGTCGATGTCCGACTTCACAGTGGGAACGCCAACCCGCTGGCCCCACGTGGCCAGCTGTTCGGCGGCCGCGGCGCGGAAGGTGTCCGCAGCGCCGAGGAGGACATCCTTGTCCTCCGCAACCAGGACGCGGGCGAGCTTGCCCACGGTGGTGGTCTTTCCCACGCCGTTGACGCCCACCACCATCATGACGGCCGGCTTGTCCGCGTGGCGCTGGACGTTGAGGGAGCGGTCCATGGTGGGGTCCACGAGCTTGATGAGTTCTTCGCGGAGCAGCTCTTTGACCTGCTCGGGGGTCCGGGTGCCCAGGACCTTGACCCGTTCACGGAGGGCGTCCACGAGCTGCATGGTGGGTTCGGTGCCCAGGTCCGCCAGGAGGAGGGTCTCCTCCACCTCGTCCCACACGTTCTCGTCGATCTTGTCGCTTGAGAGCAGCGCCAGGAGTCCCTTGCCCATGATGTTGTTGGACCGGACCAGGCGCTCGCGCAGGCGGACCAGCCGGCCCGCCACGGGAAGCGGAGTCTCAACCGGAATGACCTCCAGCCCCGCGGCGTTATCCGGGACCTCAGCGGTTTCCAGCCCCTCCAGGTCCACCGGGCCCGGGGCCGTACGGTCCGCAACCGCGCCGGGCCTGTCCTCAACGGCAGTGCTCCCGCCCTGCGGCAGTACGGGGTCGTTGGCATCGCGTGTGCCAGGGTACCGGGTGATGTTCTTCCGGGTCTTCATCAGGACCGGAATCAGCCCGCCGATAACCACCAGGGCAGCAAGAATGGACAGGATTATGGGAAGGATGTCATTCACTCCCCTAGCTTCTCATACGCGCGGGGGCGCCCTTCCGGGGCAGGCGTGCAGTTGACCTGCCGCTACACCCGGCCGGTCATACGTCGGCCCCGAGCCGCTGGCTGATCACCGTGGAGACGCCGTCGCCGCGCATGGTGACGCCGTACAGCGCGTCCGCCACTTCCATGGTCCGCTTCTGGTGGGTGATGACAATGAGCTGGCTGGATTCCCGGAGTTCCTCGAAGATGGTGATGAGCCGGCCCAGGTTGGTGTCGTCCAGGGCAGCTTCCACCTCGTCCATGACGTAGAAGGGCGAGGGCCGTGCCTTGAAGATCGCCACCAGCAGCGCCACCGCGGTCAGCGAGCGTTCCCCGCCCGACAGGAGCGAGAGCCGCTTGATCTTCTTTCCGGCGGGACGGGCTTCCACCTCGATACCGGTGGTGAGCATGTCGGCAGGGTCGGTGAGCACCAGCCGCCCCTCCCCGCCCGGGAAGAGCCGGGCGAAGACCCTGACGAACTGGGCCTGGGTGTCTTCGAAGGCCTCGGTGAAGACGCGCTGGACGCGGTCATCCACCTCCTTGATGATGTCCAGCAGGTCCTTCCGGCTGGCCTTCAGGTCCTCGAGTTGGGTGCTGAGGAACTGATGGCGCTCCTCGAGTGCGGCGAATTCCTCCAGTGCCAGGGGGTTCACCCGGCCCAGGCTGGCGAGGTCGCGTTCAGCCTTCCGCAGGCGCTTCTCCTGCTCTTCTCGGACGTAAGGCTTTCCCTCGACGATTTCCGCGCCGGCGCCGTCCACCGGAGCACGAAGGGCAGCCCATTTGTCGCCGCTTTCTTCGGCCGGAACGGGAACGGGAACGTCCGGTCCGTACTCGGCTGCCAGGGCGTCCGGGGTAATGCCCAGTTCGTCGATGGAGCGGGTTTCCAGTGCGTCGATTTGCGCCCTTTGCCGGGCCCGGGCGAGTTCGTCGCGGTGGACGTTGTCCGTGAGGTCGGCCAGTTCCCTCGCCAGGAGTTCATTGGCGGTCCGGATTTCCCCAAGTGCCTGGTCCCGCTGCTCACGGTTGTCTTCGGCAAGGTCACGTTCATGCCGTGCCAGATCCACGGACACGTCAACGTGGCGGAGCGCCACGTCTACGGCGGCGGACACGGCGGCTGCGCGCCGCGCCTGGATGCGGCGGACACGGGCGCGCTCGGCGGCTTCCTCCCGGGCCCGGCGCTCAGTGGCGGCCGCCCGCTCCAGTGAGGCCACCCGGTTCCTGGTGGCTGAGAGCTGCTCTTCGGCGCTGCGAAGCGCCAGCCGTGCCTCAACCTCTGCAGCGCGCGCGTGGGCCGCCGCCTGGGCCAGGGCGTCGCGGTGTTCAGTTGACGGCTCCTGCTCCGCGGGCGCTTCCTGTGCCGCCGCCAGGCGTGCGGCCACAGCTGCGAGCGCTTCCTCCTCTGCCGCCACGTTCTCCTCCGCCCTGGCCAGCGATGACGCCAGGCGGTCGCTTTCGCCGACGGCGCTTCGGAGCACGGAGTTCAGGTGGCCGAGGCGCTCAGCCACGGCGGCCAGCTTCGCGTCGGATTCGTGCAGCCTTTCCAGGGCGGCGTCGGCCCGATCCTGCGTTTCCGCGCGCTTTGCCTCGGTGGCCGCGAGGGCGAACCTGTTCCGCTCCAAGGCTGCCGTGACCGCCGCAAGCCGGCTCTCGGCGTCGTCCACCGCCGCCTGCACCTCGAGGAGCGACGGTGCCTTGGCCGAGCCGCCGGTGACCGACACTGCGGTGAAAACGTCTCCGCCGGTGGTGACGGCCGTCAGCCCGGGGTGTTCCGCCACCAGGGCGGCCGCTGCCTGGATGTCCGGGACAACGGCAGTGCCAGCCAACAGGTCCGCAACCAGGCTGGCGGAGGAGGCGTCGCAGCTGGTGAGGTCCGCGGCCCAGCGCGCGCCCGGGGGGAGGGACATGTCGGTGCCGGTTGTGGGTCCAGCTGCAGCCCCTGCCGATCCGAGGAGCAGTGACGCCCGCCCGGCGTCGTCGTCCTTGAGGAGCTGGAGCACCGCCGTTGCCGTCTCCGCGTCCCGCACCACGATTGCTTCGGAGGCCTCCCCCAATGCCGCGGCTATCGCAGTCTCGAAGCCGGCTTCCACCGTGAGCCCGGCAGCCAGGGTTCCGAGGATTCCATCGAGGCCCGCGTGCAGCGCGTGCCTCGCCCCGTCTTTCCGTTCCAGGCCCAGCTTCAACGCGTCACGGCGCGCCGCCAGGGCGTCGCGCTTCCGGACCCCCTCACTGACGGCTGACTTCAGGCCGGCGATTTCCTGGACCACGGTGTCGAGGGCCTCATTGGCGGCCTCGTAGTCGGCGTCAAGGGATTCCTCTCCCTCCTCCACACCGGCCACCTGGTTTTCCAGTGCCGTGAATTCGGCCTGGGCACGTGCCCGGCGTTCGGTCCCCGCCGCAAGGGATTCACGGAGCCTGCCCAGTTCCGCCTGGGCGGACTCAACACGGGACCTCGCCGCCGCAACCTGGCCTGCCAGCCGGGCCAGGCCTTCGCGCCTGTCAGCTGCGGCCCGCAGCTCCGCCGTGAGCCGTTTGTCCTCTTCGAGCGCGGCACGCTCGGCCTCTGCCTTTGCGGCGCTTGCTGTGTCCAGGGCGCTGCGCCGGTCAAGGATGCTGCGCTCGAGCTCAACCAGCTCCTCGCGGACCCTGGCCGCCTGGCGTTCCAGTTGTTCCGGGTCCCGGCCCGGCGGCGGTGCCTCCACGGAACCGAGGAGGCGGCTGCGTTCCTGTGCCAGGGAGCCCAGTGAACGCAGCCGCTCCCTGGCAGCGGACAGACGGTACCAGGCGTCCCGTGCGGCATTCAGCCGGGGGGTTGCTTCAGCTGCGAGTTGCTCCAGCTCGGCTTGTTGGCGGCGGCCGGCCTCAAGCTCCCGGCCGGCGAGGGCCCGCCGTTCTTTCAAGGCGGCTTCGTCCGCCACGTCCTGTTCCAGTGCCAGCTGGAGCTGGACCAGATCGTCGGCCAGCAAACGGGCGCGGGCATCGCGGACATCGAACTGGACCCGCTGGGCCCGGCGCGCCACTTCCGCCTGTTTCCCCAGCGGCGTGAGCTGGCGCCGGATTTCTCCCGTGAGGTCCGTGAGGCGCTGGAGGTTGGCCTGCATGGCCTCCAGTTTGCGCACGGTCCGTTCTTTGCGCCGGCGGTGCTTCAGGATTCCGGCCGCTTCCTCGATGAAGCCCCGCCGGTCCTCCGGCGTGGCATGGAGGACGCGGTCCAGCTGGCCTTGGCCGACGATGACGTGCATCTCGCGGCCCAGCCCGGAATCGGACAGCAGTTCCTGGATGTCCAGCAGGCGGCAGCCTGCGCCGTTGATGGCGTATTCCGATCCGCCCGTACGGAAAAGCGTCCGCGAAATGGTCACTTCGGTGTACTCGATGGGCAGGGCGCCGTCAGTGTTGTCTATGGTCAGGGAGACGTGGGCCCGGCCAAGGGGCGGCCGGCCTGACGTCCCGGCGAAAATGACGTCCTCCATCTTTCCGCCGCGGAGCGTTTTGGCCCCCTGTTCGCCCATGACCCAGGCCAGGGCGTCCACCACATTGGACTTCCCGGATCCGTTGGGGCCAACCACCGCGGTGACCCCTGGCTCGAAATTGAAGGTGGTGGCGGACGCGAATGACTTGAACCCCCGGACGGTCAGGCTTTTGAGGTGCAAGGCTCTTCGGATCTCCTGAGTGGCTGAGGCGGCTGCTTCGCTGTCCTCAATCTACTGCGTGGGGGCCCAATATCCGGGATTCCCGCGGGCATTGTCACCAGCGCCCGTTCCGGGGACGGGGCTGGCAGACGGGGCAGGTGTGCGAGGACCGGTTCATGAACTGCTCGCGGCGGATGACGGCGTGGATTCCAGCTGCGGCGCAGCGTTTGCAGGCCTGCCCTTCCCGGCCGTAGGCGTTAAGGGACCGGTCAAAGTACCCGGAGGCGCCGTTGACGTTCACATACAGCGAGTCGAAGCTCGTTCCGCCGGCCGCGAGGGCATCCAGCATGACCTGCCGGGCGCTGGCGAGCACCCTTTCCGCATCGCCACGGCGCAGGGTGTCGGTGGGCCGGGCATAGTGCAGCCGGGCGCTCCACAACGCTTCGTCCGCGTAGATGTTTCCGATCCCGGAGACCAGTCCCTGGTCCAGCAGCGCCCGCTTCAGGCCGGTTTTGCGCTTGCGGAGGCGCCGGTAGAAAACGTCGAAGGAGAAGGCGGGGTCCAGGGGGTCCCGTGCAATGTGTGACGCTTCCTCAGCTATCAAGGGCAGGGGCGATTCGGCAAGGCCGCCGGGGCCGCCGTCGTCCGTGGGAACCATCGCCGTGACGAACAGCCCGCCAAAGATCCGCTGGTCCACGAACCTCAGTTCTTCCGGCTTGCCGTCACCGGGGCTGAGCCGGAAACGGACCTTCAGGTGCTTTTCGTCCGGGACGTCCCGGTCCTGCATCAGGAGCTGGCCGCTCATCCCGAGGTGGGCCATCAGGGCAACGCGGGGGCGTTCCACGGCTGGCGGCGGCGCGTCCCCGGCGACGCCGTCCCCGTGGCTGCCTTCCACCAGCGGCATCCACAAGAACTTGCCCCGCCGGACGACGTCTGCAACCGTGGCGCCTTCCAGGTTGCCGGTAAAGTCCTCCACGCCCAGGGCGTGGCGGCGCACCGACCGTGGATCAAGGACCTCCACCGAAGTGATGGTCCGGCCGCGGACCCAGCTCACCAGGCCGCGGCGTACCACCTCAACCTCGGGAAGTTCAGGCATGGCGCTACTTGGCGGGGACGGAACCGGCGGACTTTTTTGCTCCCGCTGCTGCTCCGGAGAGCACCCGCCACGCGTCCGCGGCGGCTTCCTGCTCCGCTTCCTTTTTGGAGTGGCCGGAACCCTTGCCATAGGCGGTTCCGCCCACATGGAGGACAGCCGTGAAAGTGCGGGCATGGTCCGGACCGGAGCCGTCCACTGCGTAGTGGATGGTGCCGAGCTGGCGGCTTGCAGCGAGTTCCTGGATGTTGGTCTTCCAGTCCGTTCCGGCGCCCAGCGCGGCCGCGTCCTTCAGCAAAGGGCCGATCAGGCGCATCACCAGCTGGCGTGCGGTCTCGATGTCGTTGGACACGTAGGTGGCACCGATCAGTGCTTCCATGGTGTCGGCGAGGATGGAAGCCTTGTTGTTGCCGTGGGTGAGCTTTTCGCCCTGGCCAAGGTAGATGTACTCCCCGATGCCCAGGCTGCGTCCGATGCCGGCAAGCGCACGGGTGCTGACGACGGCGGAGCGCCGCTTTGCGAGCTCACCTTCGGGCAGTTCCGGGTTGTCCCGGTACAGGGCATCGGTAACGGAGAACCCGAGGATGGAATCACCCAGGAATTCGAGCCGCTCGTTGGTGGGGATGCCGCCGTTTTCGTAGGCGTAGGAACGGTGTGTGAGCGCAAGACGAAGCGTCCCGGCGTCTATAGAGACACCGAGACGCTTCAGAAGCTCTTCAGTTGAAGACATCATGTCAGCCTCAGGGGCCGATTAGACGTCCGCGACCTTGCGTCCCTTGTACTCAAGGAACAGCGCAGTGCCAGCCGAGTCGGTGACGACCTTTGCCTGGTGCGGCAGGCTGTAGGTGACCTGGCCGTTCTCGACGGTCTTCACCAGGTGGGGGGCGGTCGCCTTCCACTGGGAGCGGCGGGCGCGGGTATTCGAGCGAGACATTTTCCGCTTGGGAACAGCCACGGCTAACTCATTTCTCTCTAGACAAACACGTACAAATCAATTTTGCCGGTCAGGCTTAGCCATATCAGCTAGGGCAGCCCAGCGAGGATCCAAGACCTCGTGGTGGTGCCCCGGCTCGTCTTCCAGGCGAACTCCGCATTCGGAGCAAAGGCCCTGGCAGTCTTCCCGGCACACCGGCTGGAACGGCAGCGCGGTCACCACTGCGTCCCGCAACACCGGTTCAAGATCGATTACATCGTGCTCGACTCGACGTTGCTCTTCATCATCTTCTCCGTCCGAGAGCTCCACGCCCTCATAGAAGAAAAGTTCTTGCACATTGACCTCGAGGTCATACGCAAGGGGATCCAGGCATCGGCCGCATTCACCTGTTACCTCGGTGAGCACGGTTCCTGATACCAAAATTCCTTCGTGTACGGCTTCAAGCCTCAGATCCAGCTCGATATCCGAGCCTTCCTGAACGCCAATGAGCGCCACGCCAAGATCACCTGGCGCGGGTACATGTTCCTTCAGTGTCCGCATGCTTCCCGGGCTGCGCCCGAGGTCCTTGACGTCGAACGCCAGGGGCGAACCAGCATCTCTTTTAATGAGAACTCCTGTTGAACATATGACCGACGTACTATCTTAGCCTGAAGAGCCACAGGGACTCAAACCGGCCGGCAGGGAGTGCCGAAGTACCGGACCAGCCTACCCCCTCGGCTGCTGGCCGGGGCCCGACTCGCCCGCAAGCATCCGCCGCAGCACCGACCGGGGCACGTATTCGGACACATTTCCGCCCAGGCCGGCCACCTCTTTGATCAGGGTGGAGGAAAGGTGGAGGTAATGGGCCTCTGCAGGCAGGAAGACCGTCTCAACGCCGCTGAGCTGCCGGTTCATGGTGGCCATGGGCAGCTCGTAGTCGAAGTCCGAGGACGACCTGAGTCCCTTGACGATGGCCGAAACGCCGCGCTGCCGGCAATACTCTGCGAGCAGGCCCTCCCCGACTGGTTCCACCACGATGCCCTTGAGCGAGGCGAGGGTTTCCCGTGCCATGTCCAGGCGCTCCTGGAGGGTGAACCTGTACTGCTTGGCCTGGTTGGTGGACACGGCCACGATGACCTCGTCAAAGAGGCCGGCGGCACGTGCAATAACCTCGAGATGGCCGTTGTGGATAGGGTCGAAGGATCCGGGGCAGACAGCGCGTCTCATGCTCCGAACCTACCCCATGGGAACACCGGGATACCATGACTGGATGCATCCACCACGGGAACTTTCCATCCCCATGGCCCCTGCTCCGTGGCAGCGCGCCGCCCTCGGAGCAAACCTCCTGGCCCCCGACGGAGGCCTGGGCGTCACCATCTTCGAAGAGATGACCACCCTGGCCGTGCAGACAGGCGCCATTAACCTCGGCCAGGGGTTCCCGGACGAGGACGGCCCGGCGGAAATCAGGGAGGCCGCCCGGTCTGCCATCCTGGCGGGCGCGAACCAGTATGCGCCCGGCAAGGGCATCCCGGAACTGCGGGAGGCAGTCTCGGCCCACCAGCAGCGGTTCTACGGCCTCTCCCCCGACCCGGCGACGGAAGTCATCATCACCACCGGAGCCACCGAGGCCATCGCGGCCTCGCTCCTGGCCTTCGCCGGTCCCGGCGACGAGGTCCTCACCCTGGAGCCTTTCTACGATTCCTACGGCGCCGTGATCGGCCTGTCCGGTGCGACGCACGTGACTGCACCGCTCCTGGCCCCGGACTTCATGCCGGATATGGCCGCCCTCGAGGCCGCTTTCAGCGCGCGGACGAAGGTGGTGCTGCTGAACAACCCCCACAACCCCACCGGGGCGGTCTTCCCGCGGGACGTGCTCCAACGGGTCGTTGACCTGGCCCGCAGGCATGACAGCATCATCATCACGGACGAGGTCTATGAGCACCTCACGTTCGGCGTCCGGCACGTACCGGTGGCTTCCCTGCCCGGAGCGGCGGACCGGACCATCACCATTTCCTCGGCCGGCAAGACCTTTTCCCTGACTGGCTGGAAGGTCGGCTGGCTCACGGGGCCCGAAGATCTGGTGTCGGCCGCCCGGACGGTCAAGCAGTTCCTCACCTACAGTTCGGGCACGCCGTTCCAGTCGGCCATCGCTACGGGCCTGGCCCTGCCGGACTCCTTCTATGAGGGCATCGCGGCGTCCCTTGAGCACAAGCGGGACATCCTGAGTGAAGGCCTGCGTGCCGCGGGGTTCGAGGTCTTCTCGTCGCAGGGCACGTACTTCGTCAATGTGGACACCGCCCCCTTGGGCATCAGCGACTCCGTGGACCTGGCCCGGAAGCTTCCGGCACTGGTGGGCGTGGCCGCGATCCCTGTCCCGGTTTTCTGCCACGCCGAGGGAGCCGAGCGCACCCGAAGCCTGCTCCGTTTCGCCTTCTGCAAGAAGGCCGAGGTCCTGGAAGAGGCTGCCGGGCGGCTGGCTGCACTCAGCGGCAGGCTCTGATGCCCGGCGGGCGGGAGGTCCGGGCGTCCCGGTTCCTGCGCACCACCGGACAGCACGCGTCCATAGAACCCGACGCCTTCACTGCCGGCAGCTACGTCCTCAGCATCGGCGGCGCGGAACAGTCCCACGTGAACCTTCTGCAGCCGGAGGAGATCTTCTACGAATACCTGCGCCGGATCGGACACCTGGTGGACCTGGCGGCACCCCCCGGGGTTCCGGTCAGTGCGCTGCACCTGGGCGCGGGAGCGCTGACCCTGGCCCGGTACATCCAGGCCGCAAGGCCCGGGTCGGTGCAGTATGCGGTGGAGCTGGAGCGTGAACTGCTCGATTTCGTCCTGCGGGAGCTGCCCCTGCCCGAGGGGACGGACCTGCAGACCATCATCGGCGATGCCCGGGAGTCACTTGTCCGGATTGACCCCGAAGTCCGGTTCGACGTCGTCATCCTGGACATCTTTTCCGGGCCGGACGCGCCCGCGCACCTGACCACCGGCGCGTTCTACCGGGAAGTGAGGGAGCGGCTCAACCCTGCAGGACTGCTGATCGTCAATGTCGGCGACGAGCCGGGCCTGACCCTCGTCCGAAGCCAGGTGTCCGCCATGCGGCAGGCCATGGCGGATGTGGCCGCCGTCGCGGAAACAGGCATGTTCGAAGGCCGCTACCCCGGCAACATCATCCTCGCCGGCACCCTCACCCCGTGGCCGCCGGAATGGACCACTGAACTGACCGCCCGCGGGCCGCACCCGGCAAAAGTGCTGGCCGGAGTGGACCTCGACCCCTTTGCAGGATGACTCCGGGAGGCCAAAGTTCCCGCGCCCGGGCTAGCGTCCGGCCGGTTCCGGCGCCTCGGGAATGTCGTCATCGTCGATTGCATCGGGCACGAAAGGCTCCGCGAACCACAGCCTGGTCTCCCCGTATTTCTTATCCGCAAACCGGGTGAGGGCCTCGGGCCACCGGGGCTCAGGCGAGCGGGAGGACCGCTCCACCACCACCACCGCCGCCGGCGACAGGTGGGTGGACAGCTTCAGGAGCACTGCCTGCAAGCCAACCTCCTCGAGCAAATACGGCGGGTCCAGGAAAACAAGGTCCCAGACTGCCGCCTCCGATGCGCGTTCCAGGAAGGATTCCACCTTTGAGCGGTGGACGGTTACCACTTTCCGGCCCAGGACGCCGTTGACGAGATCGGCATTGCGCTGGCAAACGGCACTGGCCCTGCCATCGGACTCCACCAGGTCCACTGTCCGGGCGCCCCTGCTGCCGCTCTCGACCCCCAGGGCGCCGGAACCCGCATAGAGGTCCAGCACGCGGGCGCCGGTAATGACGTTGAAGGCATCAAGGCGGGAAAAAAGCGCTTCCTTGACGCGGTCCGTGGTGGGCCTGGTGAGGGATCCCGGGACGCCGGTCAAGGGAGTGCCGCCGGCGGCACCTGCAATAATCCGGCTCATTCGACGCTCCTGTCTTGGCCGCCAGGATATCCGGCACCCACCATGCTAGCCGCGTTCAAGGAACGCCTCCTTCTCGGGATTGAGGTATTTGTCGATCGCTTCGGCAAGCTCCGGGCGAGCGGACAGGGCAGGGTCCTCGCGCACAATCTCCTGGGCGTCTTCCCTTGCCCGGGCAATGACGTCGCCATGCTCCAGGACGCGGAGCAGCTTCAGGGTGGAGCGTCCGCCTGATTGCGAGGCTCCCAGGATGTCGCCCTCGCGCCGCAGCTTCAGGTCCTCTTCGGACAGGACGAAGCCGTCGGTAGTCGCCGCCACGGCATCCAGCCGGCGGCGGCTGGGATGCCCGGGTTCAAGGGCGGTGACCAGCAGGCAGGTCCCTGGCAGCCCGCCCCGGCCCACCCGGCCGCGGAGCTGGTGCAACTGGGAAATACCGAACCGGTCCGCATCCAGAATGACCATCAGGGTTGCGTTGTGAACGTCCACGCCCACCTCGATCACCGTGGTGGAGACAAGCAGCTTGATGCGGTTGGCCGCAAAGTCTTCCATGACGCCGAACTTCACGTCCGGTTCCTGCCGTCCGTGGAGCGGCGCCAGGGGAACTCCGGACAGGGTAGTCTCTTCCCGCAGATGCTCGACGACGGCCGTCACCGAGGCGAGCTCCCGGCCGCCGTCCCCTTCCGCATCCCCCGCCGGAGGCTCCGCCTCCCCGGGGCTGAAGTCGCCGTCGTCGTCCGTTCCGATCCTGGGGCAGACGACGTACACCTGATGGCCCCTGTCAATCTCCTCCCGGGCGCGGGCCCAGATGCGGCCTGCCCAGGCCGGGTTCTCGGCAAGTCCCACCAGGTGGGTGGCGATAGGGGCACGGCCGGCCGGCAGTTCGTCCAGGACCGACGTTTCGAGGTCGCCGAAAACTGTCATCGCGACGGTCCGCGGGATGGGCGTGGCCGTCATCACCAGCAGATGCGGCGGCTTCCGCGCCTTGGCGCGCAGGGCATCGCGCTGCTCCACCCCGAAGCGGTGCTGCTCATCCACCACGATCAGGCCGAGATCATAGAATGACACGTTGTCGCTCAGCAGGGCATGGGTCCCGATGATGATCCCGGCCGTCCCCGAGGCGGCATCAAGCAGGGCCTGCCGGCGCGCCGCCGTCGGCAGGGAGCCAGTGAGCAGCGAAACCTGGACGGAAGCGCCGTCCATCCCGCCCAGCAGGCCGTCTCCGGAGAGAGGGCCCAGGGTCCGGCGGATCGATTCGAAATGCTGGGCAGCGAGGACCTCCGTGGGCGCCAGCAGGGCCGCCTGCCCGCCGGCATCCACCACCTGCAGCATGGCACGGAGCGCCACGATGGTCTTGCCGGAGCCCACTTCTCCCTGCAGCAGCCGGTTCATGGGGACGTCCCGGGAGAGTTCTGCCGCCAGGGTTTCCCCGACGGCGGCCTGCCCGGCCGTGAGCGTGAACGGAAGGCTCCGGTCGAAACTGGCCAGCAGGCCCTCCGGAGCGGGCCGGCGGGCGGTGGCTTCTTCCGAGGCCAGCTGTGCACGGCGGCGGGCCAGGGCGGACTGCAGCACCAGTGCCTCCTGGTAACGGAAGCGGCGACGTGCCTGCTGCCAGTCCGTGGCCGACTCCGGCTCATGGATCAGCCGGTAGGCTTCGGCGATCGGCAGGAACTTCTCCCGGGCCGCGATGGCGGGTGGCACGGGATCCGGCAGGGAGCCAAGGTCAGCAGTTTCGAGCAGGGTTGAGACAGCCTTCTGGATCTTCCAGCTGGGAAGCTTGGCGGTGGCCGGATAGATGGGAATGGGCATGGCGGCCAGCTTTTCCGGATCCCGGCCGCCCTCGCTGAACGGATCATCGTCCAGCAGCTGGTAGTCGGGGTTGGTGAGTCCAAGGGATCCCTTGAAGGACGTGACCTTGCCGGAAAACAGCGCCCGGCGGCCAGGGAGCAGGTCCGCTTGGGCCTTGTAGCCGTTGAAGAAGCTGATCTTGAGCGTACCCGGCGCTTTGCCCCGGTACTCCGTGCCGCCTACCACCCGGAGGCCCTGTCTTCCGTCGTCGTCGGAAACCACGACGTCGGTGATGGTGCCGCGGCGCGCCTGCATCCGGCGGGTGTTGCTGGAGAGCACCCGGGCGATCAGGGTGACTTCTTCGTCCCGGGGAATCTCGCTGATGGGCGTCAGCTCTCCCCGGCTCATGTAGCGGCGCGGGTAGTAATTCAGCAGCCCCTCGACTGTGGTGATGCCCAGATGCTTTTCTATGACCGCTGCGGAACGCTTACCAAGCCGCCGTTCCAGCGCCAGGTCCAGTTCAGCGCTCATGCCCACTGGAGTTCACTGCATCCGTTGCCGGATCCCGCGGCAGCGCGAGTTCACTGATGCTGATGTTGGCCGGCTCCCCCAGGGACCGGATGATGTGGACGGCGGGATCCGCCTGGGGGACATGGACGTGGACGCGCCACCGGTAGTTGCCGTCGGAATCGGGCACGCTGCCAACCTGGCTCATGATCACGGACTCGCCCACCTCGTCCAGCCGCTGGCGGAGGGTTGCCGCGTTGAGGGGTGACAGGCTGATGGTGCACATGACTTCCACGCCGTCGTCATCCGGCATGGCCGTATGGATGTGCGGGTCAGACACGTCGTAGCCGTGCAGGCCGTCAAGGAGTTCGCTTTGGAGCTCTTCGCCCAGGATCGCTGAGCGAAGGCAATCGAGGATCAGCAGCATCCCCACTCCGCCCGCATCAACCACATGGGCGGTCGTCAGAACGTCCAACTGGTCTTCGGTGTGGATCACCGCGGCGAGGGCGCCCTCCACAACGGCGTCCAGGGCAAGGCCCAGGGCGTGGTTGCTGTCGTCCCCGTTCTGTCCGGCGTCGACAGCGGCCGCGGCCCGGGCTGCCGCTTCCATGACGGAGAGCATGGTTCCCGGCACGGGATCGCTCAATGCCGACCAGGCACGGATCTGGGCACGGTTGAGGGCTGCCGCCAGCAGGGTGGAGGTCAGCCGGGTGTGGCCTGCCAGCGGCTCGGCGGCTGCGCACAGGAACACCGAGAAAAGGGTCCCCGAGTTTCCCCGCGCTTCCTCCATGGCGGCCTGGCCCGCGGTGGCAAGGACGGCGCCGACGTCCATCTGCGCGGGGTGGTCACCCGTGGCAGCGAGGGAACGGGCTGCGGCGCGCACGGTGACGTAGAGGTTGGTGCCGGTGTCGCCGTCGGCCACGGGAAAGATGTTGATGGCATTCAGGCGGTCGCTGTGGTTGCCAAGGGCGGTCTCAGCCTTGCCCAACCATCTCTTCATCGCTTGCGCGTTAGCGGCAACCTTAGTGTGCAAAGTGATCCCATCCCCCGGTGTCCGCGGACCGGCCCGCAATTTTGACGCCCGGGCCTTCATTGATTCCCAGTGCTTGTACTGAGCCTATCGCAGTGAATCCGTGAGGCAGCGGCGAACCAGGAGGGAAGGTGGCAAGCAGTCCGTGGTCCTCCCCGCCGCCGAGGACCCACTCTCCAGGGTTCATGCCCAACAGTTCTGCGGCCGGCCGAAGGGCGTCCGCCAGCCGCTTCAGCGGGCCTGGATTGAGGTCGACGGCGACACGGCTGGCTGTTGCCAGCCTCAGCCCATCGCGCAGCAGCCCGTCTGAGATGTCCAGCATGGCGGTGGCGCCGGCGGCACGCGCGGCGGGCCCGGACGCCAGGGGCGGCCGTGGCCTGCACTGCAGTTCCACCAAGGCGCGTTGACCGTCGCTGAGGGCATCAACAGGCACGTCCGACTCCAATAGTGCGAGGCCTGCGGCAGCATGGCCGGCGGTGCCCGCAAGGGCCAGGACGTCCCCCGGCCTGGCCCCGGACCGGAGGACCGGCGCGCCGGCGTCGAGCGTTCCCAGCACGGCCACGGTGACGGAGATTTCGCGCCCGCGCCCCAGGTCCCCGCCCGCTACCGAGCAGGATGCCGCGCCCAGTTCCCTGATGCCCGCGGTGAGGCCGTCCGCCAGGTCCTCCACCCAGCCCACAGCCGTTTCGGGCGGAAGGGTAAGGCTTACCACCATCGACGTGGCGCGCGCACCCATGGCGTTGATGTCACTCAGGTTCTGCGCCGCAGCTTTCCAGCCGACGTCGAAGCCGGTAGTCCGGTAGCCGTTGGGCCATTGCAGCCTGAAGTCCTGGTCCTGGACCTGGGTGTCGATGCTGATGACGGTCCTGCCGTCAGGAGAAGCCACTATGGCGGCGTCGTCCCCCGGGCCGAGCAACGTAGCGTCGCTGTGCGCGCCGTCCATGGCCAGGCGCGGAAAGATCCGGGCCAGCAGCCCGGCCTCGGAGAGCGCAGAGACGGTCAGGGCGGAGACGGTCTGCTGCTCCCCGACGGCGGCAGCGCCCTCAGGCTGGGGCCGCCCGTGGTGGGTGATGGGATTCTCAGGCACTCCACTACGCTATCGCGGTACTCCGACATTGCCGGCCCACGGTGCCGCGGCAGGGCGGAGCCCACCGCGGCGATAGGCTGGAGACATGCACCGTCCCCAGCTTTCCCTGCCCGCCCGCGTTGCCAGGCTGGCACTGATTGGGAGCCTTGCGGCCGTTTCTTTAACCTCGTGCTCGCCTGCCGTGGATGTTCCGGCGGCCAAGGACGCGGCCAACCCGGCGTGCGCGCCCATGATGGTGGGCCTGCCTGATGCCATCGGCGAGTACGCGCTGCGAAAGACAAACAGCCAGGCCACGGCCGCGTGGGGCGATCCGTCCCTGGTGATCCTGCGCTGCGGCGTGAATGTGCCCGGGCCCACAACGGACCGCTGCGTGACCGTGAACGGGATCGACTGGGTCATCAAGGAAGGGGATCCGGTGTGGACCCTGACAACCTACGGCCGCGAACCGGCAACGGAGATCCTCCTGGACCCTGACAAGATCAGTTCAGCCACTGTCCTTGCCGACCTTGCGGCAGCGGCCGGCAAGGTGCCGGCCGCCAGGAGCTGCGTGGGGCAGGAGGATCTCCAGAACCTGCCGCCGAGCCAGTAGGCGGTGGCGGCTGACTCTTAGCGCAGCCCGGTTTTGCGGTTCAGCGCGAGGTAGATCAGTTCGTCGATGAGGTCGGCGTAACCCAGGCCGGAAGCCGCCCACATCTGCGGATACATGCTCTTGGGCGTGAAGCCGGGCATGGTGTTGATTTCGTTGATGATGAGTTCCCCGGCGGGCGTGTAGAAGAAGTCCACCCGGCTCAGGCCCTCGGCCCCCACGGCGTCGAACGCCGCCGCGGCAAGCTCCCGGACCCGGGCTATGGCTTCCTCGGGGATGTCGGCAGGGCAGCTGAGGGAGGCGGCGTCGTCCTCCACATACTTGGCGTTGAAGTCGTAGAACTCGTGGGTTCCGCCTGCCACGGAAATTTCACCGGGCATGGAGGTGCGTGCCGCGTCGGTGCCCCTGCCTTCGAGGACCGCACATTCGATCTCCCGGCCGGTGATGCCGGCCTCGATCACCAGTTTCAGGTCGTGCCGCCGGGCTTCCTCGATGGCTGCATCGAGGAGTTCCAGGGAATCCACCTTGGAGATACCCATGGATGATCCTGCCCGCGCCGGCTTGACGAAGACGGGAAATCCCAGCCGGTCCACCTGCTTGCGCACTGACTCCGGGTCCTTGCGCCACTGCCTGTCCGTCACCGCGACATACGGACCGACCTGCAGCCCGGCAGCCTCGAACACCACCTTCATGAAGTGCTTGTCCATGCCCACGGCCGAGGCCAGGACGCCGGCGCCGACATAGCGGGTATCCGAGAGTTCCAGGAGCCCCTGGATGGTTCCGTCCTCCCCGAACGGGCCGTGGAGAAGCGGGAAAACCACGTCCACCGTGCCGAGCTCCTGGGGTACCTCGTTCGGGGCCGTGACGATCAGCTGGTGCTCGCCCCCGATCTCGGCAAGGGTCACGGTCTGCGGCGAAGGCGCCACCTCAGGGAGGGATGTTCCCGCGAGGGACCACTGGGCCGTATCGGCTGACGCGAGGACCCATTGCCCGGTTTTGGCGATGCCAATGGGAATTACTTCGTACTTGTCCTTGTTGATCGCGCCGAGGACACCGGCCGCTGTCACGCAGCTCACGGCGTGCTCGCTCGAGCGGCCGCCGAAAAGGACCGCCACCCGGGGTTTGGCCCTGCGCGCGGGCTCCCCTGCAGCCAGGTTTTCATGGGACATCGTCAGTATTCGCCTTCAGGTTTCAGTTCCCGGGACAGCAGGACGGGCCCCAGTTGGTCAACGGACAGCTTGCCGGCCAGCACGGCAACGACGGCGGCTGTAATGGGCATCTCCACGCCCAGCTTGCCTGCCAGCTCGTGGACCGCCTGGCCCGATTTTATGCCTTCGGCGGTCTGTGTCATCTTCTGGCCCACTTCCTCAAGCGTGAGGCCCTGCCCCAGGAGCCGCCCGGCGGTGTGGTTGCGTGACAGCGGGGAGGAACAGGTGGCCACAAGGTCGCCCAGGCCTGCGAGGCCTGCCATCGTCTTGGCTTCTCCGCCAAGGGCAAGGGCCAGGCGGGACGTTTCCGCGAGTCCGCGGGTGATGACGGACGCCTTGGTGTTGTCCCCCATCTGCCTGCCCTCGCAAATGCCGACGGCCAGGGCAATAACGTTCTTGACGATCCCGCCGATCTCCACGCCCACGACGTCGGCGGTGGTGTACGGCCGGAAGTAGGGGGCCGTGCAGCTCCTGGCGATCCAGCCTGCGGCGGCGGAGTCGGTGCAGGCAACCACAGAGGCAGTGGGTTCTTCGCGGGCGATTTCCATGGCCAGGTTGGGGCCGGACACAATGGCTATGCGCTCGGCGGGCAAGCCCAGTTCCTCGCTGATGACCTCGCTCATCCTGGCGTCCGTACCGAGCTCCAGGCCCTTCATCAGCGAGACAACCATGGCGTCCGGAGCGATCAGGCTTTTCCACTCCCGCAGCTGCGGCCGGAGCGACTGCGCCGGGACCGCGATGACCACAAGGTCAGCGCCCTCCAGGACAGCGGCGACGTCTGTTGACGCGGAGATGCTCTCCGGCAGCGGGATGTCCTTCAGGTACTGCTCGTTGCGGTGGTCCGCATTAATCCGGTCCACCACTTCAGCACGCCTGCCCCACAGCCTGATGCTGCGCGGCTCGCCCGCAGCAGCGGCGGCGTCAGCGAGGATTTTCGCAAAGGTTGTTCCCCAGGAGCCGGCGCCGAGAACAGCAACGGAGCGGGCCGAGCCCGTCTGCCTTCCCCCAGGGGTCACGGAGCTTCCGTTCCGGTACCGGTCTGCTGCTGCCCGCGCTCCACGAACCTGCCGTGCCGGGCCTGCTGCTTCTTGGCCGGATCCCACCGCTCAGCCGGAGGCTCTTCTCCCCTGATTTCGGCCAGGAGTCCAGTGATCGCATCCATGATCGCGTCGGTGGCCCCGGCAAGGGTTGCCTTGTCCAGCGGACGGCCGCTGAAGGCGCTGAGGTCAACGGGCTCGCCCACCACTACGGTCGATTTCTTGCGCGGGAACAGGTGGAACCGCTTGCCGTAGCGGGGGAAAACTTCGTGGGCGCCCCAATGGGCAATCGGAACCACCGGAATGCCGCCCTCCAGGGCAAGCCGCGCAGCACCCGTGTGGCCTTTCATGGGCCACAGCGCCGGATCACGCGTCAGGGTGCCTTCGGGGTAGATGATGATGGCCCCGCCTTCGGCAACGATCTCCTGTGCGAGCTGCAGGGAGCGGTTCGCCCCCGCGGACGAACGTTCCACCGGGATCTGCTTTGTTGCCCGCAGGACCCAGCCCAGCACCGGAACCTTGAAGAGCCCTGACTTGGCAAGGAAGTGCGGGGCAATCTTGTGGTTGTAGAGGAGGTGGCCGACGATCAGGGGATCGATCTCGGTGCAGTGGTTGGGCGCGGCGATAAAACCGCCCGCAGGCAGCTTTTCCGTGCCCTCCCACTTCTTGTCCATCATGAGGTTGAACAGGGGGCGGACTATGCCGGCGACCACAGCGAGCGTGGCGCGGCTCTTGGCCGGTTCCTTCACGGCTGCCTGCTACTTCTCTGTGGTGATGTCGAAGTCGGCGCCAAGGCCGGCCAGCTTTTCAGTGAAGCGCTCGTAGCCGCGGTTGATGATGTCGATCCCCGTGACGCGGGAGGTGCCGGTGGCCGCGAGGGCGGCAATCAGGTGGCTGAAGCCGCCGCGCAGGTCCGGAACATCGATGTCGGTGCCCTTGAGCTGGGTGGGTCCGGAGATCACCGCGGAATGCAGGAAGTTGCGCTGGCCAAAACGGCACGGCACGCTGCCCAGGCACTCGCGGTGCACCTGGATGCTGGCGCCCATCCGGATGAGCGCGTCCGTGAAGCCGAAGCGGTTCTCGTAGACCGTCTCGTGGACGATGGACACGCCTTCGGCCTGGGTCAGGGCCACCACCAGCGGCTGCTGCCAGTCCGTCATGAAGCCGGGGTGCACGTCAGTCTCCAGCACCAGCGGATTGAGCTTCCCGCCGCGGTGGTAGAAACGGATGCCGTCTTCACCGATGTCCATGCCGCCGCCCACCTTGCGGTAGGTGTTCAGGAAGGTCATCATGTCCCGCTGGGAGGCGCCTTCAACGAAGATGTCACCCTTGGTCACCAGTGCCGCAGAAGCCCACGACGCCGATTCGTTGCGGTCCGAAAGCGCCCGGTGGTTGTAGCCGCCGAGGTCGCGGACGCCCTCGATGCGGATGGTGCGGTCAGTCTGGACGCTGATAATGGCGCCCATCTTCTGCAGCACGGCGATGAGGTCGATGATTTCCGGCTCTGTTGCAGCACCGGACAGCTCGGTGATGCCCTCGGCGCGCGTGGCGCTCAGCAGCACCTGCTCGGTGGCGCCCACGGAAGGGTAGGGCAGGGAGATCTTGGCGCCGTGCAGGCCCTTTGGGGCTGAGATGTGGATGCCGCCGGGCCGCTTCTCCACCACGGCACCGAACTGGCGCAGGACGTCCAGGTGGTAGTCAATGGGCCGGTCGCCGATCTTGCAGCCGCCGAGGTCGGGGATGAACGCCTCGCCGATCGCGTGGATCAGCGGCCCGCAAAGCAGGATGGGGATCCGGGAGTCGCCCGCGTGGGCGTCGATGGCGGTGCTGGACGCCGTCTTGGCGGCCTTGGGGTCCAGCGTGAGGTCGCCGGTCACCGGGTCCTTCACCACGGTCACGCCATGGAGCTGCAGGAGGGAGGTGACGACCTCCACGTCCTTGATCTCCGGCACGTTCCGCAACACCGACGGTTCGTTGCCCAGCAACGCTGCCACCATCGCCTTGGGAACAAGGTTCTTTGCTCCCCGGACGCTGACGCGGCCTGTAAGCGGGACTCCGCCGCGGATTGTCAGAACACTACTCATATACCGGTTTCCTTACGATCACTCGCCCCCAAATCCTTGCAAAGGCTCCAACCAAGCATAGGAGGTTGCGTTACCTAACCGAAATACGCGGGCGACGGCGGCAGGGCGTGGCGTGCCGCCGTCGGCCCTGCGCGGCTGCTTCAGCCGTTGGAGGAAAGGCGTGCCGGCAGGGTTTTCGGCTTGAACGAAGGACGGGTCGCCTCGTAGGCCGTGATGTCCGCCTCATGCTGCAGGGTCAGCCCGATGTCGTCCAGGCCCTCGAGCAGGCGCCAGCGCGTGTAGTCGTCAATCTCGAAGGGCGCAACGATGTTTCCGCACACCACGGTCTTGGACACCAGGTCCACCGTGACTTCGGTCCCCGGAGCGTTCTCCAGTTCCTTCCAGATCAGCTCGATGTCATCCTGGGAGAGCTCGGCGGCCAGCAGGCCCTGCTTGCCGGAATTCCCACGGAAGATGTCGGCGAAACGGGAGGAAAGGACGGCCTTGAAGCCGTAGTCCTTCAGCGCCCAGACGGCGTGCTCGCGGGACGATCCTGTTCCGAAGTCCGGGCCTGCCACCAGGACGGAGCCGGCGTTGAACGGCTCCTTGTTCAGGATGAAGGACGGGTCCTTGCGCCACGCCGAGAACAGCGCGTCCTCGAAGCCGGTCCGGGTAATCCGCTTGAGGTAGACGGCGGGGATGATCTGGTCCGTGTCCACGTTGCTCTGCCGCAGCGGGACGCCGATTCCGGTGTGGGTGGTGAACTTTTCCATGGCGTGTCCTAGGCTGCGTCGGTGCGGATGGCGGCGGATTCGGGAGCCGGATCGAGGTCCGACGGCGAACTCAGCGTGCCGCGGATGGCAGTGGCTGCGGCAACCACCGGGGAGACCAGGTGGGTGCGGCCGCCTTTGCCCTGGCGCCCTTCGAAGTTGCGGTTGGAGGTGGACGCGCAGCGCTCCCCCACGTCCAGCTGGTCCGGGTTCATGCCGAGGCACATGGAGCAGCCGGCAAAGCGCCATTCAGCGCCGAAATCCTTGAACACGCGGTCCAGGCCTTCGGCCTCCGCTTCCAGCCGCACGCGTGCCGACCCCGGCACCACGAGCATGCGGATATTGGGATCCTTCCGGCGCCCGCGGATGATGTCCGCCGCTGCACGCAGGTCCTCCATCCGGGAGTTGGTGCAGGAACCCAGGAACACGGTGTCCACCCGGATGTCCTTCATCGGCGTGCCTGCCTTGAGGCCCATGTACTGCAGTGCCCGCTCGGCCGCTGCCTTGGCGTTCTCGTCACCGAAATCCTCCGGAGACGGGACGGACTCGGACAGGGAGACGCCCTGGCCAGGGTTGGTGCCCCAGGTGACGAACGGCTCCAGGGTGTCGGCGTCCAGGTCCACCTGGGCATCGAAGACGGCGTCGTCGTCGGTCCGCAGGGTGTTCCAGTACTCGACGGCGGCATCCCAGTCCGCGCCTTCCGGCGCGTGCGGGCGGCCCTTCATGTAGTCGTAGGTGGTCTGGTCCGGCGCAACGAGGCCGGCCCTGGCACCCGCTTCGATGGACATGTTGCAGATGGTCATGCGCGCGTCCATGGACAGCGCCCGGATGGCGGAGCCGCGGTATTCCAGGACGTAGCCCTGGCCGCCGCCGGTGCCGATCTTGGCGATCACGGCCAGGATGATGTCCTTCGCCGTCACGCCGGGACGCAGCGTTCCCTCGACATTGATGGCCATCGTCTTGAACGGCTTCAGGGAGAGGGTCTGGGTGGCCATGACGTGCTCCACCTCGGAAGTGCCGATGCCCATGGCCAGCGCACCGAAAGCACCGTGGGTGGAGGTGTGCGAGTCACCGCAGACAACGGTCATGCCCGGCTGGGTGAGGCCCAGCTGCGGGCCCACGACGTGGACGATGCCCTGCTCGGCGTCACCGAGGCTGTGCAGCCGCACGCCGAACTCTGCGCAGTTGTTGCGCAGCGTCTGGATCTGGGTGCGGCTGGTCAGGTCGGCGATAGGCTTGTCGATGTCCAGCGTGGGAGTGTTGTGGTCCTCCGTCGCGATGGTCAGGTCCGGCCGGCGCAGCTTGCGGCCGGCCAGCCGCAGGCCTTCGAATGCCTGCGGAGACGTGACCTCGTGGACCAGGTGGAGGTCGATGAAGAGAAGGTCGGGCTGGGCGTTGGCTCCATCACCATCACCTTTGCGCACCACGTGTGCGTCCCAGACTTTCTCGGCCAATGTCTTTGCCATGGCCATCTCCCTTCACTGCTGTTTGGCTGATGAGATCAACTGAATCAGGACGGCTCCGCACTGCGCCAGCCGAAAGATTTGCATCTCAGATATTGAGACGGCAATATCATTACATGGACAATTCTAGTGGAGTCGGTGTCATTGATAAAGCGGCCCAGGTGCTTGATGCACTGGAAGCCGGCCCCACCACCCTCGCGCAGCTCGTGGCGGCCACCGGCCTGGCCCGCCCCACTGTGCACCGGCTTGCCCTCGCCCTGGTGCACCACCGGCTGGTAAGCCGTGATATCCAAGGCCGGTTCGTCCTGGGGAGCCGGCTGGTTGAACTGGCCTCCGCCGCGGGCGAGGACCGCCTGATCGCCTCCGCCGGGCCCGTCCTGATGCAGCTGCGCGACGCCACCGGCGAAAGCGCCCAGATTTTCCGCCGCCAGGGTGACTGGCGGGTATGCGTGGCGTCGGCCGAACGGCCCATCGGCCTTCGTGACACCATTCCCGTAGGCACGCAGCTGTCCATGAAGGCAGGATCAGCCGCCCAGGTGCTGCTCGCCTGGGAGGACCACGACCGCCTGCTCGAGGGGCTTCAGTCAGCCCGCTTTA
Organism: Pseudarthrobacter sp. CC4; assembly: GCF_048957775.1. NCBI lineage: Bacteria > Bacillati > Actinomycetota > Actinomycetes > Micrococcales > Micrococcaceae > Pseudarthrobacter > Pseudarthrobacter sp. CC4. Next base: position 293,206 of record NZ_JARCCZ010000003.1, on the reverse strand, counting down.
CGCCTACCGTCCTGGCTGGTGTACGACGGCGGGGCTGGGGCCAGAGCCTCGGCGAACGCGAGCCCGGGGTGGCCTCAGTTTCGGCGCCGGTGCGCGGGCCGTCCGGCCGGGTGATCGCGGCAGTTTCCATTTCCGGACCCATCGAGCGGCTCACCCGCCAGCCCGGCAGGCTGCATGCGGAAGTGGTCTGCAATGCCGGCCGCATCCTCACCGAGGCCCTGCGGAAGAACAACGACTGACGCGCTGACACCAACCGGCGGCCCGTACCGGCGCCGCCGGGCTAGGATTTTCGGCATGGGCAGCTACGCAGTGTTTCTTCGCGGCATCAACGTGGGCGGCATCAACATCAAGATGGCTGATCTGCGGGAGGCGCTCAAGGCCGCAGGCTTTGCTGACGCCCGCACCCTGATTGCCAGCGGAAATGTGGTCCTGGCCAGCCCCCTGGACGCGGACGCCGTCAAACGCGAATGCGAAAAATGCCTGCGGGACGCGTTCGGCTATGACGCCTGGGTGGTGGTCCTCGAGTCAGCCCGGCTGTCGGAACTCGTGGCCGCCTGCCCCTACCCCGAGGACGACAAAACCACCCACAGCTACATCACGCTCTCCTCGGACACGGGGGTCCTCGATGAACTCGATGCGGCAGGGGCGGCGCTGGAGGGAAACGAACAGGAGAGGCTGGGTCCGGAGGCCCTCGCCTGGCTGGCACCGGCCGGCGGAACGCTGGACAGCCCCTTCAGCAAGATTTCCGCGAAAGCCAAATTCAAAGCCGCGACCACTACGCGCAACCTGCGCACCCTGCTCAAGGTAAGGGACGCTGCCGCCGAACTCGCGGCGAGCGGGGCTTAGCTCGCCTGCCCGGCCGCGCAGGCCCTATCCGGCCGCAGCCGTCCGGAGCGCGGAGTTAAAGCCGGCCAGCCGGCTGACCTCCACCTCCACGGGTTCCACGACGAGTTCCTGCGCCACCGCGGCCACGGCGGCATTCAACCGCTTCCGTGCCCTCGCCGCCCGTGCATTGGCCGCGGCGGCTGCAATAAAGCGGCCCGTGATGGCAAGGAAGATCCCCAAGGCCACCCCAAAAGCGATCATCAGCGTTGGCACAGGCCATCCTTCGACCCGGGGCACCTCCGGCACGGGCATCTGGAAGTATCCCAGTGCCGCCAGGACACCTAGCCAGCCCAAGCCACCCAGCACAGTCAGCAGGGCCAGCCACTGCACCACGTTGAAGACTCCCCACCACCAGGATTTACGGTTCGCGGCGAGGTCCGTTCCGGCGATGGCCTGGTCCAGGGCATCAGGCAACCGCTCCCTACCTTCCCGGGCGGCCCCCCGAATGGCTGCACGCCAGGGGCCGGGGGCCCCGGCACTGGCGGCGTCGGCGAACTCCCGCACCGCTGCGTCCGTGCGCGCCCGTTCCGGCGCCCCTGCCGGCGGCAGCGACGTCCGGTTCAACTCCGACGGCGCCGCGCTGCGCAGGTTGAGCCGGCGCAGCGGATCCGCACGGAACCTGGACAACCACCGGGTCACCGGCCACCCCGTGCGCTTCACTGACTCCAGCCGGTAGGACTGCGCCACCGCCTGCACCACCACCGGCACGTTCGCTGCGATGGCCAGCTCATCAGCCAGGCGTGTCCTGGCTGCAGGCCGGACACCGGCAGCAGTCCCCTCGCCCGACACGGCACCAAGGTCGGCCGACGCCTTTGAGATATCCGCTGCAAGCCGCTGGGCCTGGGCTTTCCGCTTGACCGCAACACCACGGATGGCCGCACGGACCTGGTCCACCCCGGCCCCCGTCAAGGCGGAGGCCGCAAGCACCTGGACCTTGCCAAGTCCGTCCCGGGCAAGGATGGAGCGCAGGGATTCCAGGACGGGCTGCACATCGCGCTCCGGCAGCCGGTCCACCTGGTTGAGGACCACCAGGGTCACGGCTCCGTGGGAGGCCAGGCGGGACAGGAAGTCGTTGTGCACGGCAGCGTCCGCGTACTTCTGGGGGTCAAGGACCCACACCAGCACGTCCACCAGCCCCACCATCCGCTGCACCACTTCGCGGTTGGACGCCTTGGTGGAGTCAAAGTCCGGCAGGTCCAGCAGGATCAGGCCGGTGCCTTCGTCCGCGAACCCATCGACGGCGGCGGCGTGATGGCGGTTGCGGACTTCGAGCCAGTCGAGCAGCGGCTCGCTGCCTTCCGCCCCCCACACCCCTGCCAAAGGTTCCGATGTGGTGGGACGGCGGGCTGCCGCCGTCGCAATTTCCGCGCCGCTGACCGCGTTGAAGAGGGAGGACTTTCCGCTTCCTGTGGCGCCAAAGAAGCCCACCACGGTGTGGTCGGCGGAGAGGGAGCGCCGTGAACTTGCGCGTTCCAGGACGCTAAAGACCTCCTGCAGGGACTCATCCGGAAGGACTCCTTCGCCAAGTTCCCGGGCATCGTTGAGGGCTGAGAGCCGCCGGTCAAGCCGGGACGACTCGCGGGTATCGCTGTGGCGGCTCATGCCTTGTCCGCCAGCCGGAGCAGTGATGCGGCGTGGGCGGCGAGGGCTTCGGGCGCGCTTCCGTCGTATTCCGGCAGCCGGGCGAGGAACCTGCGTCTCTCCTCCTGCAGCAGCCGCTGGCAGCGGGCGTGCAGGTCCTTGCGCGCTTGTTCGGCCATCCGTCTGACGGCGTCCTCGCCGAAAACCGCTTCGAGCAGCCGCTGGCCCACGACGGCGGTGCCTCCTGCTACGCCCACCTCCAGTCCGGTGAGTCCCGCCGTCATCGAAAACACCACGATCATCAGCGCGGCGCCCAGCCCGTTGATGCCGAAGGACAGCCAGCGCGCCTGGGTCCGCTTGCCCTGGCCCTCGGTGCGGATCAGTTCCATCAGTGCTTCCTGCCACGCCCGGATCTCGGCGGCGGCGCGGTCCTCGAAGCCCGGCGTCGTGCCGGAGAGATCATCAGTCCCCAGCAGCTGCCGGCCGGCGGGGTCGTTGCGCCAGTGCTGGTCCGTGTCCTCGGCGGCGTTGGCTGCTTCGTCAACGATGACAGCCTGCAGGCCTGTCTCGATGGCTGCTTCCACCCTTACCGCGGGCGCCGGTTCACCCCGGAAGAAGGCACCCACGCGGTCACGGAAGCGGCCCACATTCTGTTCGAGGGCCCGGAAAAATTCTCCCGTGCCCACGAAGTCCTGCCAGCGGGCCAGCACTTCGCCCCTCAGGAGCGCGCCATCCCTTGTCGCGTCCAGGATGCGGTCCGCAGCGGCCTCATAGGCGGAGACGGCGGCGCCCTCCAGGTTCGCGGCCGCATGCTGCTGCTCCCGTGCTGCCTGCGCAACGGCAGAGACACGCTCCGCCATCGCCCTGACGGTTCCGTTCAGCGTGCGGCGGGCAATGTCGGACCGGCCGGCGGCGTCAGCGGCCAGCCCTGCCAGCCAGGTCCGCAGCGGCTGGACCGCCCCGGCGGGGAGCATGCCCATGGGATCCAGGCTGGTTTCAGGTATCACGAACATCTGCGCCGCCCCCAGGCCTTCGCGGTCCAGCAGGCCGCGCAGGTCCTCGCTGACTTCTGCCTCCGCCGCCGGAGGGACCCTGTCCAGGACCACCCCCACCATGATGTCCCGCGAGGCTGCATTCAGGAGCAGTTTCCATGGAACGGCGTCGGCATAACGGTTGGCGGTGGTGACGAAGACCCACAGGTCGGCGGCGGCCAGCAGCTGGGCTGCCAGCTTGCGGTTGTCATCCGAGATGGAATCCACATCGGGGGCGTCGAGGACAGCGATTCCTGCGGGCACCCCGGGGTCCGACACGAGGACGAGGGATGACATTGCAGCGGCGTCCGGAACCGCTCCTGCCCGGTTGGCAGGCACGGGACTGCTGACGATGGAACCGCGGATCCTGTTCAAGCTCGGCAGCACGCGCTGGCCCTCGAACCAGGCCGCCTCCGACGGGTGGTGCAGGAGGATGGGCTGGCGGGTAGTGGGGCGGATGGCGCCTGCACGGGTTACCGGGTGGCCTACGATCCCGTTCACGAGTGTCGACTTGCCGGCTCCGGTTGAACCTCCGACGACGGCCAGGAGCGGAGCGTCAAGGCTGCGGTACCGCGGGAGGATGTAGTCATCGAGCTGGGCCACGGCGCTGGCGGCCTCGCGGCGCGCCTGCTCAGCATCCGGCAGGGCAAGAGGCAGCTCCGCCGCCGCAAGATCATTGCGCACCTCTTCGAGCAGCGTTAAGGCCGCCGAGGCCGCAGCACTGCCGGAAGGTTTGCGCTGCGGATCCTGCGGGGCATCCTGCTCGTTCCGGGAGGTCACAGCAACATCATGCCAGTTCCCGAACTGTTCGCCGTACGCCCTGCGCGCGGTGCCATAGCTGGGCCGGCTTCTCCACGTAGCGGCAGGACAGCCACGCAACTGGTGCTACCAGCAGTAACGAGGCAGCCGCAAACACCAAAGGAGGCACAACGGAGTGTAGCCCGAGGGCGGCAAGGAACTGCTGCGCAGGCCAACCATAGATATAGATACCAAACGAAACGTCATAGCGGGACCCCACTCCGAAGAGGGGAAGATACAGTGACCCCAGGATGAGGAAAAGACTCAGGGGAAGGTGTACCAAGGATGACGCGAAGCCGAAGGATGACACCAGGACCACCAGGCCGGCGGCAAGCACGAGGGTTGTAGGGTTCGCGGGAATGACATCCTGGAAAAGGTAGATCAACGCTCCTGCGAGAAACGACAAGACAGGTATAAGGGGCCAGTCGTTACGCACGGGCGCGGCGATCCAACCGGCGTCGACGGCCACGGCAGCGGCTGAAGCGACACTGAAGAGAGTCAGCAGCGCGAGGCGTACTAAGTCGGGCCGGAAAAGCCGGAACACTATTCCGATCAGGATGTAACAGGCGATCTCCCAGAACAGCGTCCACAGTGGGCCGTTCCACAATCGGGGGTCTGGCAGGCCTTCAAGCGACCCGGGAATGCCCCCGACTGCGATAAAGGGGGTGCCGGCGGACAGATTGGTGACAAAGTAGACCGCAGCATCGGAAAGCGAGTAATGCCGGCCCGTCGAGGCGGCCGTAACAGGGGCAATCACAAAAGCTACAACGGTCACGCAAGCAGCAAGGCCGGGGAAGATCCGCAGAAACCTGGCTAGGCAGTAACTGCCGGCTGAACTCGCCCGTGTCCTGCTTCGCGTTATCAAGTATCCAGAAATCCCGAAGAAGCCCAGCACAGCCCAACTGCCGAGCTTTACACTCCCCGGACTGGGCTCGGGCCCATAGCCTCCCAGCCACCAGGAGTGGGACAGGATGACAGCCGAGGCCAATACCAGCCGGATGGCGTTCAAAGAGTTCTTGCTTCCGGCAAACCGGCTTCCCAGCACAGATTCCCCCAAATGGCTTCGATTTGGGTTCAAGGTATGGCAGCTTCCCCAAGAAACATGTCAGGTTTGCCGAAGCATTAAAGAAAGATGGCCCCGGGCGTTTGCCCGGGACCATTTCGGTGGTGACCCCAGCGGGATTCGAACCCGCGTTACCGCCGTGAGAGGGCGGCGTACTAGGCCGCTATACGATGGGGCCGTGTACATTTCCGTACTTTTGCCAGCGTTTCCGCTGATCAAGCTCAGTGATTCTTTCACACACTTTGCTTTGGTTTCAAATCGGCGGACCGGCTGAAACCGTCTGTTTCGAGCTTCGAACTGCTGCTCAAACCAGAGCTGGGATACCAGGACTCGAACCTAGAATGACGGTACCAGAAACCGTAGTGTTGCCAATTACACCATATCCCAATGATACTTTCGGGCCGGATTTCAGGGGCTTTACCCTGCTCCGTGCGCCTCAGCACGAGAAATTACTTTACCTGAGACTCTTGGCTCGCACAAATCGGCGCGGGTGATGCTGGCCACGACAGCCTTGCATAGTGAATGGACGGACGGAAGGGGCGACGGAATGGCTTGGAGGGCGCGGACAGTCATCGGTTTGCTCGGTGCGGCCGGGGTCGCGGCGTGGGCTCGGGCCTGGCGCCCCCGGCACTTGACGTGGGGCGCAACCCCTGATGAGGTGGCCCGGGCGTTGCCGGGTGATGACCTGGTGCGGTCTCCGACTTTCAACGCCACCCGTGCCATCTCAGTCGGAGCTGCACCCGAACGGATCTGGCCCTGGCTTGTCCAGGTCGGGGTGCGGCGGGCCGGGTGGTACAGCTATGACCTGCTGGACAACCTCGGACGTCCCAGCGCCAGGCAGATCCGCCCCGAATGGCAGGCCCTGGAACCGGGCGACACACTGCCGATGAGTCCGGGCGGCAAGCACGGTATCAACGTCTACTCAATGGACTACCCGCGCTCCATGGTCTGGGGAACCCCGGGTGACACCACATGGGTTTGGCAGCTTGACCCGCAACCGGACGGAACCACCCGGCTCCTCACCCGGATCCGCTCCCGCATCCGGTGGTCGCCCGCATCCATTGCATTCTCGGCACTGCTGGAGGTTGCCGACTTCTGGATGATCCGCAAAATGCTGGCCGGCCTGCGTGAACGGGCCGAGCAGAGCGGAACTTCCCCGGGCGGGGAGGACGGCCGGACCCCTGCCCGGAGCGCTTCCTAGCCGACCAGCTCTGCCAGCGAGGACACGGCGTTGCCTTCAAACTCCGCCACCGGCTCCCCCACCCTGTTGAGCCAAACGCCGACCAGCCCCGCCGCCGTCGAGCCCTCCGCGTCCAGGAGCCGGTTGTCGCCCACATAGAGCGTGTCGGCCGGTGCGGTACCCAGCAGCCGGACACCTTCCAGGTAGATGGCCGGATCGGGCTTCGCCACGCCCAGCGTGTCCGTCCCCACCAGCCGCCGGACGCGTTCCAGTCCGGCTCCGTCCAGCTTGGCGCGCTGGTAATCATGCACGTTGTTGCTGACCGCCCCGTAAGGGATGCCTGCCTGGTCCAGGACGTCCAGCAGCGGCATGACATCCGGAAAGGGCTTTACGTAGGCGGGCTGCTTTTCAATGTAGGCCGCCAGCCACTGGTGGGACTGCTCGCCCTCGTCCAACTCGACGCCGAAGTGGCCCAGGGCGGCACGGCCGCGCAGCAGCCGCTGCTCGTTGAACGTGAGTTCACCGGCCAGGTAGCGGTCGTAATAGTGGGTGGTTTCGTGCGTAAAGATACGGCCGAACCTCTCCCACCCGGCCTGGTCCAGTCCGGGCAGGAGGTGTTCGCTGACTTCCCGCAGCGCGGTTGTCATCGAGAACTCGAGGTCCACCAGTGTGTCGTCGATGTCGAACAGGATCCCCCGCACCGCCCCGAAGGGCGTGTCCAGGAAACTGGTGGAGGCAGCGGTGGGAGCTGACATCAGCCGCGGAAGGCCCGGAGCCTGCGGAGTGAGGATTCCCGGCCGAGGATCACCATGGACTCGAAGAGCGGCGGCGAGATGCGGCGGCCGGAAACAGCCGTACGCACCGGTCCGAAGGCGAGCCGGGGCTTGAGGCCCAGCTCCTCAACCAGGGTCCGTTTCAGGGCAGCCTGGATTTCTTCCGCCGTCCACTCCTGCACGCCGTCCAGGGCGGCTATTGCCGCATCGAGGACCTCCCCAAGGTTCTCCGGAAGTCCCTTCCGGGCGTCGTCCGCTACATCGATGGCGTCGTCATCCTTGAACAGGAATCCGAGCATGTCGGGCGCCTCGCCCAGGAGCGTGATGCGCTCCTGGATCAGCGGCGCGGCCTCGGTGAGGATTTCCTCCTGCCGCGCCGTAAGCTGCTCCCCCACGTAGCCCTCGGTGCGCAGGTACGGCACCAGCCGCTCCCGGAAGTCCCCCGGCGCGAGCATCCGGATGTGGGTCCCGTTGATGGCTTCGGCCTTCTTGATGTCAAAGCGCGCAGGGTTGGCCAGAACGTCGTGGACATCGAAGTTTTCGATCAGCTGGTCCACGGTGAAGATGTCCTCGTCCGCGGACAGGCTCCAGCCCAGCAGGGACAGGTAATTCAGGAGGCCCTCGGGAATGAAGCCGCGGTCGCGCAGCAGGAAGAGGTTGGACTGCGGATCACGCTTGGACAGCTTTTTGTTGCCTTCGCCCATCACGTAGGGCAGGTGGCCGAACTCCGGCATGTAGCTGGCAACACCGATTTCCATCAGGGCGCGGATGAGGACAACCTGGCGCGGTGTGGAGGACAGCAGGTCCTCGCCGCGCAGTACGTGGGTAATGCCCATGAGGGCGTCGTCCACGGGGTTTACCAGGGTGTACAGGGGGGACCCGTCCGCACGCACGATGACGTAATCCGGGATACTGCCGGCTTTGAAGGTGATCTCGCCGCGGACCAGGTCGGTGAACGTGACGTCTTCATCGGGCATCCGGACCCGGAGCACCGGCTGCCGGCCTTCGGACCTGAAGGCAGCCACCTGATCTTCGGTCAGCTCGCGGTCAAAGTTGTCGTAGCCGAGCTTGGGGTCGCGGCCGGCCGCGCGGTGGCGCGCCTCGACCTCCTCGGGGGACGAGTAGCACTCATAGGCGTAGCCGGCCTCGATCAGCTTGGCCACGACGTCCTTGTAAAGGTCCAGCCGCTGCGACTGCCGGTACGGTTCGTGGGGCCCGCCCACTTCCACGCCCTCTTCCCATGTGATGCCGAGCCACTTCAATGCTTCCAGCAGCTGCTGGTAGCTCTCCTCCGAGTCGCGTGCAGCGTCCGTGTCCTCGATGCGGAAGACGAAGGTGCCCTTGGTGTGCTTGGCATGGGCCCAGTTGAACAGTGCCGTGCGGATCAGCCCCACGTGCGGGGTGCCCGTGGGTGACGGGCAGAACCGGACCCGTACGGGAGTGTCGGCAGAAACGGAGGGCAAGGAGGCAGCAGTCGACGCAGAAGCAGTAGTCATAGTGGCTCCAACTTTACCGTCTGCCGCCAGGGGTGAAGGCGGGCCTGGCGTCAGCGGCGCACGATGGGGTTGGACAGGCGGCCGATGCCCTCAATCTCCACTTCGAAGCGGTCCCCCGCGTTGACGAGTCCTACGCCGGCCGGAGTCCCCGTCATGATGACGTCGCCGGGCAGGAGGGTGAAAGCCTGGGACACAATGGAGACCAGCTCGCGCACTCCCCTGACCATCTGGCTGGTGCTGCCGTCCTGCCGCAGCTCCCCGTTCAGCCTGCCCTGGATCTGCAGGTCCTCGGTATCCAGCTCTGTCTCGATCCACGGGCCCAGCGGCGCGGAGGTGTCAAAGCCCTTGGCCCGGGTCCACTGCAGGTCGGTTTTCTGAACGTCCCGGGCAGTGAGGTCGTTGCCGCACGTGTAGCCGAAGATGACGTCATCCACGCGGTCCTCAGGGACGTCCTTGCAGATCCTACCGATGACCACGCAGAGCTCAGCTTCGAAGGAGACTTCCTCGGAGAACTCCGGCAGCACTACAGGATCGTTGGGGCCCACCACGGCGGTGTTGGGCTTCAGGAACAGGAGGGGCTGGGCCGGGACTTCGTTGCCGAGTTCATGCGCGTGCTCCACGAAGTTTCGTCCCACGCCGATGACCTTGCTGCGGGGAATGATCGGGGCCAGCAGCCGGACGTCCTCCAGCTTGTGGCGGACGGAGGTGCGCTCCACCCCGTTGAAGAACGGGTCTCCGTGGATGACAGTGATTTCCTCACTGCCCGTGTCACCTTCGACAACGCCGTAGAGGGGATCAGAATCAACGACAAACCTGGCAATACGCATGGCTCCTACCCTACCGTCTCGCCACCCCGCGCCTGCCAGCGCTACGTCTGGGCCGCAGTGCCCCGGAGGTAGTGGAGCTGCGCCGCCACGGACGTTTCAGCGGCCCGCCGCACGGAAGGGTCGACGTCGGAATACACCGCGCCGGCGACGTCACGGGCGGTTGCGTCCCGGCCCAGGGTGTCCAGCGCAGCGCGGACCTGTTCCAGCCGCTCGAGGCGGTGGCTGCGGTAGGCGCGCGCAATTTCCGCCAGCGACGGAAGAACGGGACCATGGGCGGGAAGCACTGTGGCGGGGCCAATCGCTTCCAGCCGGTCGAGGGAGGCAAGGTAGTCCGCGAGGGTCCCGTCAGGGTAGTCGATCATTGTGGTGCCGCGGCCCAGGATGGTGTCCCCGGTCAGGACCGAGCCGTGGGCACCGTCGCCGGGGAGGTGGAAGCACACGGAATCGGAAGTGTGGCCGGGAGTGGCCACCACCCGGATGTCCACGCCCGCGGCGGAAAGAACTTCGCCATCCTGCAAAGGAGTGCCGCTCCCGTGGCAGTGGACGGCGTCGGCGGCACGCACGGGGGCGCCGGTCAAGCCATGGAGCCGGGCGGAACCTGCTGTGTGGTCCGCGTGGCGGTGGGTGATGAGGATGAGGTCCACGGGGCCTGCCGCTGCCAGGGCCTCCAGGTGGGCCTCGTCGAACGGACCGGGATCCACCACCACAGCGCCGGGGTTACCGGGTGCGTGCAGGACGTAGGAGTTGGTCCCCGCCAGGCTCATGGGTCCTGGATTGGGCGCCAGGAGACACCGGGTCAGGGCCGAGCTGCGCTGCAGGACGGGGCCGGAAGCTGAAGTCACCACACCATCCTTGCAGACGCGAAAGGCGCCTGCCGGAGCAAAGTCCGGCAGGCGCCGTCGTACGCGTCTGGAAAGTGGGCGCCTAGGCCAGGCGGGTCAGCCAGCCGTGGGTGTCCGGGACAGTTCCGGTCTGGATGCCGAGCAGCTGCTCGCGGATGGCCATGGTGGTCTCCCCCGCCTTGGCGTCCTCGGAGCCGATGAACTCGGTGGCGTCCTTGAGGACTCCGATCGGGGTGATGACGGCTGCGGTACCGCAGGCGAAGACCTCGGCAATCTCGCCGGAAGCAACGCCGTCGCGCCATTCGTCAAGGGTGATCTTGCGCTCGGTGACCTGGCGGCCCATGTCCTTGGCCACCTGGATGACGGACATCCTGGTGATGCCTTCCAGGATGGTGCCGGTCAGCGCGGGGGTGACCAGCGAGCCGTCCTTCATCACGAAGAAGACGTTCATGCCGCCCAGTTCCTCGACTGCATTGTCGTTGAAATGGTCGAGGAACAGGACCTGCTTGCAGCCGTTGGCTTCTGCTTCCTGCTGGGCAATCAGCGACGCGGCGTAGTTGCCGCCGCATTTGGCATCGCCCGTTCCGCCGCGGCCGGCACGGGCGTATTCACGGGAGATCCAGATGGATACGGGCTTCAGCTCACCGCCGAAATAGTTGCCGGCCGGTGAGGCGATCACCCGGAAGGAAACTTCGCGTGCGGCGCGCACACCCAGGAAGGCCTCGGTGGCGATCATGAACGGCCGCAGGTAGAGGGCCTCGCCGTCGCCGCCGGGAACCCAGTCCCTGTCCACGTTCACCAGGGCTCGGATCGCTCCGAGGAAGTATTCAGCCGGCAGCTCGGGAAGGGCAAGCCTGCGGGCTGACTTGTTCAGGCGGGCCGCGTTTGCTTCGGGACGGAAGGACCAGATGGAGCCGTCGGCATGGCGGTAGGCCTTGAGGCCTTCGAAAATCTCCTGGCCGTAGTGCAGCACGGCGGCAGAGGGATCCAGGACGATGGGACCGTACGGTTCAATCCTGGCGTTGTGCCAGCCGCCGTGGCCGTTCTCGTCCACGCTGTAGTCCACCACGGCGGTGTGGTCGGTGAAGTGGTTGCCGAATCCCGGGTTGGCCAGGATGGCTGCACGCTCTTCAGCAGACTTCGGGTTGGCCGAAAGCTGCTGGCTGAATTCGACGCCATGGGCGGTCTGGGTCATGGTTCCTCCACGATCGGCCGCCCCGTGTTCAGCACTGAACGGCGCGGCGGCATTTGGTGATTCGAGACAAGCTTACGCCCGATGCCGGAGCCCCTGGCGCGGTGTCAGAGCCCGGCGGCGATGGCGTCGCCCACGGCGCTTGTGGTGCGTGAACCGCCGTCGCGCTTCTCGACGTCGGCAACCACTGCCGCTTCGATCCTGCGGGCGGCTGCGGCGTAGCCGAGGTGGTCCAGCAGGAGCGCAGCGGAGAGGATGGCAGCCGTTGGGTCTGCCTTGCCCTGGCCCGCAATGTCCGGGGCGGACCCGTGCACGGGTTCGAACATGGAGGGGGCCGTGCGGTCCATGTTGATGTTGCCGGATGCCGCCAACCCGATGCCGCCGGTGATCGCGGCGGCCAGGTCGGTGAGGATGTCGCCGAAAAGGTTGTCAGTGACTATCACGTCGAAGCGGGACGGGTCGGTGACCATGAAGATGGTGGCGGCGTCCACGTGGAGGTAGTCGTGGGTGACCTCCGGGAACTCCTGCGCCACCGCCTCAACGGTGCGCTTCCACAGGTGCCCCGCGTAAACCAGGACATTGTGCTTGTGGACCAGGGTGAGGTGCTTGCGCTCCCTGGCGCTGGCCCGGCGGAACGCGTCCCGGACTACCCGTTCCACGCCGTGGGCAGTGTTCAGTGAAACCTCGGTGGCCACCTCGTGGGGCGTGCCCGCACGCAGGGTGCCGCCGTTGCCCACGTAGGGCCCCTCGGTGCCCTCGCGGACCACGATGAAGTCAATGGTGCCCGGGTTGGCGAGCGGGCTTCCCACCGTTCCATAGAGCCGGGACGGCCGCAGGTTGACGTAGTGGTCCAGGCTGAAGCGGAGCTTGAGCAGCATCTCGCGTTCAATAAGTCCCGACGGGATACGCGTGTCTCCCGGGGCGGCGCCCACCGCGCCGAACAGGATGGCATCCCGGGTCCGGAGGTCCGCCAGGACCTCGTCCGGCAGGGTCTCCCCGGTGGCCAGCCAGTGCTCTGCACCGAGCTTGTAGTGGGTCTGCTTGAGCTCCACGCCCTCCGCTGCCACGGCCTTTTCGAGGACCTTAATGGCCTCGGCAATCACCTCGGGGCCAATGCCGTCGCCGGGAATAACTGCAAGATCAATGGAGGATGCGCTCATGGATTCAGGTTAGCCAAAACATCCATATGCTGGTCAAGCCGTCTCAATATTCGAGAAGATGCCGAGGGCCGCCGCAGCGCCGGGCGGCAGGAGGCGCTGGGCGGCACTCACTGGGCTACCGGGGAGGCACTGACAACGACGTTCGTGCCCCAGAGGTCGTCCGTGTAGCACGAGATGAGGACCAGCCTGTTGGGCGCAACATCCCAGACAGGACTGTCCTTGAGTCCCGATTTTACGTACGTGGTGACAGAGTCCACCTGGTATTCAAGCTCACCCGCGGACGTGGCAACCGTGAGCCTGTCCCCCGCTGCCGCCTTTGAACTGAGCCGGTTGAAGGGCGCCTCAAGGTCCTGCCAGCTGTGGCCCACAACGTAGGTGGTGTTGGTGGAGCCCGCCCCCGGCATTCCGTAGGGGGTCAGCCAGTATCCGTCCATGGTGGGCGGCGGAATTATGGTCTGGGAGGCAACGTCCGAGCTGCTCGGATCGAGCGGATGGATGGGGACGTCGATATCAGCAGCTGGATAGACCAGCCGCTCCGGAGGAGCAGCCGGCGGCCCGGCGGCGGCCGACGGCACTTCCGGGGTGATGGCCGGAACAGGGGAAACTGAAACGGCGCCCGTCTCGGACTGCAGTGGAACGGGCGCTGAGGCCACCGCAGTTGCGCCGCCCGGCGGCGACGTCCGCGCCCCGGGCTCAACCAGCGCAGGGAGAAGGGCCACGGCAAGGAAGCCCACGGCTCCGGCCAGGGCCAGCAGAACAACGGTCCTGAGAGTTGACAGCCCGTGACCGTGGCCGGCTGTGCCGGATGTTGCGTTCTCTCCCGGTACTTCCTCCGGGTCATTACCTGCCATGAATTGTCCTCATGCTTCGGTTCAGCGTGGGGAAAATGCCGGGAGACGCAAAGCGCCGTGCAACACCTGCACGGCGCTTCGCGTCCCTTTTACCCGAATGCCGCCGGGGCGGCGGCTACCACGCGCTATCCGCGCTGCTGTCCGCGGACGGCAGTCCTAGCCATCGTCTTCCGGACAGCGAGGGCAGCGCCGGCGACCATCACAGCGGCCAGTCCGCCAAGCCACGGAGCTGCACCCGGACCGGACGAAGCCGAAACAGCGGTCTGCACGTTGAAGCCCTGGTTTGGCGCGGCCACTGCACCGGTTCCGCCTCCGGCAACAGCGCCGCGCGGAGTCGTTCCGGGCACCACTCCACCGGCAGGAGGAGGTACATTGCCCGCGGGCGGTACCGTCGGCGGGGTCGTCGGCGGCGTCGTGGTAACTTCCACGGGAACGCAGTTGTTGTTGAAGGTTGCCTGCCCGGCGGCGGTCCAGTTCTGGCCGGCCGGAACCACCTTTCCGCTGTTCGGCGGGATGATGTCCTCGCTGTGCTGGTGGTGGGCGCCACCGTGGCCGTTCAGGCCCTGCAGCGCAATGTCAAGGACCCGGTAGGGGTTCTTTTCCGATCCCGTCGCGTGGCAGATGGTGATTTTCTTGTCGTTGTCCTTGGGCGGCCCGGCGGGACTTCCGCCGGGCTCGGCGCAACCGGCGTTCCACACATCGACCTTGTCCAGGTTCTGGCCACCAGGCAGGACCTTCCCGTTGTTGGCCGGGATGATGTCCTCGCTGTGCTGGTGGTGCGAACCGGCGTGGCCGTTCAACGCATGGAGGTCAACCGTGATTGACTCGTAGGGGTTCTTTTCCGATCCCGTGGCGTGACAGATGGTGATTTTTTCACCGCCGCCCGATTCACCCGTGGCGAATGCCGTGGCTGTTGCGCCCAAGAGTGCGAGGCTTGTGACTCCCAAGGTGGCAAGGATCCGTTTCATTTCCGTCTCCGTCAATAGTCTGCTTCAGACTGTCCAGACGCGAAGGAGAACGCACCGCCCCAACCTGACGGGTCAACCCAATGTGACGGGTCAAAGGCAAACAGACAGCATCGGGGCGACGGTTCTCCCAGATGCGAACTGTCAGTTTGCTAACACGTTCAGGCTATGGATTTTCCTGTCCGGAATCCCCAGTAGGACGTACTTATCTTCGGAATACGGAACTACTTGGCCTCGGCCGGCTCTTCGTACTTCGGGAACACCGGCGAAGGGGCCGGCAGCTCCGTCCCTGCAACGATCGGGGTGCCAATGGCCGCGAACTGCCGGGCTTCCCCTTCGGGCTGGCCCAGCGTCTGCAGAAGCGCCGCCGTTGCGGCGGGCATGACCGGCTGCGCCAGGATGGCCACGATCCGCAGCACCTCGAGCGTCACGTAGAGCACGGTATTCATCCGCTCAACGTCGGTTTTCCGCAGCACCCACGGCGCCTGCTCGGCGAAATAGGCGTTGGTGTCGCCGAGGACTCCCCAGATCGCTTCAAGGGCGCGGCTGAATTCCTGCTTATCAAAGGCTGCCCGGGCCGCGGCGAGGAGGCCGCCGGCCTGCTCCAGGATGGCGTTGTCCTCCGCAGTGAACGCGCCGGGAACGGGGACCGTGCCCCCACAGTTCTTGGCGACCATGGACAGCGAACGCTGGGCCAGGTTGCCGAAGTTGTTGGCCAGGTCCGCGTTCATCCGCCCCACGATGGCGTCGTGGTTGTAGCTGCCGTCAGCGCCGAACGGCACTTCGCGGAGGAAGAAAAACCGCACCTGGTCCACGCCGTACTGGTCCACGAAATCGGATGGAGCCACTACGTTGCCCAAGGACTTGGACATCTTCACTCCGTTGTTCTGCAGGAAGCCGTGGATCATGACGCGCCTGGGCAGTTCAAGGCCTGCGCTCATGAGGAAGGCGGGCCAGTAGATGGCGTGGAAGCGTGAGATGTCCTTGCCGATGATGTGCACGTCGGCGGGCCAGTACTTCCGGAACTTTTCAGATTCGACGTCGGGGTAGCCAACTCCCGTGAGGTAGTTCGTCAGGGCGTCCACCCAGACGTACATGACGTGCTTGTCGTTGCCCGGAACCGGGACGCCCCAGTCGAACGTGGTGCGGCTGATCGACAGGTCCTCCAGGCCGCGCTTCACGAAGCTGATGACTTCGTTGAAGCGGTACTGCGGGGCACCGAACTCCGGATGTGACTCGTAGAGCGCCAGGAGCTTGTCCTGGTAGGCGGACAGCCGAAAGAAGTAGCTCTCCTCCGCCGTCCATGTCACCTCCGTGTCCGTCTCCTTGGAGTAGCGCACGCCGTCGTCCTTGACCACGGTGTCGTCCTCAACGTAGAAGGCTTCGTCCCGGACGGAGTACCAGCCCTCGTACTTGGACAGGTAGATGTCCCCGTTGGCTTCCATCTTTTTCCAGATGGCCTGCGACGCGGCGTAGTGGTCCTCGTCAGTGGTCCGGATGAAACGGTCGTACGAGATCCCCAGCGCGGCATGCGCCGCCTTGAAGGCTTCGACATTCCGGTCCACCAGTTCCTTGGGGGTGATGCCTTCCTTCTCGGCCGTCTGGGCGATCTTCATCCCGTGCTCGTCCGTGCCGGTCAGGAACATCACGTCGTAGCCGTCCAGCCGCTTGAAGCGGGCCATTGCGTCGGTGGCAATGTACTCGTAGGCGTGGCCGATGTGCGGCACCCCGTTGGGGTAGGTGATGGCCGTGGTGATGTAGAACGGCGTTTTCTCTGAAGCAGTCACGTAGAGGACGTTACCTTCGGTGCGGAGGGGCGGGCTAGATGAGTTCGGTCAGGGTATCGCTGAGACGGACGAGTTCGTGGTCGTGCGAGGCCACCAGGACGGCGATTCCGTCCGACGTGGTGTCCTTCAGGATGCTGATGATCCGGTTGGCGGAGGCACGGTCGAGGCTGGCAGTGGGCTCATCCACCACCAGGACGCGCGTGCCCAGGATCAGTGCCCGGGCAATGGCGACGCGCTGGCGTTCACCGCCGGAGAGCTGGGCAGGACGGTGCCGCATCCGGCGGCCCAGCCCCACGAGGTCCAGCAGGTCCTTGGCCATGTCGCGGCGCTGGTCCACTTCGCCGTCAGGGACAGCGGGCAGCAGCACGTTCTCGAGGGCGCTCATCCCGTCAATCAGTGCACCGCCCTGGTCGACGTAACCGATCAAGGCACGACGGCGGTCGGCGATTTCGTCGTCGCCCATGCTTTCGAGGGAATCGCCTTCCCAGTAGACACGGCCCGACGTCGGCAGCGTCAGTCCCGCGCCGACGGTGAGGATGCTGGTCTTGCCGGAGCCGCTGCGGCCGGCAACGCAGTGCATCTCGCCGGCGTGCAGGGTGAGGTCGAAGCCTTCCACCACGCTGACGGCTTCGGCACCGCCCTTGCCCCCGCCGTAGCGGATGGTGATGTCGTTCAGTTCCAGCGGGGTCCCGTGGTCGGCGGCCTTGACGATGGTGTTGGCGCGGGTCTGCAGGGGGACCTCCGCGGAGCCGGACCGGCGGCTCCGCTGGACATTCGTCGGGTTTGTCATTGGACCACTTTCGTTGCAATCGGTATCCAGCAAAGTACAGCCACAAGGCCTGCCACGCCCGCCCACAGTGCAGCGTACGGCGCCAGCAGCAGGCCTATCCCCAGGGCGCCCAGCACGCCCAGCGGCAGGGCAAGGGTTCCCACCAGGGCATTCTCGAACAGCCGGACCTGGCGCAGCATGTCCGGGTTCCAACCCATCGCCTCGAGGATGCCGAGGTACTGGCGCTTGGCGTTGAGCTCAAACCGCCCGGTGACCAGCGTGAGCACCAGCCCGACAGCCACGCCCGAAAGAGCGAGGAGGATGCTGGGCAGGGCAACACTGGCTGCGGCCAGGCCACTCAGGGCACTGGCGCCGGCAGCGCGGGGAATGTCAATGAGCAAGGCGATGAGGCCGCCCACTGCAGCGCCGAACACGCCTACGGCCAAGGCAAGGGAGATCGTGTTGAATTTGTTGGTGCTCAGCTGGCGGTTGGCGAAAGTCAGCGGCGAGTCCACCGGGATGAGCCGCTCGTCATGCTGCGGCTCCTGGTCCACGACGTGGCCATGGCGCAGCTGCTGCGCTGCGAAGAAGGCCGCAGCGGCGTAGAGCACAAGGACGGACACGGACACGAGGGCCGTGGCAAGGCTCCAGCTCACCAGGCTCAGCACGGTCCCGGCGACGGCCAGCAGGACGGCGCCCACTCCGAACTCCTCCAGCACCCACCGGCGCACCCGGCGCTGGGTCCAGCCCATGGCCCGGAGCGTTCCGGCTTCGCTCCTTCGCTTGCGGATGTAGCTGACGGTGGATGCCCCCGTCAGGAGGGCTGCACCGCAGAGCGTCAGGAAGAGCAGCGTGACGTTGGTGCCGGACAAGGATCCGGTGACGGCTTCGGCAGCGTTCTGCCGCACCCAGGACTGCCGGACGGTGCCCAGGGCGGATTCCTTCCCGGCGCCGTCCTTGGAGTAGCCGGGAACGAAGATGCTGGCATCCTCGCGTGCGGAACCGGCCACAATGGTGGCTTCCAGGCCCATCGCGCGAATTTCGCCCGCCAGCTTCTCGACGTCGGGCTGCGCCTGCTTCCAGCTGCCCGGCGCCTTCGCGCGGACCCGGACGGCGTCGATCACGCTGGCGTTGTCGGTGTAACCCCGGGCAGCGGCAAGCCCGTAGTAATCGGTGATGGCACCGGCGGACTGGCTGGCCAGGCCGGTGGCGCTCAGGGAAGGTTCCAGCTCCGTGGCCGGGACATCGTTTCCGGCAGCGTCCTTGACCAGGGTGAACGGGGTGGGGTCGTAGCCACCGAGCGGCAGCTTGTTGACGTCGCCGGCGGCGGCAGCAACGGCAGAGGGGTCGAACGTGCCGTAGACCATCGCCAGCGGAGCAGCTGCCTGCGACCCCGTTTCGAGGTTCTCGCGGTAGGAACGTTCGTCCACGGGTTCGCGCTGGGTCTGGTCAACAGGGGCGCCGTTGGCGCTCTTCTCGGGCAGCCGGTTGACGGTCACCCATTCGCCGGGAACTGCTGCCTTGTCCACGGCGCCGTTCGCAGCCGTTTCGCCGTCCGTGTACTTGGGTGCGGCGGCAAAGTCGGTGCTCCACGTGGCCGGGGTGTAGAGGCCCTGGTTGAAGTTGCCGGTGCTCCCAAGCAGGGATGAGTGGTCCGTGGAGCCCGGCCAGGAAAGGACGAAGGGGTCCTTGGAGACGAACGGGAGGTAATCCTTGTCCAGGGACCGGGAAACGGTACCGACGTCCTTGACGACCTTGCCGGCGCCGTCAATCTCTTCGATCTTGACGTTGTACTTGAGGTCCAGCGACGTGCCGGAGCGCACGATCAGCGGAATGGCCTGGGAGTCGGCAGTCAGCTGCCCGGTCCGCTTGGCCTGCTGGTACTGGGTCATCAGCGGTGCCCAGTACTTGAGCTTGACGCCGAGGAAGTCAGGTCCTTCCTTCAGCTGGTCCAGGCTGATGCCGTTGGTGAAAAGTCCCTCAAAGTAGCGTCCAATTGCCCCGGCGTCGCGAGCGTCGGCCGGCGGCGCCTTTTCCAGCGGAGCCAGGAAGTCACCGGCGGAACCCAGGAGGGCGCGCTCTGCGGCCGGATCGACAGCAACCACCGATTCGGTTACCTCAGGGGCGAGGGGCAGTGATACGGACAGGTTGAAAAGGTTGTGCTCGGAGCCGCCGGCCGGGGCGGGAAACTTGATGCCCGTTTCATCCTTGGGTGCAGCGATCCTGATACTGCTGCCTCCGGCGGCCTTTTCTTCAACGAGCTTGGCCTTGCCCAGGGTGCCTTCGGCAGTGGACTTGAACAGCGTCTGCTCAGAGACACCGTCGGAGCTGACGGCGCTGGCGGTCAGGCGGTACTTCTTGCTTTCGTCGCTCAGCACGGATTCGGCGGCAGGCCACTGGTCCGGGGCGGTTGCCCCGGCGGCCTGGTCGGCGGTTGCGGTGCCGGCCAGCCCGGCGTTGTAGCCCAGGTAGTCCATGGCCTCCAGGCGGGGCGACTCGAGGTTCTGGGTCACCCGGGAGACGAGGCTGATGGGGGCTGCCACGGAGGTTCCGGTCAGCTTCTTGATGGCTTCCAGCTGTTCAAAGCTGATGCCTCCGGTCCCGTTGGCGATCTCCGGCTGCATCAGCGCGCCGGAAGGCGCCTTGGCCTGGACCAGGATGTCATAGAGTCCCCGTGAATTTTCATCCACGGTCCTGTTGAGTGCAGCCTGTGACTGGCTTTGGACGAGGACCGACAAGCACATGGCTGCGATCAAGATGGCCGCGGTCAACAGCAGCACCCTGCTTCTGATGAACCTCTGGACGGCGTTCATGGAACTCCCTGAAACCTGGAATGCGTGCGCACATTCGAGTCCGCGCGGGGCGGACATGGACTATTACGGACTGATGTGCAAAAGGTAATTGGCCGGCCTGCCGGCCCCGGTCCTGAATCAGGACCAAGCCATTGTAAGCAGACCGGCCAATCATACGTGGCCTTGCGGGGACTCGCCGAAGCGGGTACGGCGGGTACGGCGTTTCGCTGCCGTGGACTAGTCCTCGAGGTCCACTTCACGCACCATTTCGGCGCCGATGCCGGCCTTGATGGCGTCGAGGACCTGCTGGGGCACCGAGCTGTCGATGGTCAGGAGCGCGAGCACCTGGCCGCCCTCGTCAGAGCGTGCAACCTGCATTCCGGCGATGTTGATGTTGTTCATGCCCAGGATATGGCCGATCGTTCCGATCACGCCCGGGCGGTCGGTGTAGGCCACTACCACCAGGTGTTCGCTGATCGGGATTTCCACCTCGAACCCGTTGATGCCCACCAGCTTCTGGATCTGCTTGGGTCCGGTCAGGGTACCGGCCACCGAGATCTGGCTGCCGTCGCTGAGGGCGCCGCGGAGGGTCAGGACGTTCCGGTAGGACTCGGTTTCCGGGGTGGTGATCAGGCGGACGTTGATGCCCCGCTGCTCGGCGATGACCGGCGCGTTGACATAGGAGACCTGCTCGGTCACGACGTCGGCGAAGATGCCCTTGAGGGCGGCCAGCTCCAGGACCTTGACATCGAGGGAGGAAATCTCGCCGGCAACCTCAACGTCGAACTGGGTCAGGGAGGCATGGGTCAGGGCTGTGAAGATCCGGCCCAGCTTCTCGATCAGCGGGATGCCGGGGCGGACATCGGGGGCGATGACGCCGCCGGCCACGTTCACGGCGTCGGGCACCAGTTCACCGGCGAGGGCGAGGCGGACCGACTTGGCGACCGAAACGCCGGCCTTTTCCTGGGCTTCGTCGGTGGAGGCCCCGAGGTGCGGGGTGACCACCACGTTGTCCAGCTTGAAGAACGGCAGGTCGGTGCTCGGCTCCTTGGAGAAGACGTCCACGCCGGCGCCGGCGATTTCGCCGTCCTGCAGGGCCGTAAAGAGTGCTTCCTCGTCCACCAGTCCGCCGCGGGCCACGTTGACAACGTAGGCGGTGCTCTTCATCTTCTTGAAGGCGTCCGCGCCCAGCATGCCCACCGTCTCCGGCGTCTTGGGCATGTGGATGGTGATGAAGTCCGCCTGGGCCAGGAGCTCATCCAGGGTCACCAGCTGGACGCCGAGCTGTGCCGCGCGGGCTGAGGTGATGTACGGATCGTAGGCGAGGATCTTGGTGTCAAAGCCCTTCAGGCGGGCAGCGACGAGGGCGCCGATCCTGCCGAGGCCGATGATGCCGATCTTCTTTTCGAAGAGTTCGATGCCCGTGTACTTGGAGCGCTTCCACTCGCCGTCCTTGAGGGCGGCGCTGGCCTGCGGGATGTGGCGGGCCAGGCTGAGGATGTGTCCCACCGTGAGTTCAGCTGCCGAGACGATGTTGGAGGTGGGCGCGTTCACCACCATGACACCGGCCTGCGTGGCTGCCTTGATGTCCACGTTGTCCAGGCCTACTCCCGCACGGGCGATGACCTTGAGGTTCTTCGCAGCGGCGATCGCCTCGGCGTCCACCTGCGTTGCCGAGCGGACCAGGATCGCGTCAACGTCGCCAATGGCGGAGAGCAGCTGGGAACGGTCGGCGCCGTCGGTCTGGCGGATCTCGAAGTCCGGGCCCAGGGCCTCGACGGTAGCGGGGGAAAGTTCTTCGGCGAGCAGTACTACGGGTTTTGACACGGCTGATCCTCTGCGTTGCAGTCCGGGGGATAAAAACAAGTCTAGGCCGACGGAAAGGCCGGGCTCACATTGTTAAGTGTGAACCCGGCCTCACAGTCTGACTTTATAACGGCACGTTGGGCCAGCCTTAGCGGGCTGCGGAACCTTCGACGTAGTCCACGTCCTGCTGCTGCCAGGCGAAGAGGGAGCGCAGTTCGCGGCCAACAGCCTCGATGGGGTGCTGCTCAGCCTTGGCACGCAGGGCCTTGAATTCGACGCCGCCGTTGTCCTGGTCCTCGATGAAACGCTTGGCGAAGGCGCCGGACTGGATGTCGGCCAGGACGGCCTTCATGTTTTCCTTCACCTCGGGGGTGATGACGCGGGGACCGGAGACGTAGTCGCCGTACTCAGCGGTGTCCGAAACGCTCCAGCGCTGCTTGGCAATGCCGCCTTCCCACATGAGGTCGACGATGAGCTTGAGCTCGTGGAGGACCTCGAAGTAGGCGATCTGCGGCTGGTAGCCGGCTTCGGTCAGGGTTTCGAAGCCGTACTGGACCAGCTGGGACACGCCGCCGCACAGGACGGCCTGCTCGCCGAAGAGGTCCGTTTCGGTTTCTTCGGTGAAGGTGGTCTTGATGACGCCGGCGCGGGTGCCGCCGATGGCCTTGGCGTAGGACTTGGCCAGCTCCCAGGCGGAACCGGTGGCGTCCTGTTCGACGGCGATGATGTCCGGGATGCCGCGGCCGGCTTCGAATTCGCGGCGCACGGTGTGGCCCGGAGCCTTCGGGGCGACGAGGATGACGTCAACGCCCTCCGGAGCCTGGATGTAGCCGAAGCGGATGTTGAAACCGTGGGCGAAGGCAAGGGCCTTGCCGGGCTTCAGCTTGTCCTTGATGGAGTCGTTGTAGATCGAGCGCTGGTGCTGGTCCGGCGCCAGGATCATGATGACGTCGGCCCATTCGGCGGCGTCGGCAACGTTCTTGACCGTGAAGCCTGCGTCCTCGGCCTTGGGTGCGGACTTGGAGCCGTCCTTCAGGGCGATGACAACCTCGACGCCGGAATCGCGCAGGTTAAGCGCGTGGGCGTGGCCCTGGGAACCGTAGCCAACAATGGCTACCTTGCGGCCCTGGATAATCGACAGGTCGGCGTCGTCGTCGTAGAACATTTCAGTCACTTGCGTAACTCCTCTTGAGTGGATTGTAGATAGGTGTCTTGCGTGGTGCGGTTACGGGCGTTGCGTACTGCCGCGCGGGACCTTGAGGGCCTAAGCGGAGCGCAGCGCCCTGTCACTCATGGAGCGGGATCCCCGTCCAACGGCCAGGGTGCCGGACTGCACGATTTCGCGGATGCCGAAGGGCTCCAGCACTGAAAGCAGCGCTGCGAGCTTCTCCGGGGTACCGGTTGCCTCGATCACCAACGAGTCTGTGGACACGTCGACGACGGCGGCACGGAACAGGTCTGCGGCCTGGGTAACCTGCAGGCGTGTTGCGGCATCCGCACGTACCTTGACCAGGATGTGGTCGCGCTGTACGGAAGATTCGGAAGTCAGCTCAACGATCTTGATGACGTTGATCAGCTTGTTGAGCTGCTTGGTGACCTGCTCGATGAGGTCGCCGTCGGCGTCGACAACGACCGTCATCCGGGAAATGCCCGGAACCTCGGTGGGGCCGACGGCCAGGGAGTTGATGTTGAAGGCGCGCCGGGCGAAGAGGCTCGCAACCCGGGTCAGGACGCCCGGCTTGTCTTCCACCAGGACGGAAAGTGTGTGGCGGCTCATGGTCAGTCCTCTTCTTCCCATTCCGGGGTCATGTTGCGGGCAACCTGGATCTGGTCGTTGCTCACGCCGGCGGGCACCATCGGCCACACCATGGAGTTGGGGCTCACCACGAAGTCGATGACTACGGGGCGGTCATTGATTTCGAGGGCCTTCTGGATGGTGGCGTCGATGTCCTCGTCGCGTTCACAGCGGAACGAGGCGCAGCCGTACGCCTCCCCCAGCTTGACGAAGTCCGGGATGCGGACGGTGTCGTGGCCGGTGTTCAGGTCGGTGTTCGAGTAGCGGCCTTCGTAGAAGAGGGTCTGCCACTGGCGCACCATGCCCAGGGAGGAGTTGTTGATGACGGCAACCTTGATGGGGATCTTGTTAATGGCGCAGGTGGCCAGTTCCTGGTTGGTCATCTGGAAGCAGCCGTCGCCGTCGATGGCCCAGACCACCCGGTCCGGCTCGCCCACCTTGGCGCCCATCGCAGCCGGCACGGCATAGCCCATGGTGCCGGCGCCGCCCGAGTTGAGCCAGGCATGCGGGCGCTCGTACTTGATGAACTGAGCTGCCCACATCTGGTGCTGGCCAACGCCTGCCACGTAGATGCCTTCCGGACCGGTCAGGGCGCCGATCCGCTCGATGACCTTCTGCGGGGCGGTCAGGCCGTCGTCCGGCTCGGTCCAGCCCAGCGGGTAGGTTTCCTTGAGGTTGTTGAGGAAGGCCCACCAGGTGGTGAGGTCCGGGGTGCCCGACGCCTCGAACTGGGTGCGCACGGCTTCGGTGAGCTCCGGAATGATCTCCTTGACCGAACCAACAATCGGCACATCCGCAGTGCGGTTCTTGGAGATTTCGGCCGGGTCGATGTCGGCGTGGATGACCTTGGCCATCGGTGCGAACGTCTTCAGCACGCCGGTGACGCGGTCGTCGAACCGGGCACCGAGGGTGATCAGCAGGTCCGACTGCTGCAAGGCAGTCACCGCCGAAACGGTGCCGTGCATGCCGGGCATTCCCATGTGCTGCGGGTGTGAGTCCGGGAACGCGCCCTTGGCCATCAGCGTGGTGACGACCGGGGCTCCCGTGGCCTCGGCGAGTGCCAGCAGCTCAGCGGATGCGTGCGCCTTGATGACACCGCCGCCCACGTACAGCACAGGTTTGCTGGCCGCGGCAATCAGCTTGGCGGCCTCGCGTACCTGCTTGTTGTGCCCTCGGGTGACCGGGCGGTAACCGGGCAGGTCGATGCGCGGCGGCCAGGAGAAGGTCATCTCGCCTACCTGGGCGTCCTTGGCCACGTCCACGAGGACGGGACCGGGGCGCCCGGTGGAAGCGAGGTGGAACGCTTCCGCCATGACATGCGGGATGTCGTTGGGGTCGGTCACCAGGAACGAGTGCTTGGTGATGGGCATGGTGATGCCCACGATGTCGGCTTCCTGGAACGCGTCGGTGCCGATCACACCGCTGGACACCTGGCCGGTGATGGCCACCAGCGGAACGGAGTCCATGTGGGCATCCATGATGGCGGTAACGAGGTTGGTGGCGCCCGGGCCCGAGGTGGCGATGCAGACGCCCACCCGCCCGGTCACCATGGCGTAGCCTTGCGCGGCGTGGCCGGCTCCCTGTTCGTGACGGACCAGCACGTGGTTCATGCTGGAGGCCATCAAGGGGTCGTAGGTGGGCAGGATCGCGCCACCGGGCAAACCGAAAATATCGTCGACGCCGAGTTCTTCGAGCGAGCGGACAATTGCTTGCGAGCCGGTCATCACCGTCGGGGGTACGACGTTGTTCGGCCCAAGGACAGGAGAGACGGCGGCAAGCTCGGCGACGACGGCGTTCTCAGCCGTCCGGTCGGCGCGGTCCGGAGCCTTGGCGGCTCCGGCGGACTTGGTGGCCATCAGCGAGGGGCTGATGGGCGATCCTTTGCTCATCGGACTCTTCCTTGTGGATCATCTGTGGTTCGTGGAAACTGCGGGAAATAAAAAAACCCCTCAGCCTGGCGGCTCTTCGAGGGGTTCGCGCGTGACAGTTCGTTGCCGGGGCTAGTGGGCCACGCGCTTGCTAAGGACGACGACTGCTTCTGCAACAGCGCAGCTGGTAACGAAAGTCATGCGTTCAGTTTTCCCTCTGGGCGAGATGCGTGTCAACGAGCCGTGCCACGATCTCACCATGTGGACCCCATTGTCCACTTATTGATCCTCCAGCGGAAGGATCAAAACCTACAGCCAATCACCCTGGCCCGGAAGGGCTTAACAAGGGTGATGCCGAGGGGCCCCTTGCATGAGGCGCTCAGCGCCTCATGCAAGGGGCAGGCATCAGCCGCAGTATGCGCCTGTGCTGGCACTGTGCACCAGCTTGGCGTACTTGGCGAGCACGCCCTTGGTGTACCTGGCCGGGAGCGGCTCCCAGCCCACCTTGCGGGCTTCGAGCTCGGCCTCGTCGACCAGCAGGTCGAAGCTGCGGGCTGCGATGTCCACGCGGATACGGTCACCGTCCTTCACGAAGGCGATGGGGCCGCCGTCGACCGCTTCCGGGGCCACGTGGCCGATGCACAGGCCTGTGGTGCCGCCGGAGAACCGGCCGTCGGTAAGGAGCAGGACGTCCTTGCCCAGGCCTGCGCCCTTGATGGCGCCCGTGATGGCGAGCATCTCGCGCATGCCCGGACCGCCCTTGGGGCCTTCGTAGCGGATAACGACGACGTCCCCGGCGTGGATCCGGCCGTTGTCCAGGGCGTCCAGGGCTCCCTGTTCACGCTCGAAGACGCGGGCGGTGCCTTCAAAGACATCGGCATCGAAGCCTGCGCTCTTCACCACTGCGCCCTCGGGCGCCATGGTGCCGTGCAGGATGGTGATGCCGCCGGTCTTGTGGATGGGGTTGTCCAGCGCGCGCAGGATCTTGCCGTCCACATCCGGCGGGTTGATGGCGTCGAGATTCTCGGCCACGGTCTTGCCGGTGACGGTGAGGCAGTCGCCGTGCAGCAGGCCGGCGTCGAGCAGTGCCTTCATGATCACCGGCACGCCGCCGATCCTGTCCACGTCGGTCATGACGTAGCGGCCGAACGGTTTGAGGTCGCCCAGGTGGGGGATCTTGTCGCCGATGCGGTTGAAGTCATCCAGCGTCAGCCCAACTTCGGCCTCGCGGGCGATCGCCAGGAGGTGCAGCACTGCGTTGGTGGAGCCGCCGAAGGCCATGGTGACGGCGATGGCGTTCTCGAACGCTTTCTTGGTCATGATGTCGCGCGCAGTGATGCCCTGGCGGAGCAGGTTGACCACTGCCTCGCCTGACTTGCGGGCGAATTCATCACGACGGCGGTCTGCCGAGGGCGGGGCGGCCGAGCCGGGCAGGGACATGCCCAGGGCCTCGCCGATGCAGGCCATGGTGTTGGCCGTGTACATCCCGCCGCAGGCACCTTCGCCGGGGCAGATGGCCTTTTCGATGCGGGTCAGGTCCTCCATGCTCATCTTGCCCGCGGCGCAGGCACCAACGGCCTCGAATGCATCGATGAGGGTGACTTCCTTCTCGGAGCCGTCCTCAAGCTTGACCCAGCCCGGCATGATGGAACCGGCGTAAAGGAAGACGCTGGACAGGTCCAGGCGGGCAGCTGCCATCAGCATGCCGGGGAGGGACTTGTCGCAGCCGGCCAGCAGGACCGAACCGTCAATCCGCTCCGCCTGCATAACGGTCTCCACGGAGTCGGCAATGACTTCGCGTGACACCAGGGAGAAGTGCATGCCCTCATGGCCCATGGAGATGCCGTCGGAAACCGAAATGGTGCCGAACTGCATGGGGAACCCGCCGCCGGCGTGAACGCCTTCCTTGGCGCCTTGCGCAAGCCGGTTCAGGGAGAGGTTGCAGGGAGTGATTTCGTTCCAGGAACTGGCGACGCCGACCTGGGGCTTGGCGAAGTCGTCATCACCCATACCGACCGCCCGGAACATGCCGCGGGCGGGCGCCGCGTGGATTCCGTCCGTTACGACCCGGCTCCGGGGTTTGATGTCAGGCTTGTTCTCGGTTGCGATCTGGGCGTCACTCATAGGGGAAAGTCTAGGGCTCGGCTCCACACCGGAACGACAGGTTCATGCCCCTCAATACCAAAAGCCTGAAATTCGATGCCGGATCATGGACTGCCATCCCGCATAGTGAGACGAATCGTTCGGGGCCCGTCCCGCCGGGCGCTGGCTCACGGGCGTCTTCCAGCCCCGCGCCGCGCAACAGCCACTGCCGTCAATCTGGACAGTCGTGGCCGCCGGACGTAGCGTCAGGAAAAGACACCTTGCCATCCGGACTGAAGGGCCTGCCATGGATTTCGTTTTCTGGATCATCCTGATCATTGTCATCATCGGCGTTGTGTGGTGGTTGCTGAACCGCAACAGTGCATCCAAGCCGTCCGGGGAGTCCGGCGCCGGGCGCACGCGCGCCGACGGAGCGCTCTCGGGCGGAAGCGCCGCTGCCTCTGCTGAAGCAGCCGGCACCACCGGCCTTCCCGGCGCAGCAGGTTTCGGCCGTCCCGCCGAACCTGCAGCGCCGACCACCGCAGAGGAACCCGCAGATACGGCGGCACCGGCTGCAGTCCCGCCAGTACCCGGCCAGGACGAGCGCCGCCGCCAGGACGGGGACGAGTGGGAAACCAAATGGTCCGAGGCCTCGGGCTCCTCCGTCGTTGCAGCCGGCGGAGCATCGCACCGCGGGCCGCAGGAAAGTCCTCTGCAGGAAAGCCCGGCCGGGACCGGTGGCGCGTCCATGGCGGCTCCTTCCCCGGCTCCCGCGGACCAGCCGGCAGAACCGGCGCCGGCATCCCGGCCGGTCCATCACCCTGAATACACGGAGCCGCACGCCCCCACCCTCCCGGGCGCCGAGACGGCGGCGGTGGAGGACCTGGACGACGCCGGTCCGGCGGGCCGGGCTTCCACGCCGGCGGGTGCCGGTACTGAAAACGGCACTGCAAGTGGTGCTGAGAGTAGTGCTGCGAGTGCCTCTGCCGCCGGCCAGCCCGCCGGTGGCGGCGCGCCCGCAACGCCGACAGCTGCCGTCGTTCCCGACAGCGCTCCCGCGGCAGAAACGGCGGACCGCACCCAGTCTTCCGCCGTGACTGAAAACGGAGCCGACCACGCCCGGCAGCCCCAGGCCGCAGCAGCGACGGAACCCGCAGGACACCTGGCGGCGGATGAACCCTACGGGGCGGGCTCAGCGGCCGCGGGAGCGGATGGCAGCGGACCGGCCGGCTACACGGTCAAGGGTGACGCCGGAACCATGGTCTATTACGAGGAGGGGCATCCCGAATATGACCAGGCGCGGGCTGAGGTCTGGTTTGAGTCGGCCGCCCATGCCGAGGCCGCGGGCTTCCGGGTTCCCCGCCGGAGGCGGCTCGAGTAAGGCCCGCGCCGGCACCTACGGCACCACCATCGGTTTCACTGCTGCCCTGTGGCCCATTTCACAGGCCCGTACGGCACGATCCGCGACGTCGCCAGGACGCCGGAGGGCGGATTCCGGCTCCCACCCGGCAACAAAAACCCTGATTTTGTGCTGGTTCTGCCCCCTCCCCCGCGATGCGGGCCCGGCTTTCCACCCGATTTCACATGCGCAAAAAGTTCGTGTAGAGTTTCATGTCGTTGCGGAGATCAACCGGGAAAGAAAAGCCGGTGATCACAGCAAAAAGATGCACCTCTAGCTCAATTGGCAGAGCAATTGACTCTTAATCAATGGGTTCCGGGTTCAAGTCCCGGGGGGTGCACGATTGGGAAAACAGCCTCCTGCTCGCGGAAACGCGAGCAGGAGGCTGTTTTGTTGTGTCCCCACTTGTTTCGGCCCCTGGCCACCGCGGAGGGACCTGCATGGCGCCGACGTTGCGAAGGTGGCCGGGGGCCGTCCTCGGGCAACAAAAAAGGCGTGACCGCAGCCCTTGGAGGCCGCAGTCACGCCTGCCCGCCGGCGACTAGCCCGGCGCCTTACTTCTAGGGTGTGTTCTCCACCAGCGCGCCGTTGGCGGAGCTGGGGGTTGTGGCGAACTGGCTGGCCAGTTCGCGCACGACAGCCTGGAGTTCCTGACGCAGCAAGTCCGGATCAATTGAGGCTGACGCCAGCACCGACCGTTCCATTTCCACCGCGGCCTTAACGGCTTCTTTGCCCTGCTCGGTGAGGGACACCACATGGCTCCGGCGGTCCGACGTGCTGCGGACGCGGACGATGTGTCCGTGGGCCTCAAGGCGGCTGAGCGTCTTACCCATAGTCTGCGCCTGGACACGAACGTATTGGGCAAGCTGCGCCTGGGTCATGGGGCCTTGCGCATCGAGAACCTCGATGGCAATGACTCCCGCATGGGTGAGGCCGATGGCACCCAGTTTTTCATTCCAGGAGTGTTCAACGAGGCGCGCAGCAGTGGACAAGAGGCGCCCCGTGGGCCAGTGATCCATATCAGGCATGCAGCAAGTATAGCCAAGTGCCGATTAGCACTGGTTCCCTGCCCTTACTAGGCTGGTGTGTCCCGCCCGCGAAAAGGAGAAAAACATTGGCTGACAGACTCGTAACCGGCGACGACGCGCCCGGTTTCACACTGAAGGACTCTTCCGGCGCGGACGTCAGTTTGTCCGGGCGCCCCGGCCGCCACACCATTGTGTACTTCTACCCGGCAGCCGCAACACCGGGGTGCACCAAGGAGGCGTGCGATTTCCGCGACAACCTTGCCTCTCTCCAGTCGGCCGGCTACGACGTGCTGGGCATCTCCCCCGATCCGGTGGAAAAACTGGCGAAGTTCGCGGCAAAGGAAGAGCTCACTTTTCCCTTGCTCTCGGACGCGGACCATGCCGTTGCGGAGGCGTACGGTGCCTGGGGCGAGAAGAAGAACTACGGCAAGACCTACGAGGGACTGATCCGTTCCACCATCGTGGTGGACCCCGAGGGCAAGGTTGCGCTGGCCCAGTACAACGTCAGGGCCACGGGCCACGTTGCCAAGCTGCGGCGGGACCTCAACCTCGACGCCTGACCATGCGGCGCTAACCAAGGCCCTGCCGTGGCGACGCTACAATGGACACTGGCATCCGCCGTCGGGCCCTGCCGAAGGGAAACGGCGGCAGGAAGCCCTGCGCGAGTGGTGAAATTGGCAGACACGCAGGATTTAGGTTCCTGTGCCTTCGGGCGTGGGGGTTCAAGTCCCCCCTTGCGCACTATGTGGTCCCCCGGCTGTGGCCGGGGGACCACTCCGTTTAACCGGCCCGCCACCTGCGCGTATGCACGGCAAAATTCGCAGGGCGCCGAAAAACTCCTTGCAATGCACCCATCCGCGTCCCGCCCCCGGCCGAATACCCAGTGAGACACCGGCCAAGGGCAGGTGCCCACCAGCAAGATTCGAACGACGCCGTCCGACAGTGTGTCCGCGGCGGGCAGACGCCACAATCCAAGGAGAACCGAAATGCAGACCATCAAGCGCACAACCTTCACCGTCGCAGGCGTAGCAGCAGCAGCTCTGCTCAGCCTCACCGCCTGTGGCGGTTCGGCATCGACGTCCGGCTCCTCCGCTCCCGCGGAATCGCCGGCGGCTACGAGCATGGCGCCTTCACCGTCCGCCACCGCCTCCGCTGCGGCCATGGATCCGGCGGCCAACCTGGTTGGCCCGGGCTGCGCGGGCTACGCCGAAAAGGTTCCCTCAGGTGCAGGCTCCGTTGAAGGCATGGCCCTCGATCCGGTGGCGGTTGCAGCGTCCAACAACCCGATCCTGACAACCCTCACCGCGGCCGTTTCCGGAAAGCTGAACCCCAAGGTTGACCTGGTGGACACGCTGAACGGCGGCGAGTTCACGGTCTTCGCTCCGGTGGATGACGCCTTCGCCAAGATCGATGCCGCCACCATCGAAACCCTGAAGACGGACGACGCCCTCCTGAGCAAGATCCTGACCTACCACGTTGTTCCCGGCCAGATCACCCCCGACAAGATCGCCGGCACCCACGCTACGGTCCAGGGCGGTTCAGTTACTGTCACGGGCAGCGGTGACCAGCTCAAGGTTGATAACGCCAACGTGGTCTGCGGCGGCGTCCAGACCAAGAACGCCACCGTCTACCTGATCGACTCGGTGCTGATGCCCAAGTAGCCACCAGGTGCGGACACCCCACCGTGTCCGCGGGAACAGCGAAGCCGGGGGCCTGCCGAAAGGATGGCCCCCGGCTTCCCTGTGCCGCGGAGGCCGCTGCTGCCCCGCGGCCGGAACACCCGGCGGCGCCAGGGACCTGCAGGTGGCGTCTATTAGACTGGGCTTCGGTCCGCACGCGGCGGCTCCGGCAGATCCAGAGGTGATAAACGAGTGCCCAGCAGTACTTCGCGGCGGACAGTCATCAAGACGGGCGCTGTCCTCCTGGCGTTGGGCGTGACCTCCTGCACGGCCGTCCCCGCCCCCTCGCCGTCGTCGGACTCCCCCAGCGCAACAACCGCCGCCGAGCCCGCCGCCACCTTCAATTTTGGAACTGCTGCCCAGCCCCTGGGCCTGGATCCTGCCCTGTCCAACGATGTCGAGTCCCAGCGCATTACCCGCCAGATCCTCGAAGGTCTGGTGGGAGTGGACCAAATCACCGGAAAGCCCACGCCATTGCTCGCCACGGAGTGGACTGAATCGAACGAAGGCCGTTCCTACACCTTCAAACTCCGCTCCGACGTCGTTTTCCAGGACGGGACCCCGTTCAACGCGGAGGCCGTCTGCGTCAACTTCAACCGCTGGTTCGCCTTTTCCGCGGAGTTGAGGCGGCAGGCTCCGGGCGGAACCTTCAAGGGTGTCTTCAAGGCGCATTCGGATGAGCCGGAGCTCTCCATCTTCAAAAGCTGCACCGCACTCTCAGCGGACACTGTGAGGATTGACCTTACCCAGCGGTTCACCGCCTTCCTCCAGGCCCTTACGCTGCCGGCCTTTGCCATGGCCTCCCCTGCCGCCCTCGCCGCGGGCAAGGCCGACGTCCTAGACCAAAGCCGCGGCGGCCAGCCCGTCTCCGCCTTTGGCACCAAGCCGGTGGGAACCGGTCCGTTCAGCCTTTCCTCCTGGGACGAAGGAAGCGTGACGCTGGCCACCAACAAGTCCTATTGGGGCGAACGCGGCCAGATTTCCACCATCAACTTCGTCGCCTACGACCATCCGCAGGCCAGGCTCCAGGCCCTGCTCGACGGCAAGATCGACGGTTATGACGCCGTAACGGTGGGCAACTTCGATCAACTGGTCAAGCGCGGAAAGCAGATCGTCCAGCGCGACCCCTTCTCCGTCATGTACGTGGGCATCAACCAGGATGTCCCCGTGCTCCAGAACCTGAAGGTCCGCCAGGCGATCGAAATGGCGATCGACAAGGAGACCCTGATCCGCAGGTTCTTCATCGACAACACGGCCAAGGCCACGCAGTTCGTCCCGCCCAAGATCAGCGGATTCAACAACGAGGCCCCGGAGTTGGGCCACGACCCCGCCAAGGCCAAGGAGTACCTGAAGGAGGGCGGGTACGCCGGCGAGGAACTCAAGTTCTACTACCCCCTGAACGTCACCCGCCCCTACCTGCCCACCCCCGAGAAGGTCTATGCCGAGATCAGCCGCCAGCTCACCGCCGTCGGATTCAACATCCAGCCGGTTCCGGTGGACTGGTCCGACGGCTACCTGCAGAAGGTGCAGTCCCCCGGCGACCACGCGCTCCATCTCCTGGGCTGGAACGGCTCCTACTCCGACGCCGATAATTTCGTGGGCCCCCTCTTCGGGGAGAAGAACGGCGAGTTTGGCTACCATGATCCCCAGGTCTTTTCGAAGATCAACCGGGCGCGCGGGTTGCCCGAAGGCAAGGAACGGGATGAGCAATATCACACCATCAACGCCCAGATTGCGGCGACCGTACCCGCAGTCCCCGTCGCCTTCCCCATCTCCGCCCTGGCCCTGTCCGACCGTGTCCTGAGCTATCCGGCGTCGCCGGTCTTAAATGAAGTTTTCACGAAGGTGCAACTAAAGCCTTGACGGAGCGGCCCAATTTCAGTATGTCCGCTGCCCGGGGATATTCTGTGACAGCCAGAGCCGCTGCAATCGGAGACTGATCGTGACCTTCATTTCCAAGACCCCACATGCCGACGTCGTCCTGATTGGCGGCGGCATCATGAGCGCCACACTGGGGGCATTCCTCAAGCAGCTGGAGCCGGACTGGACCATCTCCCTGTTCGAACGGCTGGACCAGCCCGGGCTGGAAAGCTCCGGCCCGTGGAACAACGCCGGCACCGGCCACGCTGCCCTCTGCGAACTCAACTATTCCCCTGCAGCCAAAGACGGCTCAGTGGACCCCTCCAAGGCACTGCAGATCAATGAACAGTTCCAGTTGTCCCGCCAGTTCTGGTCCCATTTGGTGGACCGGAACCTGATCGGCTCGCCCAAGGGCTTCATCAACACCGTGCCGCACATGAGCTTCGTCATCGGCGAGGACCACACGCGCTTCCTGCGGACCCGGTACGAGGCACTCAAGCCCCACACCCTGTTCCGGAGCATGGAGTACTCCGAGGACCACGGCCAGATCGCCAAGTGGGCGCCGCTGATCGTGAAGGGGCGCGATCCCAAGCAGCGCATCGCCGCTACCCGCGCCGCAGAGGGCACCGACGTCGACTTCGGGGCACTCACCCGCGAACTGACCACCTACCTTGGGAACAACGGCGTCGAAATCAACTTCGGCCATGACGTCACGGGCATCTCCAGGGCGTCCGACGGCGGCTGGGACCTTTCGCTGAAGTACCCCAAGTCAGGCGAGCACGGCAAGATCCACGCCAAGTTCGTGTTTGTGGGTGCCGGCGGCGGCGCCCTGCACCTGCTGCAGGCTTCGGGCATCCCGGAAAGCAAGGGCTACGGCGGGTTCCCGGTCTCCGGGCAGTTCTTCCGCTGCACGGACGAGACCATCGCCGCCCAGCACAGTGCCAAGGTCTACGGCCAGGCATCGGTGGGCGCGCCGCCCATGTCGGTGCCCCACCTTGACACCCGGTACGTGGACGGAAAGCGTTCGCTGCTGTTCGGACCGTATGCCGGGTTCTCCACCAACTTCCTGAAGAACGGTTCCTACCTCGATCTTCCGCGGTCCATCAGGCCGAGCAACATCATTCCAATGCTGGCGGTGGCGAAGGACAACATGGACCTCACCGCGTACCTGGTCAAGGAAGTGGCCAAGCGCCACGGCGACAAAGTCGAAGCGCTGCGTGAGTACTACCCGGAGGCCAAGGATGGTGACTGGGAACTGATCACAGCCGGCCAGCGTGTACAGATCATCAAGAAAGATCCGCAGAAGGGCGGCATCCTCCAGTTCGGAACTGAAGTGATCGCCGGCCGTGACGGTTCCATCGGCGCGCTCCTGGGCGCGTCCCCCGGAGCATCCACTGCGGTCCCTATCATGATCGAACTGCTGAAGAAGACCTTCCCGCGGAACTTCAAGGGCTGGCAGTCCAAGCTGAAGGACATGATGCCCGGCTACGGGGTCAAGCTGGACGAGAACCCGGAGCTTGCCGTCGAGCTGGAAAAGGCAACAGCCAAGTCGCTTCAGCTGGAGAGCGTTTCCGCCAGCCGCTGACCCTGCCGGGGCCGGCGGCCGGCACGTCCGGGTCCGTATCCGTCAGTCAACCCCTCAGGAGACCATGCGATGTTCCGGCTGGCACAACTCTCACTTGCGAACCGGGCCCTGATCGCACTGGTTACTGTCTTCGCGTCCGTCTTTGGCGTGATCACCATGTCGTCGCTGAAGCAGGAACTGATCCCGTCGATCGAGTTCCCGCAGATCACCGTGCTGACCGCCATGCCGGGCGCCTCCCCGGAGGTGGTGGACAAGCAGGTGAGCGGGCCGCTGGAGACTGCCCTGAACGGCGTGGAGGGGCTGGAATCCACCTCCTCCACGTCCCGCAACGGCGTCTCCCAGATCACCATGGTGTTCACGTACGGTTCCAACCTGGACCGGGCACGGAACCAGATTGACCGGGCCATCTCCAACGCCAAGCGGACCCTGCCCGAGGACGTCCAACCGCAGGCCTTCGCCGGCAGCATCAATGATTTCCCCATCGTTTTCCTGGCGGTTTCCTCGGACAAGGGCCTCAGCGAACTCAACGCCGACCTCCAGCGGCTGAGCGTGCCCCGCCTGCAGAAGATCGACGGCGTCCGGGGCGCCGACGTGACAGGCGGCGCTACCCAGCACATCGAGATCCTTCCCCGGCCCGACGCGATGGCGGCATCGGGCGCCACCATCGCCTCCATCCGGGATGCGATGGCCAACAACGGTGCGCTGATCCCGGCCAGAACGCTGGAGGAGCAGGGCAAGAC
Source organism: Pseudarthrobacter sp. CC4 (assembly GCF_048957775.1). Classification (NCBI taxonomy): domain Bacteria; kingdom Bacillati; phylum Actinomycetota; class Actinomycetes; order Micrococcales; family Micrococcaceae; genus Pseudarthrobacter; species Pseudarthrobacter sp. CC4. Next base: position 257,372 of record NZ_JARCCZ010000003.1, on the reverse strand, counting down.
GCTGTCACTGCAGATCGGCAGCCCGGTCGATTCATTGGACGCCATCAAGGCGCTTCCGCTTGCCGGGGCCAGGAACGCCGCCACGATCGGCGCCGTGGCGGACGTCGCCCTCAAGGATGACGAACGCACCTCCATCACCCGGACCAACGGTTCGGAAACGCTTGCCGTGTCCATCACCAAAAAGCCTGAAGGCGACACCGTGGGCATTTCGCACGCAGTCCGGGACACCCTCGACGAACTCGAAGCCGAGCTTGGCTCGAACGCCAAGTTCACCCCGGTGTTCGACCAGGCACCGTTCATCGAAAAATCCATCAAGGACCTCACTACCGAGGGCATGCTGGGGCTGGGTTTCGCGGTGGCGGTCATCCTTGTCTTCCTGATGTCCACCCGCTCCACCCTGGTCACGGCAGTCTCCATCCCGCTCTCGCTGCTGATCACCTTTATCGGCCTGTCCGCCACCGGATATTCCCTGAACATCCTGACGCTCGGCGCGCTCACTATCGCCATCGGCCGGGTGGTGGACGACTCCATTGTGGTCATTGAAAACATCAAGCGGCACCTGAGCTACGGCGAAGACAAGGTCACCGCCATCCTGACCGCCATCAGGGAGGTGGCGGGGGCCATTACCGCATCCACGCTCACCACCGTTGCGGTCTTCCTCCCCATTGCCTTCGTGGGTGAGCTCGCGGGCGAGCTGTTCAGGCCGTTTGCCCTCACGGTCACCATGGCGCTGCTTGCATCCCTGCTGGTTTCGCTGACCATCGTCCCGGTGCTGGCGTACTGGTTCCTGAAGAACACCGGCGCCGCGGCCGGTGCGGCTGCGGCAGGTTCAGCAGCTGCCCGCCGCAACGCGGACGAGGTGCGGGAACGGGCGCTGGAAGCGGAACAGCGGAGCAGGCTCCAGCGCGGGTACCTGCCCATCCTCACCAAAACCCAGAAGCATCCGGTGCTCACCCTTGTTGCCGCCGTCCTGGTGCTTGGCGCAACGGCGGCCATGACGCCCCTGCTGGCCACGAACCTCCTGGGTAACTCGGGCCAGAACAGCCTCACGGTCCGGCAGGTGCTGCCCGCCGGAACCAGTTTGGCGGACACCAGCGCAGCGGCCGTCCGGCTGGAAGAAGTCCTTCGAGGCATCGACGGCGTGAAGGACGTCCAGGTGACGTCCGGCAACGCGCAGGCCGGGTTCGCCGCGCTCACCTCCACCGGGTCCTCGAACTCCACGTTCACGGTGGTCACGGACGAAAAGGCGAACCAGGCACGGCTGCAGGAGACGGTGCGGAGCGAACTGGCGAAGGTCCCCGATTCCGGGAAGGTCTCGGTGGGCACCCAGCAGGGCGGCTTCGGCACATCGTCCACGGTGGACATCACGCTCAAGGCCGCCACCACCGCCGACCTCCGCGAGGCCAGCGACACCATGGTTTCGGCGATGACCGGCGTACCGGGCACCAGCGAGGTGGCAACCAACCTCGCGGCAAGCCAGCCGGTGGTCCAGGTCAAGGTTGACCGGGCGAAGACCGTCGCCGCCGGGCTCAACGAGGAACAGGTTGCGGGCGTGCTCGCATCCACCATCAGCCCCATCCCCGCCGGAACCGTCCGGATCGACACGGATGACTTCCCGGTCCGGATCGGCAAAGGCACCAGGTTCACCAGCATCGACGCGGTCCGGCAAATTCCCCTGCCGGCAGCCGGGGGCCCTGTCACGCTCGGCACCATCGCCGCGGTTGAACAGGTGGACGTCCCTGTATCCATCACCGCCAGCAACGGCCAGCGCACAGCGCGGATCTCCGTGACGCCGTCGGGCTCCAACCTGGGCGCCGTCAACGCGGAGGTCCAGAAACGGCTCGAAGAACTACAGCTGCCGGCGGGCGTCACCGCCGAAATCGGCGGTGCCACCACCCAGCAGCAGGAGTCCTTCCAGCAGCTCGGGCTCGCGCTGCTGGCGGCAATCGCCATCGTCTACGTCATCATGGTGGCCACCTTCAAGTCGCTCGTCCAGCCGCTGATCCTGCTGGTCTCGGTGCCGTTCGCGGCCACCGGGGCCGTCGCACTGCTCCTGGTCACCGGGGTCCCGCTGGGACTGCCTTCGTTGATCGGCATGCTCATGCTGGTGGGCATTGTGGTCACCAACGCGATCGTGCTCATCGACCTCATCAACCAGTACCGGCAGCCGCGCGACGGACGGCCGGGCATGAACGTTGCGGACGCGATCACGCACGGGTCGCGCCAGCGCCTGCGTCCCATCCTGATGACAGCCCTTGCAACGGTGTTCGCCCTCACCCCCATGGCGCTGGGCCTCACGGGCGGCGGCGGCTTTATCTCGCAGCCCCTGGCTGTGGTGGTCATCGGAGGGCTCATCTCCTCCACGGCCCTCACCCTGGTCCTGGTGCCTGTCCTGTACAGGCTGGTGGAGGGCCGGCGCGAGAGGAAGGCCCTGCTCCGGGAACTGCAGGCGAGGCCGGAATTCGGCCCCGGGGCTGACGTCGATGAGGAGTTCCGGGACTGGACCACCGGCATGGTGCGGAAAACCAGCGGCAGGCGCGCTGCACCCGGAAGCCCCGAATAGGCAGGGCCGACGGCAGGCCCGGAATATTTTCCCGCAGGACGCGTTGTACCCGTCGATAGATGCAAATGCATCTAAATTGGACTACACTGGGAACAAGCCAGCAGTCCAGGAACGGAAAGGCACATCATGCAGATCGGTGTTTTCAGCGTCAGCGACATCACCACGGACCCCACGACGGGCCGGACCCCCACCGAGAACGAACGCATCAAGGCCTCGGTGGCCATCGCCAAAAAGGTGGAGGAAATCGGGATGGATGTCTACGCCCTGGGCGAGCACCACAACCGGCCGTTCTTCTCCTCCTCCCCCACCACCACCCTTGCCTACATCGCCGCCCAGACCGAGCGGATCACCCTTTCAACGGCGACCACGCTGATCACCACCAACGACCCGGTCAAGATCGCCGAGGACTTCGCGATGCTCCAGCACCTGGCTGACGGCCGGGTGGACCTGGTCCTGGGCCGCGGCAACACCGCGCCGGTGTACCCGTGGTTCGGCAAGAACATCCAGGACGGCGTGGAGCTGGCCATCGAGAACTACAGCCTGCTGCGCAAGCTCTGGGACGAGGACACCGTCAACTGGTCCGGCAAGTTCCGGACCCCGCTGCAGAACTTTACGTCGACGCCCCGCCCGCTTGACGGCGTCGCCCCCTTCGTGTGGCACGGTTCCATCCGCACGCCGCAGATCGCGGAAGTGGCGGCCTACTTCGGGGACGGCTTCTTCGCCAACAACATCTTCTGGCCCAAGGAGCACTACCAGCAGCTGATCGGCCTCTACCGGGAGCGCTACGAGCACTACGGCCACGGCAAGGCGGACCAGGCGATTGTGGGCCTGGGCGGCCAGTTCTTCATGCGGAAGAACTCCCAGGACGCCGTCAAGGAGTTCCGCCCCTACTTCGACAATGCCCCTGTGTACGGGCACGGCCCGTCACTGGAGGACTTCACCTCCCAGACGCCGCTGACCGTCGGCAGCCCGCAGGAGGTCATCGAAAAGACGCTGACGTTCCGGGAGTACTTCGGCGACTACCAGCGGCAGCTGTTCCTGATCGACCACGCCGGCCTGCCGCTGAAGACGGTGCTGGAGCAGCTGGACCTGTTCGGCGAGGAAGTCCTGCCCGTCCTGCGCAAGGAATACGCCGCCCGCAAGCCCGCGCACATTCCTGAGCCGCCCACGCACGCCGGCCGGGTTGCCGCGCTGCTGGCAGCGCAGGACGCCGAGAAGTCTGCTGCGGAGGCGTGATGGCCGGCAAGGCTCCTGAATCGCCGGTCCGCCTCGCAGCAGAGACCTGGGAGTCGCTGTTCCGGGCCCAGGTGGCGGTGATGCGCAAGCTGCAGTCCGGGCCTGCGTTCCGGAAGCTCGCGGTGAACGAGTACGACGTCCTGTTCACGCTGTCCCGCTGCCCGTCAGGCTGGCTGCGGCTCAACGAGCTCAATGACAACGTCCTGCTGAGCCAGTCCAGCCTGAGCCGCCTGGTGGAGCGGCTGGAGAAGCGCGGGCTCGTGGCCAGGATGCCGGCACCGGAGGATGGCCGTGGCGTGCTCCTGAAGCTGACTGACGAGGGGCGGGAGCTTCAGAAGGAGATCGGGCGCGAGCACGTGCGCGATATCTCCGCCGTCCTGGGTCCCGCCCTGACACCGGCTGAGCAGAAGGAACTGACAAGGCTCACCACCAAGCTCAGGAGCTCCCTGGGACCGCGCCCGCCCCGGCAGGAACCGGGCTAGCCCAGCGCCACCAGCCGGGCGGGATCCTCAACCGGGAGGTCTCCGTTGACCACGGCGGTGACCTGCATCTGGTTCAGCGTCAGGCTTCCGCCCACCGTGGACAGGAACGCCGTGTCGGCCGAGTCCCTGCCCGCCGTGATCCGCAGCATCGACTCCCGCGGGGCCAGCCCGGTGGGATCGATGACGTGCCATGCGCCTTCCACGTATGCTTCGGCCACGGCGTGGAAGTCCATGGGGCTCAGGCCGGGGGCATACACGGCCGCCAGGCGTGCGGGTATGTCCTTGGACCTCAGCAGCGCAATGGCCAGGTGCGCAAAGTCGCGGCACACCCCGCGGCGGCTGAGGAGTGTCTCCACCGCACCGTCCGTGCCGCGGGAGGAGCCGCTCATGTACCGGAGTTCCCCGTTCACCCAGTTCCGGACGGCGAGCAGCAGTTCGCCGTCGCAGAGTCCTTCGAACTCGGCATACGCGGTGGGCAACAGGCGGTCAGATTCCGCGTAGCGGCTGGGCCGGACGTACCGGATCCGGTCGGCCAGCCCGGTTTCCTCGGGCAGTGCCTTCCCCGCCACCGTCGCGGAGTATTCCACGGTCACTTCGGCCGGGTCGGTGAACTCCATGTAGTGCAGCCTGCCGCCGTGGTGGTCCGGCACCTCGGACACGGGAACCTGCCGGCCGCCGGCTGTGATGGACAGGCTTTCCTCAAACGAGGAATAGCCGTCGTTCCTCGCCGCGGCTATGGCCATGGCCACCTTGGTGTTGGCTGTGGTCCTGAAAACCAGGCGTGCGGAAACAGTGCGTTCCATGACTCTCCGGGGGTGTCGGCAGTGGAAGGAAGTCGCCGGTTGTCGCGGCCGTTGATGTGGGCCGGGAACGGGGACTAGTTCTTGATCTCCAGAGACATTAGCATCCGCTGGACGTTGGCGAAGTCGCTGCTATCACCGACGTACTGTGCGGCCTGGCCAAGAGTGTCGAATGCCTTGGCGGGTGCCACTTTTTCGTCTGGCGCGAATGCCCTGACGGCTACCAGGTCACCGAAGGAGTAGTCCCCCTTGCCGGCCGGGCCCCGGATGACGTTGCGCAGTTCGCAGGCCTGGCCGTCCGCCCCGCCCACAAGGTTCGTGACCCCGTACGAGCCGAAGTACCGGTACCCCTGGATCACCCTGAACACAACCCTGGGCGGAATGGTCCCCTCCCCGCCTTCGGCTTTCATGTCCGACGGCACGCTGCTGATCACGGTGTAGGGCCGCCGCGCGTCCTGCGGACATTCAGCGGACGACGGCGGGAGTCCCGTCCGCAGTGCCGCCATGAAGGTGCCGTCGGGCTTCTTCACCTCGACCTTCAAGGCCCCGGGCAGGGCACCCTCCTCCGGGGCCACCGACTGCGCTATCCACTCCTGCGGCAGCTCGAAACTCACGCTCTTTGCAGGGTCCGAGAAGGTTTTCCAGGCGGAAGCCGTGGCCACGGGCCCGGCCGTAGCGGACTCCGTGGCACCGGGCTTGGCGCTTCCGGAGGCCGTTGCTGACGCTGATGCTTCCGCCGGCGCGGTGGAGGCGGCCGCGGTGCCCGGCCCGCCAGGCTCCGCTGTCCATCCCGGCCCGCTGTTTGACGGTGTGGAGCATCCTGCCAGGAGCGCGCCGGCCACGAGCACTGATGCGCCCGCCAGGGCCCTTGATGTTGCCATGCCTTCCATGCAGCCAGCCTAACGGGACGCGGCAGCGTCGGGTCCTTTCCCCGGACGGTGTTTCGGCCTGCGCCGATGCGCGGAAGCCGTATGGCAGGGATGCGTGTCGCCGTCGGACGCGCAACTCCGGCGCCGGGGACTAGGCTGGTGCTTATGGAAGCCCACCACGGCACGGCCGAAGAAGATTTGGCGGACATTTCCGCCGTCGACATCGCCGACTGGCGCCTCCGGACCTTTGGCCTGTACGCCAATGTCCGCAAAGTCTCGGCCGAGAGTCCGGCGGAAGCGCATCTGTATTGGCGCCACCAGCGGGACCTCATGTTCGCCACGCACCCTGCATCCCCGCTGACTGCCGAGGAGAAAGCACGCTTCGGGGGCTTGAAGACTGCGGACTATGATCCGATTTTCCGTTTCCACGTTCCGCTGACCAAGGAAGGTGCCGGACGGGAAATGAGCATCGAAACCGGGACCGACGGCGTGGTGAACTTCGTCAGGATGGGCACGTTCGACCTCCCCGAGATGGGGCAGCTCGCCGTGTGGAAGCTGCGGGGCTACGGCGGCGGCATCTTCGTGCCCTTCCGCGACGCGACCGCAGGCCAGCCCGGCGGAAGCTACGGGGCAGGCCGCTACCTCCTGGACACCATCAAGGGAGCCTTCCACGGCGTCCACGGGACAGGACCGGATGCCCCCTTTGTCCTGGACTTCAACTTTGCCTACAACCCGTCCTGCGCCTACAACGAGGCCTGGGCGTGCCCCCTGCCGGGCCCGTCAAACCGGCTGGCCGTGGATATCCCCGTCGGAGAGCTCTACTAGCAGGTCGCACCGGGGGCATCCGTAACGGCTAGGAGCCGAGGGTCCGCACGCTTGCCACTGCCTGCCGGACAGCTTTGGCGGCAACCGCCAGGTCCTCCCCCGCCACCGCGGCGTCAAAGCTGAACCTGACCGCTGTCTGGGCCACCTCAGCCTCGAACCCCATGGCCGTGAGGACCGGCGACGGCGCATCGGACCCGGCTGCGCAGGCGGAGCCGCTCGAGCACACCACCCCTTGGCGCTCCAGTTCCAGGAGCACCGATTCGCCGCTGGTTCCGGGGAAGCAGAACGATGCCACGGAGGGCAGCCGCTCTGCGGGGTGCCCGGTCAGCACCGCCCCCGGTACCCCCGTGAGCACGGCGTCAATAAAGCTGTCCCGCAGGGCGGCCACCCGCCGTCGTTCTTCCTCCTGGCCGGCCTGGGCGAGTGCCAGCGCGGCGGCCAGCCCCACGGCACCTGCAACGTTCTCCGTCCCCGAACGGCGGCCGCGCTCCTGGCCGCCGCCGTGGATCAGCGGCTCGATCCTGGTGCGGCCGCGGACGAAGAGCACCCCGCAGCCCTTGGGTGCCCCCAGTTTGTGGCCCGAAAGGCTCATCGCGTCAACGCCCAGCGCCCTGGTGTCAAGGGGCAGCCAGCCCGCCGCCTGCACTGCATCCGTATGGAAGGGAACCCCATGGCTGTGTGCTGCGGCGGCCAGTTCGGCGACCGGCTGGACCGTCCCCACTTCATTGTTGGCGTACATGATGCTGACCAGCGCGGTTTCCGGGCGCAGTACTGCGAGGAGCGCCTCGGGAGTGACCTGCCCGGTCCCGTCCACCGGCACCACGTCAACCTCGAAGGCGTGGAAGCGTGCCAGGTACCGTGCGGACTCCTCAACGGCCGGGTGTTCGACGCCGCTGATCACCACCCGGTTCAGCGCGGGGTCGGCTGCCTGCCGCGCCAGGGCAATGCCTTTAACGGCCAGGTTGTCCGCTTCGGTGCCGCCGGAGGTGAAGGTGACCTCACCGGGCCGGCAGCCCAGGACCGCTGCCACCGAGGCCCTTGCATCCGCGAGCGCCCTGGCAGCAGCCTCGCCCAGGGTGTGGTGGCTGGAGGGGTTTCCGAACTCGCCGGTCAGGTAGGGCCACATGGCGTCCAGGACCTCGCGGCGGACCGGGGTGGTGGCGGCAGCATCAAGGAAGATCATGGTGTATTCACCCGGCCGTCAGTTCCACGTCCAGGCCGAGGTCCAGCGCGGCCACCGTGTGGGTGAGCGCGCCAACGGAGATGACGTCCACCCCCGTGGCGGCAATTCCCGCGACGGTGGTGAGGTTGACGTTGCCGCTGGCCTCCACCCGTGCCCGGCCTGCAACCAGGGCAACGCCGGCGCGCAGCTCCTCCACGGTGAAGTTGTCCAGCATGATGGTGTCCACGCCTGCCGCCAGGACAGGTTCGATCTGGTCCATCCGGTCCACCTCGACCTCGAAGTGCGTGGTGTGCCCCAGCTGCGCCTTGGCGGCCAGGAGCAGTCCCGTGAGCCTGGCGGGGTCCCCTCCGGTCATGACGGCCAGGTGGTTGTCCTTGGCGAGAACCGCGTCCGACAGGCTGTACCGGTGGTTGGCGCCTCCCCCGCAGCGCACCGCGAAGCGCTCCAGGATCCGCAGTCCTGGGGTGGTCTTGCGGGTGTCGGTAATGCGGGCGGGCGTCCCTTCGGTGAGCTCGACGAATTCCGCGGTCCTGGTGGCGATCGCGGACATCCGCTGGACCAGGTTGAGGGCCACGCGTTCGGCAAGCAGTACCGAGCGGGCCCGTCCGCTGACCCTCGCGAGGTGCGTGCCGGCGTCGAACCTGTCGCCGTCCCCCCGCAGCAGTTCCACGTCCGTGTCCGGGTCCACCAGCAGCATGGCGTCTCGGAACACGGTGGCGCCGCTGAAGACGCCGGGCACGCGGGCGTTCAGCACGGCGGTGGCGCGGGCTTCGGCGGGGATGAGCAGCTGGGAGGTGATGTCCCCCGCCGGAGCGTCTTCGGCGAAGGCGCGCTCCAGGATCTCCCGCACCGGCGCCGACGGCAGCGCCAGGTCAAGCAGGGTTGTTTCAGTCATGGAGGATGCTCACTTTCGGGCGGTTCGGGTACGTGGTGTCGAATTCTTCCCTGATGCCGGAAGCATCCTCCGGGCAATCGCTGCGGTAATGGGCGCCCAAGGACTCCTGGCGTTCCTGGGCCGCAGCCACCAGGAGCTGCGCTGCCAGGAGCAGGTTCCGGTCCTCATGCAGTCGGGCGTCCGCAGAAGGGGCAACAGTGCCGGGACGAACGACGGCGGCCCACCGCCCCAGGGTGTCCCCCGCTTCCCGGAGCAGCTCCCCGGAGCGAAGCACCCCGGCCTTGGCAGTCATCATCCGGCGCAGGGCCTCACGGGAGAACGGCTCACTCCCCCCACCGAAGTTGGACGGCCGGCTCCCACCCGGAGCAGCTGATGCGGCCGGCTCGCCTACTAAAACAGCAGGGAAGGTGCCGGCGTCCATAGCTTCTCGGGGCAGCGGTGCGGAAGCGTGCGTCAAGGGGAGGCCGCCCGCGGCCGAGGCAGCACGCGGAGCATCGGTGCCCCGAGGGGGCGCACCGCCGTCGTCACCTGCCAGGAAGTGTTCAACAGCGCGGCGGCCGAAGACGAGTCCCTCCAGGAGGGAGTTGCTGGCCAGCCGGTTTGCCCCTTGGACCCCGGTGCACGCAACTTCCCCGGCCGCATACAGTCCTGGAACAGTGGTGCGGCCGTGGAGGTCGGTAAGGACTCCGCCCATCCAGTAGTGGGCCGCGGGTGCCACCGGAACGAGTTCGCGGGTCCAGTCAATGCCGGCGTCGAGGGTCCTCTGCGTGAGGGTGGGGAACCGCTTCGCCAGGAATCCGGGACCCTTGGCTTGCTCAATGACGCGTGCGTCGAGGTAGACGTGGCCGTTGGGATCGCCGAGCTTGGCAAGGTGCAGGGCAATGCTGCGGGAGACCACGTCGCGGGGGGCGAGTTCGGCGCCGGGGTGGTAGGCCCGCATGAATCGCTTCCCGTTGCCATCGACGAGGACGGCTCCTTCGCCGCGGACGGCTTCGGAGATGAGGAGCGGATCCTGGTCCAGCCCGCGGGCGGTGCCCGGGCCCGGGGTGCCGGCGCCGGGCACCAGGCAGGTGGGGTGGAACTGGAAGAATTCCAGGTCGGACACTGCTGCCCCGCTGCGGACGGCGAGCGCAAGGCCGTCGGCGGTGGCCACCGCGGGGTTGGTGGTCTGGGCAAACAACTGGCCTGCTCCGCCGGTGGCGAGCAGCACGGCGTCCCCGCGCAGTGTGAGTGTCCGGCCGTCCTGCAGGAACTCGACGCCCTTGACGTGGCCGTCCGTTTGCCGGAGGGCTGTGGCGTGGGCGCCGGTATGAAGTGCCAGGGAACCGCCTGCCTGCCGGGCCAGCACTGCACGGATCAGGGCCGCGGCCACCTTCGCGCCTGTGGCGTCGCCGCCCGCGTGCAGGATCCGCGGGGCGGAATGGGCGGCTTCCAGCCCCAATGCCGGGCCGCCGTCTGTACCGGGATCAAAGACCACGCCGAACCGTTCCAGCCCGGCAATGTCCCTGCGGGCCTCCGTGCACATGAGCCGGACTGCCTCTTCGTTGCAGTGTCCCGCACCTGCCTGGAGGGTGTCGGCAATGTGGGCCGCAACGGTGTCCCCGGGGGTGGGCTCGTCCAGCACGGCTGAGATGCCGCCCTGGGCGTACCAGGTGTTGCTCTCGCAAAGCTGGCCCTTGCTCAGCAGCACCACGTCTGCCCCGGCGTCGGCCGCCAGCAGTGCGGCGTAAAGTCCGGCAATACCGCTGCCGACGACGACCAGCCGCCGGCGCGTGCCGGGCACAATGGGCGCGGCGGACATTATGGCCTGGCGGCGAGCATGCGCTCGAGCGCGGTCCGTGCATGGTCCTGGACGGAGTCCGCCACCGTGATCCGGTTGACGATCCGCCCGGCCACCAGTTCCTCCAGCACCCAGGCAAGGTAGCCCGGGTGGATGCGGTACATGGTGGAGCAGGGGCAGATCACGGGATCCAGGCAGAAGATGGTGTGCTGCGGGTATTCGGCGGCAAGCCGGTTCACCATGTTGATCTCTGTGCCGATGGCAAAAGTGGTGGGTTCCGTGGCCGCGGCGATGGCCTTCCTGATGAAGTCGGTGGAGCCGGCCGAATCGGCAGCGTCCACCACCTCCATGGGGCACTCCGGGTGCACGATCACCTGGACGCCGGGGAAGTCGGCGCGGGCTTTCTCGATCTGGGCCACGGTGAAGCGCTTGTGCACCGAGCAGAACCCGTGCCACAGGATGACGCGGGAATCGAGCAGCGCCTGCTCGTCGTTGCCGCCCAGGTCCTTGCGCGGATTCCACATGGGCATCTGCTCCAGCGGCACGCCCAGGGCCTTGGCAGTGTTGCGGCCCAGGTGCTGGTCCGGGAAGAACAGCACCCGCCGGGCGCGCTGGAACGCCCACTCAAGGACCGTCCTGGCGTTGGAGGAGGTGCAGACGATGCCGCCGCGCTCGCCGCAGAAGGCCTTCAGCGCGGCGGAGGAATTCATGTAGGTGACGGGGATGACCGGAACCCGGCCCTCGGCGTCGGGCTCCGTGCCGTAAATCTCCTCAAGCTGCTCCCAGCACTCAGCCACGGAGTCGGCGTCGGCCATGTCCGCCATGGAGCAGCCGGCCGCCAGGTTGGGCAGGACGACGGCCTGCCCGGGGGCGGAGAGGATGTCAGCGGTTTCGGCCATGAAGTGGACGCCGCAGAAAACGATCGCCTCTGCGTCCGGACGGGTGAGTGCGGCGTTGGCCAGCTGGAAGGAGTCGCCCACGAAGTCGGCGTACTGGATCACTTCATCGCGCTGGTAGAAGTGCCCCAGGATGACGGCCCGGTCCCCCAGCGCAGCCTTCGCGGCCAGGATCCTTTCGCCCAGCTCGGCGTCGCTGGCCAGTTTGTATTCCTCGGGCAGCTGGCCCTGGCGGGGGGTGGCGGCGGGAGCCACGTCCGCACTGGAGGCACCCGGGCCGTAGGCGGGAACGCCGGCGAGCGCCTCGGCAAGGTCGTAGTCCCAGGGGCCCTTGGCCAGGGCCGGGCTGCAGGTGCTGCCCTTTGCGGTGGCGCCGTTTTCGGCCTGCTCGCGCGTGATCAGCTGGATTGCCGTGTTGACGCTGCTCATGGTGTGCTCCTGTTGTCTGGGTCAAGGCCGGGCCGGCCGGTAAAGCGGTAGAGGCGCGGTGGACGGTGCTTGCCGCCCTGGAGGTACTCGCCCGTTTCCTCTATTTCGGGGGTGGACTTGAGCTGCCTGCGGAAGTTCGCCGGATCCAACTCGCGGTCCAGGACGGCTTCGTAAACCTCCCGCACCTGGGCAAGGGTGAAGTATTCCCCCAGCAGGTGGTAGGCCACGGAGCCGTAGGCCAACTTGTTGCGCAGCCGCCACAACGCGTAGTCCACGATCGCGTTGTGGTCAAAGGCGAGTTCGCCAAGGCGGTCCGCACGGAACCACCGGACGTTCTCGGACTCATCCGCGAGCGCGGCTTCGGTCGGCTGGACCAGGGCCCAGTAGACGATCGAAACCACGCGCTGGGTGGGTGAGCGGTGAAGCCCGCCGAACGCGTACAACTGCTCCAGGTAGCTGGGGGCAAGTCCTGTTGTCTCCCTCAGGTTCCGTGAGGCCGCGTCCTGGAGCGACTCCGCGTGGCTCAGCGGGCCGCCCGGCAGCGCCCATAGTCCTTTGAAGGGTTCCCGGATCCTTCGCACCAGCGGCAGCCAGAGCGTAGGGCGCCCGGATTTTTCACTGGGGCGGAGCGCGAAGATGACCGTGGAGATGGCCAGCGACGGCGGCGCGGCCTGGCGCTCGGAGACGTTGGCAGAACTGGAGTACATGTCCCACCGCCTTTCCGGGGACCAGGGGCTCGCCCTCCGCAAAGGCGCCCGACTGAGTTATGGTCATTTTGACCAAAACTAATTCTACGGCCTGCCGCTCCATAAACGCCAACTATTTCGGAAGTTTGCCGTCCCGGGGTTCCCGCCGCCCGGGGGCATCAAATTCCGCTGCGGGACCGTAAACGGTAAATTCAAGAGGTCCCACAAGGCGGCACCATCCAAACCCCAAGAAGGTTCACGGCACATGACGATGAAGTCCACCACAGCCCGGCCCACCGGAAAGCCCGCGCATCCTCCCCACAGCATGAAGCCCCGGCAGCTGACCATGATGGGGCTCGGCAGCGCCATCGGCGCCGGCCTGTTCCTGGGCTCGGGCGCGGGAGTGCAGGCCGCCGGCCCCGCCGTCCTCATTTCCTACCTGGTGGCCGGCACCCTGATCATCCTGGTCATGTGGGCCCTGGGCGAAATGGCTGCCGCGAACCCCAACAGCGGCGCCTTCTCCGTTTACGCGGAACGCGCTTTGGGGAAGACGGCCGGCGCCACGATCGGCTGGCTCTGGTGGCTCCAGCTCGTGGTGGTGATCGCCGCAGAAGCGCTGGGGGCGGCCGCACTCCTCTTCTCCGTCTGGCCGGTCATTCCAGTGTGGGCGCTGGCACTGGTGTTCATGGTGGTTTTTACCGGCATCAACCTCGCGGGGGCCCGGAACTTCGGCGAGTTCGAGTTCTGGTTCGCCATCCTCAAAGTTGCCGCGATCGTGCTGTTCCTGGCCGTGGGTGCCGCCCTCCTCCTGGGCCTGCTGCCCGTCACATCACCCGGACTGTCCAATATCACCGGCGACTTCGCGCCGCAGGGCCTGGGCGGCATTGCGTCCGCACTCTTCGTGGTCATCTTCGCGTTCGGCGGGACGGAGATTGTGTCCGTTGCCGCGGCCGAAACACAGGATCCGGAGCGGAGCGTGGCCAAGGCCATCCGCACTGTTGTCTGGCGCATCCTGGTGTTCTACATCGGCTCCGTGTTCGTCATCGCCGCCGTCCTTCCGGCCACCTCGGAAAGCCTCGCCTCACCCTTCGCCGGCGTGCTGGACGCGGCGCGAATCCCCGGTGCCGGAACGGCGATCACCCTGGTGGCCGTCGTCGCACTCCTCTCCGCACTGAACGCCAATCTCTACGGGGCGTCCCGGATGGCCTACTCCCTCGCACAGCGCTCCGCAGCGCCCCGCATCCTCACCCGCCTGGGCGGCGCCAACGTCCCCATGCTCGCGGTGGGGGTATCGGTCGCCTTCGGTTTCATCGCCACCGTCCTGGAGCTGCTGTTCCCCGAACGGATCCTTCCGGCCCTGTTCCAGCTGGTGGGCTCCACCTGCCTGGTGGTCTGGGGAAGCGCCCTCGTCTCGCAGCTGATCCTGCGGCGGCGGGCGGACCGGGCAGGAACTCCGCTGCCCCTCCGGATGAAGGGTTTCCCCGGGCTGACCATCCTGGGACTTGTCCTGCTGGCCGTCATTTTCGCTGTGGGGTTCAGCGCGGAAGAGAGCCGCCTCCAGCTCTTCAGCACCTTTGCCCTTATCGCCGGGATTGCCCTGGCCTGCGCGGCGGGCGCCCGGCTCACCGCCCGGACCCGCCGCCCCAACTAGGTAGCGCCAAGTGTCGTTTCGGCGGCTCAAAACGACACTTGACGCTACCTAGTTGGGGCCGGGGGCTGCCGCCGGTGAGGGGAAACAGCCGGGCGGCCGGCAGGTAGAGTAAAACCAGTAGCACGAGGTTCCGAAGCGCCGGGTCCGCCTGGGCGCCGTACTTGATGAGGACTGACACCATGAGCGGCAGGCACACCGGCCAACAGCACACGCACACCGTGGAAGGCACGGACCCGCAACTCTACGTGGCGGTGCATGATCCTGCGGTTGATGCCGGGTTCCGCCCGGTCCTGCTGGTGCACGGATTCTCCTCCTCCAGCAAGCTCAACTGGGAGGACACCGGGTGGGTGGCCGCGCTGCTGGACGCCGGCCGGCGGGTCATCACGGTGGACCTGCCCGGCCACGGCCGCAGCGGCGCCCCGGAGGACCGGGACTCCTACTCCCCCAGCAGGATCCGCGCAGACCTGCTTCAAACAGCGTTCGACGCCGGCGTGCGGCCTTTGCAGGAGGGTGACCCTTCCAGCGGCCTCGACATTGTGGGCTACTCGCTGGGCTCCAGGCTCGCCTGGGAATTCGGCGCCACCCAGCCGGAAATCACCCACCGCCTTGTCCTTGGCGGCCCCAACATTTCTGATCCGCTGGCCGAGTTCGACCTTCGCGCCGCGCAGGATTACCTTGCCGACGGCACACCCATCGCCGACGAGTCCACGGCCCGGCTGCTCAAGATGGCACTCCTGCTGCCCAGCAACAACATCTTCGCGCTGCTCTCCCTTGTGGAGGCCATCAAGGCCGAGCCGTACGACCCCGCAGAGGCAGTTCCCCACGTGCCGATGCTCCTGGTGGCGGGGGAAATGGACGAACGGGCCGCCAGCCTGCCGCAGCTTGAAGAACTGGCGCGGAAGGCCGGTTCCATGGCCGAGCAGCTTATCCTGCCCGGCAGGAACCATACGAACGCTGTGACGAGCAGGGCCTTCAAGCAGGCTGCCATTTCCTTCCTGGCCGTCTAGCCTTTTCGCGGAGGGACTGATGCGCACGTTCTTCGAAGACCGTACGGACGCCGGCGAACGCCTTGCGGCCATCCTTCCGCAGTTCCGGGAGCGGCCCGACACCCTTGTGCTTGGCTTGGCCCGCGGGGGAATCCCCGTGGCAGCCGCGGTGGCAAAGGCCCTCCATCTTCCACTCGGAACCGTCCTGGTCCGGAAGCTCGGAATTCCCGGCCATGAAGAAACAGCCTACGGCGCCTTGGCCTGGGTCCACGGCCGAACCGTCCGGCTGGTCAACAAGCCCCTGCTGGACCGCGTCCTTGAACACGGCGTCCGCCAGGAATGGCTCGACGCCGTGGAGCAGCGGGAACGCGCCGAGCTGCTCCGCCGCGCGGAGCTCTATCCGGGCGTGGACCTCGACCTCGCCGGAAAGACCGTCCTCCTGGTCGATGACGGCCTGGCGACGGGAGCCACCATGCGCGCAGCAGTGGAAGCAGTGCGCGACGGCGGTGCGGCAACCGTCGTGGCGGCTGCCCCGGTCGGCTCCATTGAGGCAGAGGCCTCCGTGGAGCGCGCATGCGACGCCGTCCTGTGCCTGCACCTGCCCGGAAAGTTCCGCGCGGTCGGCAGTTTCTACCGGCACTTTGAGCAGTTGTCCGACGACGATGCGATCAGCATCCTGGAGCAGTAACACCGCAGGCCATGTCCTTTCGCAGTATGGCAAAGGAGACGAACCGGCACGGCACAGGCGGCCCAGACGGCGAAGCGGGCCGGACCGCCATGGTCCGGCCCGCCGTCGTCCTGCACTGGGCGGTGGTGGGATTAGTGGTGGCTGACGCCGAGTGGCCGCCCCTTGGTTTCCTTGGCCAGAACCACACCAATGGCGGAGATGACGCACAGGACCATGATGTAGATGCCAATGGACCCGGTCCACTTGGTGGACTGCAGCAGCGTTTCAGCGATGGTCGCCGCGAATGCCCCGCCCAGGATGGCGCCGAAAGCGTAGCCGATGGAAATCCCGGAGTACCGCACATTCGCGGGGAACATCTCGGCGTACATGGCTGACATGGGCCCGTAGGACAGCCCAAGCCCGATGGTGAGGACAAACAGCGCCAGGCCGTAGAACCAGATGTTCTTCGTGTCGATGAGGGCGAACATCGGGATCATCCAGGCAAAGATGATGGCGTAGCCCGTCAGGAAGGTCTTGACCCGGCCGATGCGGTCCGAGAGCCAGCCGCCTGCAAGGGTGAAGATCAGCCAGCCGAAGGAGGCCAGGGTGGTGGCCAGCAGCACCTCCGCGGTAGGCATCTTCAAGGTCCTGGTGGCGTAGGCGATGAAGAAGGCAATCAGCAGGTAGCCGGCCGCATTGTTCCCGATGAAGATCATGGTGGAGTACAGGACCGGCTTCTTGTGGCTGCGGACCAGCTCGCCCAGCGGGGCCTTGCTTTCCTGCTTCCGGGCAGCCATCTCCCGGAAGACGGGGCTTTCGGCCACCGCCCGCCGGATCAGGTACCCCACCACGATAAGGACAATGGAGAGCAGGAACGGCACGCGCCAGCCCCAGGCCGCGAAGTCCTCCTTGGACATGCTGGTGTTGAGGAAGAAGAGCAGGCCGGTGGCCAGGATCATGCCGATGGGCACGCCAATCTGCGGGTAGGCACCGAAGAGGCCGCGCTTGTTCAGGGGCGCGTGTTCAACGGCCATCAACGCCGCCCCGCCCCACTCGCCGCCGGCTGAGAAGCCCTGGATGATGCGGAGCGTGATCAGCAGCACAGGTGCCCAGGCGCCGATCTGGGCGTAGGTGGGCAGCATGCCGATCAGGGCGGTGGCTGCACCCATCATCACCAGGGTGAAGACCAGCATCGCCTTGCGGCCCAGGCGGTCGCCCAGGTGGCCGGCCACCACGGCGCCGAGGGGCCGGAAGAGGAAGCTGATGCCGATCAGGGCGAATGAGAGGATCTGTGCCAGCCCGGGGTTGGACTGGTTCAGCGGTGCCAGGAACAGCGGCGACAGCAGCGTTGCGGTCAACTGGGCAAAAATGAAGAAGTCGTACCACTCGATGGTGGTTCCGACGAGGGTGCCGGCGAGGACCTTGCGTTCCTCCCGCCGGGTGCTGGGACCGGCGAGTGTGTCCACCTTGGAAGGTGTGGTCATTGAAACTCCATTGTTCAAGGCAGCAGCGCTGCCGGGACGCCATCAGGATTACCGACAGAACGGTCAGTTAGTTAGTAGGGTACTACGAAAATGTGAGGCACAACACGGCCCGCGCAAACTTTTATGCGCAGCCGGTTGAACTGCGGGAACCTGCAGGAAAGCCGACCTGACGTTTGGGCTCCGCGATCACCCAGTTCTATATTTGAATTGCCCTTTCGAATTGAGGACACCGCGCGCCTGGCCGGTCCCCGGCACCGCCTGCCGGAACCTGCCACCTAGGATGGTCACCATGAATCCCACCGCTGCAGCGCCGGCCGGAGCAGCGCCGGCCCAGGCGTCCGCGTCGCAAACCCTGTCCCGGGGAATCCGCGCCCTGGAGATCCTCGCGGCAGCGCCCGGCCCGCTGACCATTGCGGAACTGGCGGACGCGATGGGCGTGCACCGGTCGGTGGCGTACCGCATCCTCCGGACCCTGGAGGACCACTCGCTGCTGGTGCGGGACGACGCCGGGCGCGTCCAGCCGGGGCCGGGGCTGGCTGTCCTGGCACGCGGGGTTTCGCGCAACCTGCAGGCGGCAGCCCTTCCGGAGCTGACGCAACTCGCCAATACTCTGGATATGACGGCGTTCGTGGCCGTGTGGGACCACCACGACTGCATCACCCTGCTCACGGTGGAACCCAGGCACTCGGGCGCCACTGTGGCCCAGCATCCCGGCACCCGCCATCCCGTCAACGCCGGCGCCCCGGGCATCGCCATCCAGTCGGCGCTCACCGAGGCCGAATGGGACCGGCTGGCCACGGGAATCCCCTACCGCCCCGAGGCCGCCGAGGCCCGCCGTGCCGGATACTCGGCCAGCCACGACGAGGTCATCGCCGGCGTATCGTCCCTGGCTACGCCCGTCCGGGTACCCGGCAGCCGCCCGGCCGCCCTCGCCGTCGTCTATATCCGCTCATCCCATGACCCCGCGACGGTGGGCGCGGCTCTGGTGGAGAGCGCCGCCAGGATCGAGCGGCAACTGGCTTAGGGCCTGCGGCGAAGAACAACGCCGGACGCGGCACCCAGGAGTGCCAGGACCGCTGCGGCACAGACCGGGACAACAAACGCCGCTGCGTAGCCGTGCAGTTCGGCCAGCTGACCGCCCAAGGACGAGCCAAGGGCAGTGCCGGCCACGATGCCGCTGGCCAGCGCCGTCATTACGGTGCCGAGCCGGCCAGCCGGAGCGACGGCACCGCCGACGCCAAAGACCGTGACCATGACCGGCCCCACCGGGAGGCCCAGGACCAGCAGCGCTGCCACCATCCCGGGCATCGAGGACGGCAGCAGCAGGAGCAGGGCCAGCGCGGCCATCAGCCCGGCGCAAAGCGCCCACCGCCCGGACAGGCTGAAGGCCTGCGGCCAGTAGGCAACCGACAATGCCGCCGCGGCCGAGCTCAGGCCCATCGAGGCGTACAGCAGGCCGGCAACCTCCGAGCCTCCAAACAATCCCGAAAACGAGCTCAGGGCGGCCTGCGTCGAGCCAAAGAACGTTCCCATGCACACCATGGCAAGCACCGGCAGGGCCACCGCTGCCGGGAGGCGCCCGGCAGCGGTTCCTGCACCCTGCGAACGCCGGTCCGCGGCGGTCCGGGCCGCGCTGCCCGCCGGAGCAGCCCTGATGACCGGAACGGCACGATGGGTGCGGTGCACGGCGAAGGCCGGAACGAAGGTGATGGTCATGGCGGCCGCAAGGGCAAGGGGCAGCCAGGGCGCCAGCAGGCTGGCCAGGATTCCCACCAGGGCCGGCCCAAGGACAAAAGTCACCTCGTCCGCGGTGCTTTCGTAGGAAAGGGCAGTGTGCAGGTCCTTCGCCCTGTCCGCGGCCGGCCCCCGTGAGGCCAGGGCCATCCACCGCACCCTGGCCAGCGGTCCGACCTGCGGACAGCTTGCACCGGACACGAAGGCGGACGCCAGCACCGCCGCAGTGACACCGCCGAACTCCCCCATGGCCCACACCGCAAGCATCAGGGCCACCACTGCCGCGGTATTAAGGAGGGACGCGATCAACAGCACGGGACGTTGTCCGCGCCGGTCGGCCAAGGCTCCCAAGGCCGGAGCGCCCAATGCCGAACCGATCCCGACCGCACCGGCAGCCGTCCCGCCCAGTGCGTAGGAACCGCTGGCTGACGTAACCAGCGTGAGTGTCCCGACTGTCAGCATGGCCAGCGGAAGCCGCGCAAACAGCCCCAGCGGAATAAAGCTGCGGCCGGCAAGACGGGGCAGCCGGGCGAAGCGGCTGCCGCCGAGAGCCGGGTTGGCGGACGTCGGGTTGGCAGCTGGCTGGTTGGCGGCGCCAGGCGGCTCAGGGACGTGGGCGGGTGCAGGGGAAGGCGACGGCTGGCCGGCAGGGACAGTTACTTGCGGGCTGTCAAGTGAGGTGGATGAAGTCAATTCCGGGCTCGTTCATGTTGTGCACACCGTCCCTCCTCCCGATGCGCGCAACCCGGTAACTGTCCAATTATATCCGGCTCCCGAGACCGCCGCCGCTGTCACACGGGAGCATCCACCGCGTCGGAGATCCGCAGCGTCGATCCGTTCCGGCCTTTCAGTACTTGGAGCTGGGCGCCGATCCGCTGCTTCATCTCTGCCACGTGGCTGACAAGCCCCACCACGCGGCCGCCGTCCCGGAGGCCTTCAAGGGCGTCCATCACCTGTTCGAGGGACTGCTCATCCAGGCTGCCGAACCCTTCGTCCACGAACAGGGTTTCGATCTCCACTCCGCCGGCCTCCTGCTGGACCACGTCCGCCAACCCGAGCGCCAGGGACAGGGAGGCCATGAACGACTCGCCTCCGGACAGCGTGGAGGTGTCCCGGCGGAACCCGGTCCACTGGTCCACTACCTCCAGGCCAAGCCCCGACTTTGCGCCGCGCGCGGCCTTGGCATCAGTGTGCTGGAGCAGGTACCGGCCATCGCTCATGGCCACCAGCCGCTCCGAGGCCGCCAGGGCCACCTGCTCCAGGCGGGCGGCCAGGACATAGCTGTTCAGGCTCATCCGGTATGTGTTCTCGCCCCGGCCTGCTGCGGCATCCGCCAGGCCCGCGAGCATCTGTGCCCGCTCGGCAGGCTGCCGCGCCGATCCTGCCAGATCGCTGTACTCGGCCCGGATACCCCGGAGCGAGGCCAGGCACCTGGACGCCATGCCGGCAGCAAGGTCCGCGTCCCGGGCTTCCTGCACTGCGGTGGCCGCAGCTTCCCGGAACCCCGCAAGCCGCGCCGGGTCCACTTCGTAACCGGCCGACTTTTCTTCCAGTGCCAGCACAACATCCGCTGAAACGAACAGTTCCGCTACCTTTGCCTGCTCGTCCTGGGCGGCCCGCACGCTGGCCTGGAGGGCAGTTGCCTCGGCGGCCTCAAGCAGCTGTTCCCGGGCCTCGCCGGCGGTTGCGAAGCCGGCGGCAGGAAGAGCCTGTTCCAGCTGCTCCCGCGCCTCGGCGGCCTGGGCCTCCGCCTGTTCCAGCTGGGCCTGTGCTTCAACCGCCTTATTGAGGACTGCCACTGCGTTTTCCAGCGCGCGCAACCGCTGGGCCAGGCTCCGGTGGCTTCCCCTGAGCCCGGCCAGTGCCTGGTCAAGGGCGGCGGACTGTTCGGTCACATCGGCCAGCGAGGCCACAGTCCGGGCAAGCTCGGCTTCTGCGTCCGTCCTCGATTTTTGTGCTGCTTCAACAGCGGCCTCAAGCTTCTCGAGCCGCAACCGGACAGCGCTGAGTTCCTTGACCGCGGCCTCTGCCTCGGCAGCTGCCAGGCGCGCGCGGACCGCGCCGTTTTCGGCCTCTTCCGCGGCTGTTTCCCCGCCCTGGCCCGCCAGGACGGCCACCAATTGGCTGGCTTCTGCCAGTTCATGGGCAACCACGGCACAGGCGGCCTCCGCCGCCTCGTGGACACGCCGCGCTTCCTCCTCCTCCTGCGCGAGCCCTGGACCACCCGGACCGCCTGCGGCGGGGGCGGGATGATCGGTGCTGCCACAGACGGCACAGTGTTCGCCCGGTACCAGCTTGGCGGCCAGCTCAGCAGCCGCGTTTGCGAGCCGCTCTTCCCTGAGGTCCAGCCAGTGGCGTTTTGCTTCCAGCTGGCTGTCCCGGAACCCGTCGTACCGGACTTTGACCTGGTCCCGGACAGCAACGGCCCCGCCATAGCGCCTGACGACGTCGAGCAGCTCCTCCGCGGCCGCGGCTTCCTTCCGCCGCAGGGCCTCGGCACCCGCTCGCTGCTCGAGATCCTGCAGCCCGTCCTGGAGGCGGCGCCGCTCGGCCTGGAGTTCTTCGGAGCGGCTCCCCGCCTGCACGAGGACGGCGGCGAGTTCTTCCTGCTTTTTCACCAGCCCGCTGTGGCGCTTCCGGAGGCCCAGCAGCCTGTCCTCGTCCGGCACCCGGGCCTCCACGACGGCAAGGAGCGAACGCAGGCGCCCCAGTTCGGCGGCGCAGCCGGCAGCGGCTCCTGCCCCGTCCGCAGGCGGGACCGCGCCAATTCCCAACTCCAGTTGGGCCAACTCGGGGTCTTCCCCTGCGGCCATGCTGAGCAACGTAAAGGCGGACTCCACGGCAGTAGCGGCCCGCCGGACCTTCGCGGCACCTGCATCAACGTTCAGCAGCTGCCCGTGCAGGACCTCGGCTTTCCGGTGCCGGGCCAGCCGGAGGAGCTGTTCCTCCAGCAACTGCGCCCCCTGGTCCACGGCCGCTTTCCGGGCCGCGGCGGAATCGAGTTTGCGGCGCCGCTCCCCGCGCGCTGCTTCCGCTTCCACGGCGTCCCTGCATTCGGTGCTTGCGGCTTCCGCCCGTTCCGCTTGGCCCGTGAGTTCCGCCAGCCGCCCGTTTACCGCGCTTTCAAGCCATTCAAGCCGGGCCACCGCATCATCCGGGGATGGAGCGCCGGCCCCGTCCAGCCCCAGGGGGGCCGTCTCCGACTCCGCCCGCGCCGCCAGGATTTCGAGCTGGCCGGCGAGGAGGGAGACTTCCTCCTTGGCTGCCTGCGCCTGGCGGGCCAGTTCCTGCTCCACCGATTCGAACCGCTCGGTACCAAAAAGCTTCTGCAGAAGTTCCAGCCGGTCGGTGGCCTTGGAACGGAGGAAAGCGGCGAAGTCGCCCTGGGGCAGCATCACCACCCGGGTGAACTGCTCCCGGTCCATGCCAAGCAGGGCCAGAATCTCTGCGCCTGCCTCATCATTGCGGGCGGACTTTTCCGTCCAGGTTCCGCTGACGCGTTCACGCAGCAGCGTCTTGGCCTGCTGCGTGGTGAAGCCGTTCTTCCCCCGGGCGCTCGGCTTGTCCCAGGCCGGGGACCGCGTCACTTCGAAGCGGCGGCCCTGGGCCGAGAACTCACAGGTGACGGCAGGCTCCTGCGCCGGTTCCGCATGGTCGCTGCGGAGCCTTTTCCCGTCCTGGCGGGCCCCGGGAACGGAGCCGTACAGGGCAAAGCAGATGGCATCCAGGACGCTGGTCTTTCCTGCGCCTGTTGGGCCGTTGAGCAGGAAAAGGCCATGGGCGCTGAGCCTGTCGAAGTCAATCTCCTCGGTACCGGCAAAGGGCCCGAACGCGGAGATCAGGAGGCGGTGGATCCTCATCGTGAAGCCTCCAGGAGCCGGACGTTCTCCAGGGCAGCAGCCACCGCGGCTTTTTCGGCCGCATCGGGTTCCCTGCCGCGCACATGTTCCAGGAAGCCGCAGCACACCGCGAGGTCGTCCGGCGCCTCGGCCAGCCTGCTGCTGTAGCTTGAGGCGGCGGCCTGGGCTCCGCCCTCCGGATCGAAACCAAGGACCAGGGTGTCCGGGAACCGGGAACGGAGCCGCTCCATGGCTCGGGCGGGCCGCTGGGCGTCGGTCAGGGTGACCTGGCAGTAGGCGGTTTCGGCCCACTGGTGCGCGGGCGATTCCAGCAGCTCAGACAGGGGCCCGCGCAGCACGGCCAGTGCGCGCGGCGCCGGCCACAGGACTTCCCGCACTGAGGTGACTCCGTCCGCGCCGAGGTCCACGAGCCAGCCGCCTTTCTGGTGGGTGGCTTCCGAAAAGGAGTAAGCGAGCGGCGAGCCAGAATACCTCACCTGGGGCGACAGGGTTTGGCGTCCGTGCAGGTGCCCCAGTGCCGTGTAGCTGAAGCCCTCGAAGAGGTCCAGCGGTACGGCGCCGACGCCGCCGATGCTGAGGTCCCGCTCGCTGTCCGAGCTGATCCCCCCGCTGGCGAAGGTGTGGGCCAGGACCACGGAATGAACGGTGGCCGATGCTGAACGCCGCTTGATGTCCTCGCGGATCATCCCTGTTGCGGCCCGGGTAACTTCAAAGTGGCTGGGGGTGTCCGCACCGAGTTGTTCGGCGACGAGCCGGGGTTCGAGCCACGGAATGCCGTAGATGGCCAGCACGGCCTTGCCACCTTCCCCGGCAGCCGCGTCCCCCAGCGGCAGCAGCAGCGGTTCGTCCAGGTCCTCGATCCTGGTGCGGAGGTGCACTCCCCCGCGTTCCAGGAGCCGGGACGCAAAGCCCAGGCGGATGGCGGAATCATGGTTGCCGCTGGTCAGCACCACCTTGGCGCCGGCAGCGGTCAGGCGCACCAGGGCCTCGTCAAGCAGGCGTACCACGTCCACGCCGGGAAGGGCGCGGTCATAGACGTCCCCCGCCACCAGGACAACGTCCACGCCGTGCTGCTTGACGGCACCGACCAGCTGGTCAACGAAGGCGCGCTGGGCGTCCAGCATCCCGACGCCGTGGAAAGACCGGCCCAAATGCCAGTCCGAAGTGTGTAGTAACCGCATGTTCCTAAGCTATCGGCTGCCACTGACAGCAACGGCAACCGCCGCGGGCACCGGGATCAGCCCCGCGTTCCTTCAAAGAAGTCCTGGGCTTCGCTGGTCCCCGGCCCGGGCTTGTCCGTGCGTGGATCGGGGCGTCCGTCCGCACCGGAAACGGCGGGCACTGCGGGCGGGGACACGTCTGCGCCCTGCGTTCCGGGGACCGCGCTGACAGCCGGCCGGCGTCCGCCAGCGGCCGCTCCGAAGCTCCGGAACACCAGTCCCGCAAGGGCAGCGCCCACCACCGGGGCAGTCAGGAAAACCCACAGCTGCCCGGCAGCCCAGCCCGAGCTGAAAAGGGCGGACGAGACTGCGCGGGCAGGATTAAACGGCAGGTTGCCCACCGACTGGCCCAGCTGCAGGAGGACCGCAAAGGACAGGCCGACCGCCACGGCAGCGGCGGACCGGCCGCCGCCGTCCTGCGAATTGTCCCTGCCGGACGTCCCCAGGAAGACCGCAACAACGATTGCGGCGCCGAGCATTTCAAGGAGCAGCACCGCAGCGAGCGGCGCCTGGATGATGGAGTGTTCGCCAAAGCCGGCCGTGACGGTGTCGAAAGCGGTGCGGCTGTCCGCAATCCCCGGGAGGGTGCGCAGGATTCCGAAGAGGGCGAGGGCACCAGCCAGTCCACCGGCCAGCTGGGCCCCGGCATAGGCGGCAGCGGCGCCGGCCCGGATCCGTCCGGCCAGGAGGTGCCCCACGGTGATGGCCGGGTTGAAGTGGCCGCCCGAAACGTGCGAGAAGGCGAGCATCGCGGCGGTCACGGCCAGGCCGGCTGCAAGCGCCGCAGGGAGGGGGCTGGAGTCCGGGATGGTGAACAGCGGAACACCGAGGCCGGCCATCACGATGAACAGCGTGCCGAAGGCCTCGGCCCCCAGCCTGGGCAGCAGTCCGGGGCGTGAGGCCTCCGGACCGCGGGGCAGCAAGGCGTCGTGATGGTCAAGGGCGGGGGTGCTCATGGTGGACCCTTTGGTAGGCAGGAGATGGCGGTGCGGCCGCCGGGCAACCCCTCCATTATTCCAGCTGCTTCCGGGCGTTTGCCGCGCCCGCGCGTTGACCCGGACGGCGATGGCCGGCACCCGTCAGGAAGCCGGCCGCTGCCGCGGTAAATTTGCAGCATGAGCATTGAACCCGGCCCGTCCGCGCCCGCACTGAGATCACGCATCCACGGCTGCCTGCTGGGCGGCGCGTTGGGCGATGCCCTGGGCTATGCCGTCGGCACGGACTCGATGGAGGAGATCCGGCGCCGGTTCGGCGGGCACGGCCTTACCGGTTTCCATGAGCTGTCCGGGAGCCCCTTTTCGGACGAGACCCAGCTGACCCTTTACACGGTTGACGGACTGGTGGAGGCACTTGAGTGGGCGAATTCCGGGGTGGGCGCGGACGTCAACGCCTGCCTGTGGCTCGCGTACCTCCGGTGGCTGGCCACGCAGGGAGAGTCTGCCCCTGCGGCGGCCCCCGCACCCCAGCCGCGGTGGATCGACCGCCAGGCAGTGCTCCACGAGCGCCGGCGTCCGGACAAGGCGTCCATCTCCGGGCTGGCCACGGGTGAGATGGGGACTGTCTTCCGCCCGGTAAATCCGGTGTCGAAGGGCTGCGGAACGGTGGTGCGGTCGGCGCCGTTCGGGCTGGTCCCGCACATCACGCCCGACTCCGTCTATAAGCTGAGTGCAGACGCCGCCTCCCTGACGCACGGGCACCCGGCGGCGCGCCAGAGTGCCGGAATCTTCAGCCTGCTGATCCACCGGCTCGTCACGGGCGAAGGGCTCCACGAGGCGGCTGCCGCAGTGGCCGCCCGCTCCCGTTCGCTCAACGAGGTGGCACCGGAACTGCCCGACCGCCTGGACTACGCCCTCCGGCTCGCGGGCAAGGGCGTAGTCAGCCCGGAGGAACTCACGGAGGCACTGGGTGAAGGCCGGACCGCGGCGGAAGCACTCGCCGTCGCGCTTTACGCGGTGCTTGCCACTGCGCCAGGCACAGGCGGTACGGGCGGGGACAACCAGGGCACGGACGACGCCGGCGCAGGCACGCTGCCCGTCCGGCACTTCCGGGCGGCGCTGGCATTGGCGGTGAACCACGGCGGGAACAGCGATTCCACCGGTTCGCTGGCCGGGAATATCCTGGGGGCCTTCTACGGCGAGGAGTGCCTGCCCGCAGACTGGCTCGGATCGCTGGAAGCGCCCGAGGCGGTCCGCGGCATGGCCGATCTGCTGGTGGGGGTTACGACCGCCGAAGGCTGATGTTGTTGCACGCCTCGCAGACGTCCTCCGGAATCAGTCCGTTCCGCTGCAGGAACCCGAAGATCACGCACCCCAGGCAAAAGCCTGCAAAAGCCTCAAGTGACGCCGCGACGACCAGGATGCCCAGTGCTGCCCATGCTGCGGGCGCTGCCCCGGCCACGAACAGGACCAGGGCGGTGGTGGACACTGCGGCCCCAATCCCCTGCGCGAAGCGCTTTGGCGGTCCGGGGACCAGCTTCACCCGTCCCAGCCGCGGCGTGATGACCTTCACGGACAAGAGCGCCAGCGGCGAAACCCTCGGCCCGAACAGCACGCGCAGCCAGAACCCGACGGCGATGGCCAGCAGGCCCCACACTGAGCCGCTCGCTGCCGTCACAACCGCGAGCAGCACAACCAGGCCCGCGGTCACGCGTGCGGCGTACTCATTGACGGGATTCGGGAAGGCGAACACGGAACTCATGAGCCAAGGCTAGGAGCGGTCTGTCCCGCAACCAAGGTTTGTTGCGCCGGATGAACCGGCGGGCACCTCAGGCGATGCCCGCGGCCGCGAAACCGCCCACCATCTGCAGGAACTCCCCTTCGGAGAGCACCTCGATGGCCTGCCCCCGCTCATGGAGTTCCAGGACCCGGCGGGCCTTGCCCGTCAGCCTGCCGGACCGAAGGTCTGCGGCGACAAAGCCGTCGCCCACCACCAGGACCGTGGTGCGTCCGGTTACGCGGCTTTCGGGCCGGGCGCCGACGTCCGCAGAGCGCCTTTTCGCCTCCGGGCGCCCCATGGACAGCTGCCCGGTGAAGACGACGGTCTGCCCGTACAGGGGATGGCCGGGCTCGGCGTCGGGGTTGGGCAGCGGGTTGGCGCCCTCCTCCGGCCAGCCCGCCTGGAAGGGCCGGAGCGGCGCAGCAGTGCTGCCGGACGCAGCCGAGAGGGCGGCCAGGCTCGGTTTGGAGAGCGCATCCGTCGCGGGGTGGAAAGCCTGTTGCCGGGGCATCACCAGTCCCAGGGAGAGGTAGAGTTCGGCGATGCTGTTGGCCTGGTTCCTGCGGGCTATGTCGATCAGGATCCCCGCGCACGCCCGCGCGTCCTCGGCGGCGTCGTGATGGTTCACCAGGGGAACGCCGGCTTCCTCCGCGGCGAACGGCAGGGAGTTGGACACCAGGGAATAGCACCGCCGGGAGAGCATCACGGTGCAGACATAGTCGTAAGCGGGCCCCGGCAGGCCCGAGACCTCCAGGCCGGAACGGATCACGCCCAGGTCGAAGGCAGCATTGTGCGCCGCGAGGATGTCGTCGCCGATGAAGGCCCCGATCTCGGGGAAGAGGTCCCCGAAGCGGGGCTTGCCTGCAACGTCCTCGGCCCGGATGCCGTGGATCCGGACGTTGTGGTAGTCAAAGTGGTCGTGGTCCTGCGGCGGCCGCATGAGCCACGAAGCTTCCTCGACGATCCGGCCGCCCCTGACCTTGGTCAGGCCCACCGCGCAGGGAGAGCCCCGAAAGCCGTTCGCAGTTTCAAAGTCGATCGCCGTAAAGTCCAAACCCACGGCCCAACCTTACCGCCGGAATGCCGCCCCTCCGTGCAGGCACAGCTCTGTCAAGTACCCTTGAGAGGTGAACTTTCCTGTGATGAATGACCTCGCCGTGTCCATGCTGGGCGGGGCAGGACCGGTGCAGCCCCAGCTGGCCTCCTTCCTGCCCGACTGGCTGAACCCCCAGGTCTTCCTGGCCGATCCCGCCCTGGCACCTTGGGTGGTCCTGCTGGTCTGCGGAATCGTCTTCGCGGAAACCGGCCTGCTGGTTGGCTTCTTCCTGCCGGGTGATTCCATGCTGTTCACCGCCGGACTGCTGGTGGCCACGGACACCATCAAGTTCAACGTGCTGCTGTTCGCGCTGCTGATCATCATCTCGGCCATCGTGGGAAACCAGACCGGCTACCTCATCGGTTCAAAGGCCGGCCCCGCCATCTTCAACAAGCCAAACTCACGCCTCTTCAAGCGCGAGAACGTGGAAAACGCACACGCGTTCTTCGAAAAGCACGGCGGTAAGGCACTGATCCTGGCCCGTTTCGTCCCCATCATCAGGACTTTCGTTCCCGTCATCGTGGGCGTGGCCCAGATGAGCAAAAAGAAGTTCTTCCTCTTCAACGTCATCGGTGCAGTGCTCTGGGGCGGCGGCGTGACGCTCCTGGGCTACCTGCTGGGTGACCGCGTGCCGTGGGTCCGCGAGAACCTGGACATCATCTTCATCGCCATCGTCCTGGTTTCGGTCCTCCCCATCGGAGTGGAGGTCCTCCGCGGCATCTCCGCCAAGCGGCAGGCGAAGGCCTACGGCACCGATCCGGTGGACGAGTTCATCGAAGAGCACGCCCCCGAGGACGAGCAGAAGACGCCGCGCCTGCCCTAGGAAGCCGGCCAGGGATCCTACGCAAAAGGTGTGCCCCCGCTCCGGCGGGGTGCACACCTTTTTTGTTTGCCCAGCCAGCCGTCCACCGGCGGGCGTCAGGACTTCGGCGCCTGCAGGGCCTCGACGATGGCGGGCAGCAGCGCGCGGAACGCCTTGCCCCGGTGGCTGATGGCGTTCTTTTCCTCGGCGGACAGCTCGGCACAGCTGCGGTCCTCCCCCGCGGGCTGGAGTACCGGATCGTAGCCGAAGCCGCCGTTCCCCCGCGGCTCGCGCAGCAGGATCCCTTCGAGTTGCCCGTACTCCACTACCTCGCGTCCGGGGGTGCCGTCCGCGTCCGGGACCGCGAGGGCCGCCGCGCAGACGAAGGCGGCGCCCCGATGGTGGTCCGGAACGTCCGAGAGCTGGCCGAGCAGGAGCCGGAGATTGGCGGCGTCGTCGCCATGGCTGCCGGCCCACCGGGCTGAGAAAATCCCGGGTGCTCCGCCCATGACGTCCACGGCGAGGCCGGAGTCGTCGGCGATGGCCACCAGGCCGGTGGCCTCGGCGACAGCGCGCGCCTTGAGCAGCGAATTCTCGGCGAACGTCACGCCTGTTTCGACGACGTCCGGGGCACCTGCAGCCGCTGCGTCCACCACCTGCGTGTCGACGTCGAGCCCGGGCACCTGTCCCCGCAGCAGCTCACGCAGTTCCCGGAGTTTGCCCTTGTTGTGCGTGGCGAGGACCAGGCGGGGGGCAGC
Organism: Pseudarthrobacter sp. CC4; assembly: GCF_048957775.1. Taxonomy (NCBI): domain Bacteria; kingdom Bacillati; phylum Actinomycetota; class Actinomycetes; order Micrococcales; family Micrococcaceae; genus Pseudarthrobacter; species Pseudarthrobacter sp. CC4. The sequence goes on along the minus strand of NZ_JARCCZ010000003.1, from coordinate 227,755 downwards.
ACCTTGCCACGGGGCGGCGGCGGCCGCGCTCACAGCGTGTCTGCCAGGGTTTCGCGCTGGATGGCCGCGAGCTGCGTGGTGCCCAGCAGGGCAAGGTCCAGGAGCTGGTCCAGTTCTGCCCTGTCAAAGGGTGCGCCCTCAGCCGTGCCCTGCACCTCCACGAACTTGCCGGACCCGGTGACCACCACGTTCATGTCCGTTTCGGCCCGGACGTCCTCCACGTACGGCAGGTCCAGCATGGGAACGCCGTCGATGATGCCCACGGACACCGCGGCGATGGTGTCGATGAGGGGCTGGGCGTTCTTTGCGATCAGCTTGTTGTCCCGGGCGAAGCGGATGGAATCAGCGAGCGCAACGTAGGCGCCGGTGATGGCTGCCGTGCGGGTTCCGCCGTCGGCCTGGAGGACGTCGCAGTCCAGCACGATGGTGTTCTCGCCGAGGGCCTTGGTGTCGATGATCGAGCGGAGCGAACGGCCGATCAGCCGTGAGATCTCGTGGGTGCGGCCGCCGATCTTGCCCTTGACCGATTCGCGGTCGGAGCGGGTGTTGGTGGCCCTCGGCAGCATGGCGTACTCGGCGGTGACCCAGCCGCGGCCCTCACCCTTGAGCCAGCGCGGGACGCCCGCGGTCAGGGAGGCGGTGCACAGGACCCGGGTGTTGCCGAACTCGATCAGGGCCGATCCTTCGGCCTGGGAAGACCATCCGCGCGTGATGCTGATGGGCCGGAGCTGGTCGGGAGCGCGGCCGTCGGCGCGCACGATGGGCACTGCAGTTGCTTCAGAAGTCATGCCTTTAGCTTATCCACTGCAGGTGCTGCCGACGCCTGGCCCTGCTTCGGGGCCTAGATGGTGTAGTGGACGCCGGCAACCGCTACCGCAACATCGCCGCCGAACACCGGCCGGGCCTCGGCCATCACGGTGGTCTGGGACGTCCATACCGGAATGTGCGTCAGCAGGAGCCGGCGTGCCCCCGCCGCCGCGGCGGCCTCCCCCGCACGCTTGCCGGTGAGGTGGACGTCCTTGATTCCGTCGTCGCGGCCTTCCTCGAATGCAGCTTCGCACAGGAAGAGGTCTGCGTCCTTCGCGGCTTCCTCAAGCCCGGCGCAGGAATCGGTATCACCGGAGTACGTCAGGGTCCGGGAGACGGTGTTGCCTTCCTTGTCCGGTTCCACCACTTCCACCCGAAGGGCGTAGGCCTCCTCCACGGGGTGGTTCACGGCAAAGGGGGTCACGGTGAAGGGACCCACGGTGACCGGCTGGCGTTCGGCCCAGTTGGTGAAGTCGAATTCCTCATGCATGCCAGGGTCCAGCGGCAGCCCGTACGCGGTGGCCATCCGGTCTGCAGTGGCGGCCGGTCCCCAGACCGGAATCCGTCCCCGGCCCCAGCCGCCGGGCTTCCAGCGGACGGCCACGTGCAGGCCGCAGAGGTCCATGCAGTGGTCGGGGTGCAGGTGGGTCAGGAAGATCGCGTCGATGTCCTCGAGGTCCGTGTACCGCTGGATGGCACCCAGTGCGCCGCTGCCCAGGTCCATGACCACTTTCCAGGTCCGCTCGCCGTCGTTCGCGGTCAGGAGGTAGCAGGATGCGGGCGATCCGGGGCCGGGGAAGGAACCGGTACAGCCGACGATGGTGAGCTTCACTGGCCCGGCCCCCCGGTCACTGACGTCCCAACGAAGTTGGAGATCCGCGGACGGGCGGCGGCGCCCTGGGCGGCAGCGATCATCTCGGGGGTGATCCGGGCAAGGCTGCCGGTGGGGTACTGCGCGGACACATGGTCCACGTGCCGGACGGAGAGCACTTCCGGGCCAAGGAACCGCCTGGCCAGGGCCTCGAACTGGCCGGCGTCGCCGGTGGCCACAAAGTGGTGTTCCGGGGGCGTGGCGTCCGTGCGCTGGAGACCGTGGGTGGCCAGGGCGCGGTAGACGTCCTTGGCGGTCTCTTCGGCGCTGGACACGAGGGTCACGTCCGCTCCCATGACGTAGGAGATGACCCCCGTGAGCAGCGGGTAGTGCGTGCAGCCCAGGACCACCGTGTCCACGCCGGCCGCCTTGAGGGGTGCAAGGTACTCCTCGGCAACAGCAAGAAGGGCCGGTCCGGTGGTGACGCCGGCCTCCACATAGCTGACGAACTCAGGGCACGCCACCGAGGTGATCGCCAGGTCGGGAGCCGCGGCAAACGTGTCCTCGTAGGCCCGGGACCCTACCGTGGCGGAGGTGCCGATCACGCCGACCCGTCCGCTGCGGGTAGCGGCAACGGCACGCCGCACCGCCGGCTGGATGACCTCGATGACCGGGATGCCGTACTTGGCCGTGTAGCGCTCCCGGGCGTCGCGCAGGACAGCGGCCGACGCCGAGTTGCAGGCGATGGTGAGCAGCTTGACGCCGGAGTCCACGAGTTCGTCCATCACACCGAGGGCGTTTGCCCGCACCTCCGCGATGGGCAGGGGGCCATAGGGCCCGTGCGCCGTGTCCCCCACGTAGAGGATGGACTCATTGGGCAGCTGGTCGATGATGGACCGTGCCACCGTCAGGCCGCCCACGCCGGAGTCAAAGACACCGATGGGCCGTGACTCCACGGCGGCGGCAGGGATGTCGCTTGCGGCGGACCCGGCTGCAGCGCCTGCCGGCGGATCAATGCTCGAGGCTCTACTCATGATTATTCGAGGATAGGGCTTCCCTGCAGCCCCGGCGGTGATCTTGTGGCCAGCAGCTCATGTCTGGTGTGTCACAGCACGGGGACGGAGACCGGCCTGCGCCGCTCATCGGCGGGCGTCCAGGGACTGCAGCATGGCCTGGACCAGTGATTCCTGGAGCCAGGTGGCGAAGTTGTAGACCAGCGCCAGGTAGCTTTCCACGTCCTCCGCCTGGGACCAGTCCTGCATGAGGTGGACATGTTCGGCATCCTCCTCATCCTGGATGTCCAGCCGCTCGGCCAGGACAAGCCGGACGTCGTTCAGCGCCATGGACCAGTGATTCGCCCCCTCGGGCGTCAGCACAATCTCGTCCTTGTCCAGGTCCAGGGCGGCCGCCTGCAGGGCGCCGATCTTTGTCTCCCGCAGCGACCGCTCGGTGAGCTGGCGGAACTCAAGGGACGCGCCGGCGTCGTCCTTCATGACGTTGGGAAGGAGCCGCTTAACGGCGCGGTCCGAAGGCTCGGCGACGTCCATGTCCAGGCCGATCAGGGCGGCCAGCGGATCCTGCCCCGTCCGTTCCTCCGGCTGCAGCATGGAAATGACGTCACTGATCAGGCTGCGCAGCAGGTCCCGCTCCGCAGGCTCAAGATAGCCGGTAATGCCCTTGAGTCCGTACTTGAATGCCTTAGCCACGTTTCCCCTTGCCCTGGCCCGGTCCGCCGGATTTGCGGGTGCTGCCGCCGTTCCCGCCGCTGGCCTTCTCCACCGTCGCCCACAGGCCAAAACCGTGCATAGCCACCGCGTGGCGCTCCACCTGCTCCTTGCTGCCGGAGGCAACAATGGACCGGCCCTTCTTGTGGACCTCCATCATGAGCTTGTTCGCCTTGCTCTCCGAGTAGCCAAAGTAGCTCTGGAAAACGTAGCTCACATAACTCATGAGGTTGACGGGATCGTTCCAGATCACCAGGTTCCAGGGGATGTCCGGTGCCGTCAGGGAATCGGTGGATTCCGCTGTTCCGGTCCGGGTGCCCTCCCGTGTATCGGGGCCGGGCGCAACGCTTATGGTCATCTATCCATTCTATGGGGATGATGGGCCCGGGCCCCGCGGCGAAGCGGAGCGAGACGCGGGAGCCGGTGGGTGGGCCCACACCGGCGAGGGCCCCGCGGCGAAGCGAAGCGAGACGCGGGAGCCGGTGGGGACTAGAGTAACTTTCGTGAGTACCTCCGCCGGCTGGGACCATCCCCGCACGTCTTTCTACACCGACCACTACGAGCTGACCATGCTGCAGGCGTCGCTCCACTCGGGGGCCGCGCACCGCAAATCGGTGTTCGAGGCGTTCGCCCGCCGCCTGCCGGACGGCCGGCGCTATGGGATCGTGGCCGGCACCGGACGGTTGCTTGAGGGCATCGCCAACTTCCGTTTCGGGGAAGCGGAGCTGGAGTTCCTGGAGCGCACCAAGGTAGTCAATGCCCAGACCCTCGAATACCTGGCCTCCTACCGTTTCTCCGGGGATATCTGGGGCTACCCGGAGGGTGAAGCGTACTTTCCCAATTCCCCCATCCTGATCGTCGAAGCCACCTTCGCCGAAGCCTGCATGCTGGAGACCTACCTGCTGTCCGTGCTGAACCACGACAGCGCCATCGCCTCTGCCGCGTCCCGCATGGTCAGTGCCGCCGGAGGCCGGCCCTGCATCGAGATGGGCTCCCGGCGCACCCACGAGGAAGCGGCCACCGCCTCCGCCAGGGCGGCCATCATTGCCGGGTTCGACAGCACCTCCAACCTCGAGGCCGGCATCCGCTACGGGATCAAGACGGTGGGCACCGCCGCCCACTCCTTCACCCTCCTGCACGACACCGAACGCGACGCGTTCGAGGCGCAGATTGCGTCCCTCGGGCACCATACGTCCCTGCTGGTGGACACGTACGACGTCGAAGCGGCCGTCCGCACGGCAGTGGACCTTGCCGGTCCCCGGCTGGGAGCGGTCCGCCTGGATTCCGGGGACCTGGTTGCGCAGGCCCAGTGGGTGCGCCGCCTGCTGGACGACCTCGGCAACGAGAACACCAAGATCGTGGTCACGTCCGACCTCGACGAGTACGCCATTGCGGCCCTGCAGTCCGCCCCGGTCGATTCCTACGGGGTGGGCACCTCGCTGGTCACCGGCTCGGGCGCACCCACCGCCAGCATGGTCTACAAACTGGTCAGCCGCACGGACGATGACGGAAACTTCGTCTCCGTCGCCAAGGCGGCCAAGAACAAGGCCAGTGTGGGCGGCCGCAAATACGCGCTGCGCAAGCTGGATGAACGCGGCATCGCCACTGCCGAAGTGGTGGGCGTGGGGCACCGGCCCGAGGATGACGGCAATGACCGCCCGCTGCTCCAGCAGTTCATGAAGAACGGCGAGGTGATGCCGGGCTGGACCGGCCATGAAGGGGTGCTTCGCGCACGCCAGCGCCATGCTGATTCCATGGCGGAACTCCCCCCGGTGGTTAACCGCCTGCAGCGCGGTGAAGCCGCCATCCCGACTCTCTATGAAGACAACTGAGGAGGACTGATGTCCCGCGCACTGATCATCGTCGACGTCCAGAACGATTTCTGTGAAGGCGGCTCGCTCGCCGTATCCGGCGGTGCGGACGTTGCCGGCGCCATCAGCGAATACGTGGACGCCCACCACGGCGAGTTCGACCACATCGTGGCCACCCAGGACTGGCACATCGACCCGGGCGCCCACTTCTCCGACACACCGGACTTCAAGGACAGCTGGCCGCCGCACTGCGTGGCCGGGACCCGGGGCGCCGAACTCCATCCGGACCTCGACACCGAATACATCCAGGCGTATTTCCAGAAAGGCCAGTTCGCCGCTGCCTACTCCGGCTTCGAGGGCCTGCTGGCCCCTGAAGACGCAGTGCCCACCGGGGAACGCCGGCCCGGGGCCCTGCCCGGACCGGCAGGCGAGGAAAAATTCGCCCCGGACGAGGACGCTATCGGGCTGGATGACTGGCTGCAAAGCCACGACGTCGAGGACGTTGTGGTGGTGGGAATCGCCACCGACTACTGCGTCATGGCCACCGCCCTGGACGCCGTCCAGGCAGGCTACTCGGTCACCGTCCTCCGGTCCCTGACCGCGGGGATCGCGGAGGACCTGGAGGACGCGGTGGCCGAAATGGAACTCGGCGGGGTAGACGTCGCCTGAGTGTCCCTGGCGGCTTCGGCCGCTACTTCCGGCCGATGAACCAGTCCTGGAGCTTCCGCAGACGCGACTGCAGCTGCTCCTCGTTTGCCTGGGCAACGGGCGGTCCGCCGCACACCGTCCGCAGCTTGGTGTGCACCACGCCGTGGGGGGTACCGGTCCGGGCTGACCAGGCGGCCACGTTCTTGGCCAGCTCGTTCCGGAGGTCCATCAGCATCCGGTGGTCCGGGACGGCCGGCGCCGGGGTTTCGGCCGCCGCAGGAGCCTTCCGGTTCTTGCGGTTCAGCTGCTCATGCTGGCGCTGCCGCAGCAGCGTGCCCACCTGCTCCGCGTCCAGCAGCCCGGGAATGCCCAGGAAGTCCATCTCGTCGTCGGACCCCACTTCGCCGCCCGTGCCGAACTCGCCGCCGTCGAACAGCACACGGTCAAAGGACGCCTGTGAATCCAGGGCCTCGAACTTGCCCTTGGTCAGGCTGTCCGACGCCTTGTCCTCGCGGTTGGCCTCGGCCATCAGCGAGTCCTCGGGATTGAACAGGCCGTCCCCGTCTTCCTTCTCGGGGCGGTCCAGGGCATGGTCCCGCTCCGCCTCCATGGAGTTGGCCAGGGCCATCAGCTGCGGCACCGAGGGCAGGAAGACCGACGCCGTTTCCCCGCGTTTGCGGGCACGCACGAAACGCCCCACAGCCTGGGCAAAAAACAGCGGCGTTGAAGTCGATGTGGCGTACACGCCCACGGAAAGCCGGGGCACGTCAACGCCTTCGGACACCATCCGGACCGCCACCATCCAGCGTTTCTCGCTGGCGGTGAATTCCTCGATCTTGCTCGACGCCTTCGCGTCGTCGGAAAGGATGACCGTGGGCGACTCCCCGGTGATCCTCTTGAGCTGCCCGGCGTACGCGCGCGCGTCCTCGTGGTCAGTGGCAATCACCAGGCCGCCGGCGTCGGGGACGGTCCGCCGGACCTCGCTGAGGCGCTTGTCCGCACCGGCCAGGACAGCCGGAATCCACTCGCCTGCGGGGTTTAGGGCGGTACGCCAGGCGTGTGACGTGATGTCCTTGGTCACCGCGGCCTCCCCCAGCGACGCCGCCATCTCTTCACCGGCACTGGTCCGCCAGCGCATCTGCCCCGAATAGGCCATAAACATCACCGGGCGGACAACGTGGTCCCGCAGGGCGTTGCCGTAGCCGTAGGTGTAGTCGGCCTTGGAGCGGCGGATCCCGTCCCGGTCCTCGGCATACTCGACGAACGGGATGGGCGAGGTGTCCGAGCGGAACGGCGTACCGGTCAGGGAGAGGCGCCTCACTGCGGGGTCGAACGCCTCGCGCAGGCCGTCGCCCCAGGACAGGGCCTCGCCACCGTGGTGGATCTCGTCCAGGATCACCAGGGTGCGGGCGGCCTCGGTCTTGGCACGGTGCAGCAGCGGCTTGCTGGCCACCTGGGCATACGTGACGGCCACCCCGATGAAGCCGCGGCCGTGCTGGCCGTCGGAGTTCTTGAAGTTGGGGTCGATGGCGATTCCCACCCTGGCCGCCGCATCCGCCCACTGCCGCTTGAGGTGGTCCGTGGGCGCCACGATGGTCACCCTGTTCACGGCGCCGGAGTCGATGAGCGTGGAGGCCACGCGGAGGGCAAAGGTGGTCTTGCCGGCGCCGGGGGTTGCTACCGCGAGGAAATCACGGGGGCTGTTGCTCACGTAGAGGTCAAGCGCTTCCTGCTGCCAGGCACGGAGTTTCGGGGCGGTTCCCCAGGCTGCGCGTTCCGGATAAGCCGGAGGCAGGGTGGGGCCGCCAAAGAGCGTCTCCGTCACTATTTGTTGTTGCCCGAGTCCCCTCCGGGACCCTTGCCGCCGTCGTTGCCCGGGCGGAGGCCGTCATAGACCTCTTTGCACATCGGGCACACCGGGAATTTCTGCGGGTCCCGGCCCGGCGTCCAGACCTTGCCGCACAGGGCGATGACGGGCTCCCCGGTCAGCGCGGACTCCATGATCTTTTCCTTGCGCACATAGTGCGAAAAGCGCTCCCGGTCCCCGGGTTCCACTTCCTGGCGCAGTTCCTCGCGCTCAATGGTGGCTGTGGACGATCCAGCCCCGGAAAGCTCGCGCATCGGGTCGTTCTCGAGAGGGTCCGTCATGCTAGTCATGCGAACCATCTTAGCCGTTCGAGCGGGGCCACGTTCGACGCCGGACGCTGCCGCCGCGCCGCCCGGAACCGGCCGCCGTCGTACTTTTCCGCCGGGCACCCTGGCTGCCGGCCCGCGGTCAGCCAGCGGCCAGCCGGTGGTCAGAGGCCCTGCCAGGCGGGCTTGTTGTCATAGGTGTGACGGTAGAAATCCGCCAGCTTCAGCGCCGAGGCGGCGGCCTGGTCCAGCAGGACGGTGGCGTGCGGATGGAACTGGAGGATCGACGCCGGGCAGATGGCCGAGACGGGACCCTCCACGAAGTCGCGGACCGCCTGTGCCTTGCGCGCGCCCGTTGCCACCAGGATGACATGCCGCGCCTCCATGATGGTTCCGAGGCCCTGGGTGAGGACATGGTGCGGGACCTCGGCCAGGCTGTTGAAGAACCGGGCGTTGTCCCGGCGTGTCTGCTCGACGAGGCTCTTGATGCGGGTCCTGGAGGTGAAGGAGGACCCCGGTTCGTTGAACGCGATGTGGCCGTCCGTCCCCACTCCCAGGAGCTGCAGGTCGATTCCGCCGGCGGCGCTGATGGCTTCCTCGTAGGCGCGGCAGGCCGCCGGAATGTCCTCGGCTGTCCCGTCCGGTCCGTGCACATTCTCCGGGGAGATGTTCACCCGGTTGGTGAATTCACGCCGGATGACTTCGCGGTATGACTCGGGATGGCCGGCAGGAAGGCCCACGTATTCGTCCAGGGCAAATGCGTGCGCCCGGCTAAAGTCCAGGCCGTCCCGGTCGTGCCGGGCGGCCAGCTCATCGTAGACGGGCAGCGGGGACGAGCCCGTTGCCAGGCCCAGGACAGCACCCGGTTTGCGCCGCAGGAGTTCCTCGATGGCGTCAGCGGCGAGCTTACCGATCTGTTTGCTGCCGTTGAGGATGACTACTTCCATGCTCTTCCTTTCCGAAGTTTTTCAGCGGTTGACGGCCACTTGGGCCAAGAGCTCGGGACCGCGGGCATCCAGCCATTTTCCGCCCAGCCGCACGCCTGCCACGAACAGGCACAGGCCCAGGGCCGTCCCTGCGCCAAGGTTGATCCAGCCGAAGATCCGGTTGCCGGTGACCAGCTGGGCGGCCAGGAGCCCGGCCTCCGGCAGGACCAGGACCATCAGGAGCACCAGTCCGCCGAACTGGACCGCGAGGGTCTGCCCCACATTGCCCGGCGGTTTTTTGAACGGGCTGTCGCCCGGCAAGGGAACGGCCACGGTGTAGCGTGCGGAGACAACCGAAGACAGGCCCAGGCCGGTGAACAGGACGCCCAGGCTGAGGCCCAGCTGGCCGGGCAGGGCACCCCAGTCCCCCGTGAAGGCGGAGTACCCCAGCGCAAACACCAGCACCACCGGCAGGGCGAACGCCAGGCAGGCCAGGGCACGGCCCAGCCGGTCCGCCACGCCCCGGACGCCCGTGGCCAGGTGGAGGGCGAACGCGGTGTTGTCATAGGACACATCGGCGGAGATGGACCAGGCGAGGATGAACGCGGACATCGGGGCGAGGAAAGCCAGGCTGGTGTAATCCCCGGTCTGGCTGCCCTGGAACAGCAGCACCACGGGAAGCAACGGGATCACCACAAGCGAGCCCGAATACCGCGGGTCCCGGAACCAGTACGTGAGGCACCTGGCCATCACCGCCCCGGCCGGGACCGCGGGCAGGACCTCCAAAAGTCCCAGCTTGCCGCCTTTCCTCTTCCCGCTTCCCGCATAGGGAGGAGTCACCAGCGCCCGCTCCAGCAGGACCTTCCAGGCCCACGCCAGGGCGGCAAGTGTTGCCGCGGACAGGAGCAGCTTCAGGGCTGCCGCGCCTGGCTCGCCGGCGGCGACGTCACCGGCAATGGACCATGGGGCCCCGAGCGGCGTCCAGGACAGCATCCGGGCAAAGCCGGGGAGGAATCCGGCGGACGAGGAGATGCCCTGGCCTACCCCGGCCACGATGGGTCCCATCAGGACCAGGGGCACCATGAAGGCGACGGCGCTGATGTCCTTGAAGCGCCGTGACGCTGCCAGGCTTGCCGTCGCGGTTGTGACCACCTTGGCGATGACCACGCAGGTCATCACCCCCAGCACTGCTCCGGCGAAGGCAGCGAGCGCGGGAAGGACCGCCCGGGACCACGTCACCACCGTGGCCAGGGCAACGAGGGACGTTGCGAGCCCGGGAATTCCGATCAGGCCGCCCAGGGCCAGTCCCGCCAGCATCTGGTTCATGGGGATGGCGAAGGTTGTGAAGCGCGCAGGGTCCAGCGTCATGTCCGTTGCCGACGCCACCACCGGCACGATTCCCCAGCCCAGGATGGCAGCGGACCCGCCCAGCACCACGGCGGCGTAGGCGAGATCGTGCGGCGCGTTGCGCAGCAGTACCAGGACCACCACCAGCATGCCCACCAGGCCGAGCGCATACAGTCCGGCGAAGGCCATGCCCACCAGCTGCAAGGGGCTGCGGCGCAGGCCGTTGCGCAGCAGGGTGAGCTTGAGCCTCAGGAGGTGCGCAACCATTCCAGGCCCTCCGTGTGGCTGCGGCCGCCAACCAGCTGGACGAACCGGTCCTCAAGTGTTGCCCCGGCGCGCACCTCGTCCACCGTTCCCGCAGCCAGCAGCCGGCCGCCGGCCACCACTGCCACGTGGTCGCACATCCGCTGGACCAGGTCCATGACGTGGCTGGACACCATGACGGTGCCGCCGGAGGCAACATACTTGTCCAGGATCGAGCGGATGTTGGCCGCGGAGATGGGGTCCACCGCCTCGAAGGGTTCATCCAGGACCAGGAGCCGGGGCGCGTGGATCAGGGCGGAGGCCAGCGCGACCTTCTTGGTCATGCCGGCGGAGTAGTCCACCACCAGTGTGCCGGCGTCATCCTGGAGGTCCATGGCCGCGAGCAGGTCCGCAACGCGCGTGGCCACGACATCCTTGTCCATTCCCCGCAGCAGCCCGGCGTAGGTGATCAGCTGTTCCCCGGTCAGCCTGTCAAACAGCCGCACGCCGTCCGGAAGGATGCCCATTAGCCGTTTGGCTTCCAGCGGCCGCTGCCACACGTCCACGCCATGGACCACCGCTGTGCCAAAGTCCGGGCGAAGCAGGCCGGTGGCCATGGACAGCGTGGTGGTCTTGCCGGCACCGTTGGGGCCCACAATCCCGTAGAAGGAACCTGCCGGCACGTCCAGGCTGATGCCGTCCACGGCGATTTTGCCGCCGAAGCGCTTGGCCAGGCCCCTGATGGACAAGGCAGGCAGGTGTGCCGCAGGGCCGGGAAGCGCGGCCGGGTCCGGTGGCAGCGCCGGCTCGGGTTGCGGAGCAGTCATGAAGCCAGCGTAGCCCTCAGCCCACCCCTTCGGGGTCCTCCCGCAGGAGGAGTGAACAAGGCGTGGCGACGCCCCTTATCCAGCTGCGCCTTTGTGCTGCCGGCGGGCCTCCATCGAGCCGGACATCAGAATGAATGCCGGGGAACGGCCCGTTCGTATTGCGGCGGCCACGCAATGTCGTGGCCCAGTTCGAAGGCGGCCCGCAGCCACCAGTGCGGGTCCCGCAGCGCTGCCCTGGCAATGAGGACGCCGTCAGCCTGTCCCGTGGCAAGGGCGTGTTCTGCCTGCCCGGCGGAGGTGAGCAGGCCAACGGTCCCGGTGGCCACTCCGGCTTCCTTGCGGATGGCGGCGGAAAACCCGGTCTGGTAGCCGGGGCCGGCCTTGATGTGCTGATGAGCCACGGCACCCCCGCTGGAAACGTCGATGAGGTCCACCCCGTGTTCGGCTGCCTGCCGGGCCAGGCGCACGGAAGCGGCAAGGTCCACACCGCCGTCCGCCCAGTCGCTGGCGGAGATCCTCAGGAGCAGCGGCATGGACTCCGGAATGACCGCCCGTACCGCGTCCACCACGGCGAGCATCAGTCGGTTCCTGCCGGCTTCGTCCCCGCCCCACTGGTCGTCGCGGGTATTGATCAGCGGGCTTTGGAACTGATGGAGCAGGTACCCGTGGGCGGCATGGATTTCCATGGTGTCGAAGCCTGCGTCCAGGGCACGTCCGGCAGCCGCGGCGAAGTCGCCGATGACGCCGCGGATCTGTTCCTCCGTCATCGCGGCGGGAACGGCATAGCCGTCAAAAGCCGATGCCGAGGGACCCACAGTGGTCCAGCCGCCGTCGGACTCCGGCACGCTGCCCTGCCTGCCGGAAAACGGCCAGTAGGTGGATCCCTTCCTGCCGGCATGGGCGAGTTGCACGCCGATCTTGGCCTCCGCCGGGCCGTGGCGGTGCACGAAGGACGTGATCCGCTGCCAGGCCTCGGCCTGTGCGTCGTTGTAGAGCCCGGCGTCCCGGGGACTGATCCTGCCCTCGGCGTTGACGGCCGCTGCCTCGGTGAGGATCAGCGCTGCGCCGCCGGCCGCGAAGGACCCCAAATGCATCAGGTGCCAGTCGTTCGGCACGCCGGGGGCGTCGTCGGGATCGCAGCTGTACTGGCACATGGGTGAGACCCAGCCGCGATGCTGGAGCTCCAGCCCCCGGAGCTTCAGCGGCTGGAACAGTGCCGGCACTAGAAAAGGACCCTCGCGAGTGCCTGGCGCGCCTTGCCCACCCGCTCGTCGGCAGACCCCACCACGTCGAACAGCTCCAGCAGGCGGACGCGGGCAGTTTCGCGTTCCGGGCCGAAGTTCCTGCCGATGAAGGTGACCAGCCGGTTCAGCGCATCCTCCACGTGGCCGCCTGCCACATCCAGGTCCGCCACGCCCAGCTGCGCCTCAAGGTTGTCCGGTTCGTTGGCCGCCAGCGCCCGCAGGGCTTCGCTGTCCTGCGCGGAGAGCGGCTGCAGCCTGGCCATCAGCTCCACCTGGGCCAGGCCGGCCTTCGCCTCGTGGTCCGAGGGCATCTCGGTCAGTGCCTGGCGGTAGGCATCGGCTGCTGCGGCGTAGTCCCCCGCCTCGATGGCGTCAAAAGCCGCCTGGTGCAGCGGCGGCAGGGGCGCGGGGGTGTCGTCTTCAGCCGCGCCGGCACCCAGGCTGCCGGTCACGCCGTTTGCCGCAGCCACCTTCAGCAGTTCGTCAAAGAGGCTGCGGACCTGCTGTTCGTCTGCGCCGCCCTGGAAGAGCGGTACGGGTTGGCCCTTGAGGACGGCCACCGCGGTGGGCACGGCCTGCACCTGGAAGGCCTGGGCCAACTGCGGGAACGCCTCGATGTCCGCGGCGCCGAGGACCAGGCGGCCGCCGTAGCTTGCCACCACCCGCTCCAGGACGTCCAGCATGGTTGCGGACTCCGGCGAGTAGGAGGCCCAGAGCGCAAAAACAACCGGCACCTGCGCTGACAGCTCCACCAGCTGCTGGAAATTGCCTTCGGTGACGTTGACTTTCAGTTCCGGCGAGCCAGGAGCATCGGGGGCTCCGCCCTGCGGCGTTCCGGTCCCGGCCGGGGACGCGGGGCGCTGCTTCAGCGTGGAAAGGTCGACGGCGCCGCGCAGGTTAAGCAGGTTGGCAGCGGCAGGAGGGACTGGGCGGGAAGCTGGCGAACTCATGCTTTCCACTCTAGCCACTCCGGCCGCTGCCGGGGCTACTGAAGGAACCGGGGTTACTTGAAGCTGGCCCCCGTCAGTCCGCGGGTCGCCGCGACGAGCTTCATCGGGTCGGTTGACCCTGCCGGCGGCACGTACACGGCCACGGACTCGGCGAAGGTCAGGACCATGCCGGTGGTGGTTTCCTTGCCGCCGGCCAGGGCTGCGGCATCGTCACCAATGGTGAGCTTGTCACCTGCGGCCTTGGGGGTTCCCTCGAAGCCGAAGTTGATCCGGCCCAGGACCAGGGCGCCGCCGTCAGCCGTCCGGAAAACAACCGTATTTTCCGGAGCCACCTTGTGGGTGAAGGAGAAGTTGCCGTTCTCGCCGGCCTTCACCACCTCGGCCTGGTAGGACAGGGTGTCCGCAATGTACGGCGAGGACTCCCCTTCCACGAGCTTGTCCTTGTAGGCGGACTCAGCGGTGGTCAGTCGGTCGGCAAGGCCGGACATGGCCTCCTCGCCGCTGTAGAGCAGGCCGGTCTTGTCGCCCGCGGCCAGGGTCTCCGTGCCGTCCCGGTTGATGGTGGGGAAGGTGGTTCCGGGCTGCAGCGGGTTGGTTTCCACCAGCTTGTAGTTCTCGCGCGGAGAGGGCTGGACCAAGGTCAGCAGCTGCGGCACCACGTTGCCGTCGCCCTGGGTCACCGCCATAACGGACCTCGGCCACTCGCGGTCGCTGGTCACCACGGTGGTGAGCAGCTTGGTGGAGCGGACCGGCATGCGGGGCTCGTAGGAGCCCACCTGGGAGCGGATCTTGTAATTCTGGGTGCGGACCTCAAGCTCAGTGCCGCCCACGCGGTCCGCGAGCTTGGCCGCATCCTTTGCGGCATCGCCGGCGTCAACGGCGCTGGAAACCTGTTCCAGGATCCTGCGGAACTGGGCATCCAGCAGGACGGGCGGACCGGACTGCCCCTGCGCGGCAGGCGAAGCTGCGGAAGACGGATCCGGGGAAGGCGCCGGCGATGTGGCGCTGGCGGCGGCACCGGTTCCGGCCACGACGGCAACAGCCACTACTCCGGCGGCCGCCATGGTTACCCGCGAGGACCGTGCCTCATTGCGGGCCCGGGCGCGCTGCGCAAAGCCGCTGCCCTTGCCGTCGCCTTCGCCGTTGCGCTTGCGGGCGGAGAGCAGGGCCAGGGCGATTCCACCCAGGATCAGCAGCGAGCCGAGGATGATCAGCGGGATGGCCCACGGGGTGGACGTGTCGTTGGGGAACGTCATGGAAACGGTGGCCGGCGCCGGCTTGGTTCCGTCGGAGGCGAGCAGGAGGGTCCAGTCGCCGTCCGCCGGTGCTGTCCACGAGTATTCAAGCTCGCTGCTCGCATTCTCGGTGGAAACCCAGAGGTCCGAGCCGGCGGGGTTGGGCGCGGTGGCTTCGCCGTCGGCGTGTTCAACCAGCAGCGACTTCTCGTCCCCGGACACGCCGGTGATGGTGTTGTGCGCAGTCTGGCCCACCCACGCCTCCACGTCGTCCGGCCGGCCCGCTGCCAGGAGGAAGTTGCCGTCGCCCTCGATCTTGATCTTGACGGTCCCGCCGTGAAGGGTGCGCAGGTTTTGGTCGATCACGGTCAGCGGGGCCTCGGCAGCATCCACCGGAGCGGCGGCCGTAAAAGTCTCGGAGGGGGCCCAGATGGTTCTCTGGCCGATGCCGGCCAGAAGTGTCAGGAGGCCGAGCAGCACGAGTGCGACTGCAGTCTTTAAACGCAAGGGAACACCTATCATCAGCGGGGGTTTCCTTTCAATAGTATCCGTTTTGTTATCGAAGGCCCGGATCGGGGCTTCTGCGAGGACCGCCAGCGGGTCGCCGGCCGGGCCGTTCCGCTGCTGTTGACAAGGCTGCTGATAGTGTTTGCGATGATCATCACACCGGCCCGCCGACGCGGTGCCATCAACGGAACAGGCCCTTAAAACCAGTGACTGACAAGACGGACGAATCCTCCGCGGCGCCAGAGAACCCGGGGGGTGGGCAGCCGCCGGCAGCCGCTCCGCAGGGTCCCGCAGCTGCCCGCCGGAAGAGGCCCGCCGCGGCCGCCCTCGGGCTGCTGCTTCACCGCCTGCGCCAGCCACTCCCCGGCGCCCAACCCAGGCTCCGGTTTGAAATGCCGCCGGAGTACTCCCGCCAGAACGGGGAAGACGCCAGCCGGGACAGCGCGGTACAGCCGCAGTTCGGCAGCCCCGGCCCCCGGATCTCGCCGCAGCATCCCCTTTATCTGGGCTTCATGGGCACGGTGGGCGTCGGACTTGCCCTGCTGGTCTACTGGATCGGCTCCAACACCACGCAGCTGCTGCTGTGGATTGTGGCTGCGCTGTTCATCGCGCTGGGGCTGGAACCTGTGGTCGGCTGGCTGGAAAGCCGGAAGATCCCCCGCCCCGCCGGAATCCTGGTGTCCGTCACGGTGCTGATAAGCGCCGTCGTCGGCTTTTTTGCCACGCTCATTCCCACCATCGTGGAGCAGGTCACCCAGATCGTCGAGCAGGCACCGGTGTGGATCCGGGACTTCATCGACTCCGACTTTTTCCGCAGCCTGGATGACCAGTTCGGCGTGCGCGACCGGATCACAGAGGAACTGGAGAAGTTCGTCAACGACCCCGCCGCGATGGGCGGGATTTTCGGGGGCGTGGTGGGCTTTGGCTCCACCGTGGCCAACGGCCTCTTCGGCACCCTGATCGTCCTGGTGTTGAGCCTGTACTTCCTCGCTGCCCTGCCCGCAATGAAGAAGTGGGGCTACCGGCTGGCGCCGCGTTCCCGGCGGCACCGCGTTGAAGCGCTGTCCGAGGAAATCACCCGATCGGTGGGCAACTACGTGATCGGCCAGGCGGTGGTTGCCCTCCTGAACGCCACCTTCGCCTTCATCGTGATGTCCATCGTGGGCATCCCTTTCGCCCTGCTGCTGGCGTTCGTGGTGGCCCTGCTCGCGTTCATTCCGCTGGTAGGCGGCATGATCGCGGGGATCGTGGTACTGCTGGTTTCGCTCACCGAGGGCTGGCAGGCGGCAGCGGTGTACGGGATCTGCTACTTCGCCTACCTGCAGTTCGAGGCCTACTTCATCTCGCCGCGCATCATGCAGAAGGCCGTGGCGGTCCCCGGCGCCGTGGCCGTCATTTCAGTCATTGCCGGCGGCAGCCTGCTGGGCGTGCTCGGCGCGCTGATCGCCATTCCGACGGCGGCCGCCGTCCTGCTGCTGGTCAGGGAGATCTACATCGTCAGGCAGGACCAGCACTAAGTGTGCGTCACCGGACCCGGCCCCAGCCGTTCCCTAGGCTGACGCTGTTGCCGCGGGCCCGTTCCATTCGTGCGGCAGTCCGGCGGCGCCCGATCCCGCCTCGGTGACCTCATCCACAATTTCGTTGAGCACCCGGGAGGCGTACTTCTCCCCCACCCACAGGTGCTTGGCGCCGTCCACGCCCACCACGCGGGCCTGCGGGACCAGGCTGAAGCGGGCTGCGGCCTCGTCCGGCTTGAGGAAGTCATCGTGCTCCGGCACCAGGACCGTGAGCGGCTTTCCTGATGCGGCCCAGAGGCGCAGGTGCTCATCTGTGGCGCGGTGCAGCGGGGGCGAGAGCAGGACCGCGCCCTCAACCAGGGACGCCACGGGTTCCACGGCTCCGTACATCAGGGCGAGTTCCGTGCCGAAAGACCATCCCACCAGCCAGCGGTTGGGCAGGCCGCGTTCGACGGCGAAGCGCACCGCGGCCTCCATGTCATGGCGTTCCCCGACGCCCTCGTCGAAGGCCCCGCTGCTGGTTCCGTGCGGGGACGCGGTTCCGCGGGTATTGAACCGCAGCACGGCGATGCCGGCAAGCGCCGGCAGCCGGTAGGACGCCTTGCGGTAGACATGCGAGTCCATGAAGCCGCCGTGCGTTGGAAGGGGATGCAGGGTGATCAACGTGGCATTCACGGGGCCGGATTCCGGCAGCGCCAGCTCGGCCACCAGGGTGTGTCCGTCTTCCGTGTCCAGCTTCACCAGCTCGCGTTTGGCGGGCAGCACGGTTGAGGCACGGATGGGAGCGGGCCCTGCGGCCTGGTGGAATTCGTACGACGCCGGATCAAAAGTCATGCCTGCCAGCTTAGCGACAGCGGGCGCATCTTTGCCCGCCCGTCAGCGGTAGCGGTAACTGCGCGACATCCAGCAGTTGGTGTGCCAGTGCCGCCGTTCGGCCAGGCCGGCCGCGGCCCCGAACAGGTGGTCATCCTTCCAGACCACCAGGTGGGCGACGCCGGGCAGCACCGCGGTGGAGCATTCGGGGCAGATGTAGGTTTTCTCGGCGTTTTTGGCGGTCATGGTGCGGACCATCCATTCGCCGTCGGGCGCAGTCTCCCGGCGCGCGATGCCGGCACGTGCCCGTTCGAGGTCGAGTTCGGGGACGTCCTGGCCGCCCTTCTTTCCGGCGCCCGCTCTTCCGGACCCGGAACCCTTTCCGGAAACGGGACGGCGGGGGCGGTTGGAGCGCGGCATGCCTCCATTCTGCCCCAGCGGCGGGCCGGCAGGCTCCTCAACCGGCCGGAGCCGGCCGCAGCCGCCCGGAGACCGCCGGCGGAGCCTGAACCCGGCAGACGGTAGTCTGTACGGCGTGCGACTTGTCATAGCCCGATGCTCCGTTGATTATGTTGGCCGGCTCAAAGCCCATCTCCCGCTTGCCACCAGGCTCCTGCTGGTGAAGGCCGACGGCTCCGTCCTGGTCCACTCCGACGGCGGTTCCTACAAACCGCTCAACTGGATGAGTCCGCCGGCCACGCTCAGGGTGATTTCCCCCGAGGACGTGGACCTCGAACTCGGGGTGGTGGAGCAGTGGACCGTCCAGTCCGCCAAAACCGACGACCGGCTCATCATCAACATCCACGAAAAACTCGACGAGTCCTCCCACGACCTCGGCGTGGACCCCGGGCTGATCAAGGACGGCGTGGAAGCGGACCTGCAGCGCCTGCTGGCGGAACAGATTGAAACACTTGGAGCCGGCTACTCCCTCATCCGCCGGGAATACTTCACCGCCAT
Organism: Pseudarthrobacter sp. CC4; assembly: GCF_048957775.1. Lineage (NCBI taxonomy): Bacteria > Bacillati > Actinomycetota > Actinomycetes > Micrococcales > Micrococcaceae > Pseudarthrobacter > Pseudarthrobacter sp. CC4. Next base: position 209,255 of record NZ_JARCCZ010000003.1, on the reverse strand, counting down.
CGGCCCGGTGGACATCCTTGCACGCGACGCTGAGGGCGCCACTGTGGCCATTGAGCTGAAGCGCCGCGGTGACATCGACGGGGTGGAACAGTTGACGCGGTACCTCGAACTGCTCAACCGCGACCCCCTCCTTGCCCCGGTCCGCGGGATTTTTGCGGCCCAGCAAATCAAGCCGCAGGCAAAGGTCCTTGCCAACGACCGCGGGATCGACTGCGTGACCCTGGACTACGATGCCATGCGCGGCGTTGACGACAGCGAGTCACGGCTTTTCTGACCGCAGGGCCAAGGTGTTCAAACCCCGGTTGAATAAGCTCCTGACATGCGCATTAACCTGTCTTTTGCCGAAAATTTGTCCGTTTCCCCGTGCAAACCGTTGACCTGCGGGAACGGGCATGAAATTCTTGTCTCAGTCTTTGTGTAGGTGTTTTTCATGCTCGCAAGACATGTTGCGAGCGCGAAGCTCCTGCAACGCCGCTTCCCTTTCCGGGACGGTAATTCAGGATTCTTCTCGCGGAGTGACCAAGGCCGGCACGAGGTGTGCCGATCTTAAAAAGTTCCATAATGAGGAGAAATAAATGGCACAGGGAACCGTCAAGTGGTTCAACGCTGAAAAGGGCTTCGGCTTCATTACCCCGGATGACTCGGATGGGGACGTTTTTGTCCACTACTCCGAAATCCAGACCGGCGGCTTCAAGACCCTCGACGAGAACCAGCGCGTTCAGTTCGAAATCGGCCAGGGCGCCAAGGGTCCCCAGGCTACCGGCGTAACGCTGGTCTAGTCCCGCATTCCGGCCGCAGCTGCGGCCGGGCAGCGAAACAATGGTCCCCGGCAATTATGCCGGGGACCATTGTTGTTAATCAGGACAGCTATTTCACCAATTTGCGCACCAGGCGGGCGCCCTGCGGAAGGGAAAGCCCGGGCAGGTACGCGCGGGTCAATGCCCGGCCGATCGCCGGCAGATACAACGCGTCCTGGTAATACAGGTAAAGCGCACGGTATTCGGGTTTGAAGCGCGACTTGAATGCGGCCAGGGAGCGGAATCCGTAGACGGGTTCCAGTGCGTGGCCCACGAGGTCGAGTATCCGGACCAGGTTGTCCGCTTCGCCTTCACCGGGGGCCTCAGAACGGGAGCCGTCACCGGCAGGGGATTCGGGAAGGCTGGCCAGCGGTGAGCCCGAGAGCGAGATCACCTCAACCGAACTGCGCAGCTCAAGCACGGCAGAGGCGATGAGGAATTCCATGACCCCGGGAAATCCGTCGGCGCCGCGGCGCATGACGTCAAGCGTCCTGCTGACCAGGACCCCGCCGTCATAAACCGGCAACCAGCTGGTCACCCCGTGGACCGTGCCGCCGGCATCCACGGCAAGGCAGCACAGCACCTCCGGGTCATCGAGCTCGTCGATGCCGCCGAGGGTAAAACCCATTTCGGGAACGGTCTTTCCGGCCGCCCATTCCTCGGAGACCTCGATCAGCTTGGACCGCAGCGCCGGCGGCAGGGACTGGTACGTTCCCCAAACAGCCTGAACCCCCAGCTTGGCTGCCCTGTTCAGTGCGGTCCGGACGTTCTGCCACTCCTTGCCCTTGAATTCGAGTTCACGGACGGCCAGCCGGGTCTCCTGGGCAACGGCAACCCTGGAAAAACCGCGTTCCCGCAGCATCGGCCAGAGCGAATCATCGCAGGAGTAGAGCGCAGGGATGAGGCCTTCGTGGCTGCAGTAGTCAAGGAAACCCTCGGTCACGCGCCCTTGTGCAGTTTGCGGCCCGAAAGCCCCGCCCAGTGTCAGAGCCACGCTGCCGTGCCGCTGGAACGCCACGGCGCCGCGGCCGTCGGGGCTGAACCAGTACGTGTTGGGTTCCCACAGCGCCATCCAGGACAGGGGTCCGCCGCCCTGGTGGAGCAGGGCGCGTGCTTTGATCCTGTCCTGCCGTCCGGAGTCGTTGCCGTGGTGGCCGCTGAGCAGGGCCCACCACACGCTGACCAGCGCGACAACCCAGAACACGGGTCCGGAATAGGCAAAGAGCACCGCTTCCAGGTTGTTCCGGTCGGCGAACACCCGGTGGTAGTACTGCGGGATGGGAACCGGGACGTACTGGCGCGCAAGCTCTGCAAAGAGCGCCAGGATGCCGCCGTCGCGTAGCAGACCGCCGGCCCAGAACCAGGCCGCCGCGTATGCTCCGGCGAGGACAAGCCATGTTCCTCCCACGACTGCGGCCAGCGTCCGGCGGGCAGCAGGCCGCGTCTGGACGCGGAACTGGCGCCGGTTGAGCCACAAAAGGACCGCCAGGAGCAGGGGGACGAACACCAGGGGAAGCACATGGGCAAACGCCGAGGCCATGGGTGTGGCGGACGCGCTGTGCGGCCTGGACGGGATCAGTGCGAACAGCGCAAGATAGACGCCGGCAAGGGCTGTGACCGCAAGCTGGATGACAATGGCGATGTTCAGGGCCAGGCGCCGGCCGCGGCGCATGCCGTCCGCACAGATCAGCAGCAGGATGACCGGAACCACCGCAAGCGCGAGTCCGAAGGGCCCGGCAAAGCCTGCCCGGCCCGCTTCAAGGCAGGACGACTCCACGGTTGCGCCGCAGTTGAACTCCAGTTGGCTCAGGGTTGGCATCGGGTTGAGGACTACGTCGCGCAGGAGCGCCAGCGGGCCTGTGGGTGACCGGGCGATTCCGGTGAGGATGGGCCCCACCGCAAAGACTGCCACCGTCAGGGCCAGCAGGTTCCGTGCTTCGCGGCCGGTTGACCGGTGCCGGTGGAGCTGGCCGCGATCACCCTGGATCCACCAGCCGGCCAGGAGTCCCAGGATGGCACCGATCAGGCCGATCACCGTTTCTGCATGCCCGATGTACAGCACCAGCAGCAGGGAGATGGACAGCACAGCTGTCCGGAGCCGGCGTTGCCAGAGGACCGGCAGCCGGCCGGAGGCTGCCAGACCTGCCGCGAGGACCGCAGGGTAGGGTCCGATCAGGATGTCGTCGGCCATCCGGTCGAGCCACCCGTCCCCGACGTATCCCGCCAGTTGCGTGATCAGCAGGAAGAGCGTTACGGCACCGAACTGTCCTCCGAAAAAGAAGGCGGCCGCTGCGACGGTTCCCAGTTTCCGCTCGGCAAGCCCCAGCAGCAGGAGGATCATCAGCGACGCGGAAATATAGGCCAGCGGGTTCGTGGCGAAGAAGAGGCTGGTGAACAGGCACCACCAGTTGCCGGCCCGCAGCCCCGGTCCGCTGACGCCTGCACCGTCCAGCAACTGCTCCGGGGGCCCGGCAAGGAAGCTGCCGGTGACAGCACCGGTGGCGAGGAACACGAGCAGGACCGCCACGGAGAAGGGCATTGACTTCAGGGCACTGATGGCACGGTCGAGTGTCGGGCGGACCACCGTTGCCCAGGCGAGCGATCCTGTCCGGACCTTATGTCCCGTTGTCATTGCCCCATCCCCCACCGGGCGGCCAGGAACTCCAGGGCATCGGCTAGGCGCTTGGAGGACGTGTCCCAGGAGTGGCCTGTTTGTTCCACCTCGTAGGCGCGGACGTCAAAGCCGGCCTCCCGTGCCGCGGCGGCCAGGGTACGGAGATAACCCACAAATTCTGGGTCGTTCTGTCCGGCAGTCAAGTACAGGCCGCTGGATTCGAAGCGCTGTTCCTTCATGATGGCCAGGGGGGTTTGCCGCTCAAATTCCTCCGGCCTCCCCGGAAAGGCAGCGTCAATGGTTTTTTGCCGCTCCTTGGCGATGGCCGGTTCAGCTTCCCCGGAGAACGAAAGGACAGCCGGAAAGAGATCCGGGTGCCGGGTTCCCATCTGCAGGGCACAGGTGCCGCCAAAGGAAAAGCCGCCAATGGCCCACTGACTATGGTTGGTGTCCACGGCCAGGGTGGAACTGATCCAGGCCGGCACGTCACGTGACAAGTAGGTGTCAGCCTGCGCTATCTGGCTGTCCATGCACATGGTGTTGGCAGACTGCGAGCCGTTGGGATCGGGGATCACCACCACCGGTGCCAGGCCGCCGTGCGCCGCCGCAAAGGAATTCATGTGCCCGCCCAGGGCACCGCCGGTCAGCCAGTCCGCGGGGCCGCCCGGCTGTCCGGCGATCAGGACCAGCACCGGCAGGGCTGGCCGGTTTTTGGCGAAGTAGGCGGGCGGCAGGTAGATGTACGCGTCCCGGGCGCTCATCCCGGACTTTTCCCCCGGGATGAAGGCCTTCCGCAGCTCGCCTTCGGCAGGGACGTCCCCTTGCGGCACCCACCCGCGGAGGGTAGCGCCGTCGGACTGTCCCGGCTGCCGCATCAGCTCCTGCTCCAGCGTCGGAATCCTCGCGAGTGCTGTGCCGAAGAGATCGCTGACCGTCTTATTGAGGCCGAAATAGGCGTTGATCTGCACTGCCGAAAGTGCCGTCACCAAAAGGGCGGCCACCAATCCGGCCGCACGCCGGCGCCACGTGTTTCGGGGCATCCTCAGGAGGAGGAGGATCAGGGCGGCCACGCCGGGCACCACCCACAGGAGGACGGTATCGGGAATGTTTTCCGGGAAGATCGAGAAAACGTTGATGAGAGCCCAGTGGGTGGAAGCCACGAGGGCGAAGGCGGCAGCCGCAACCGCAATGACTTTCAAGAACCAGCTCCGCCTGGCGACGGCGGACGGGGGCAGCAGAAGGTACGCGGCACCGGCCACCCCAAGGGCGAGGGAAGCCCAATATAGCGGCCCGTCGATGAGCCGGATGTCGAAGAACCAGTCCACGTTGGCTAGCGCCAAGTCCCAATGCCGATGACCGGGCCGGCTTCCAGCCAGGAAGAGAGGCCCGTGTAGGCGTCGAAGTTCATGGCGAGGCGCATGTCCTGGCCTTCGTACCGCAGTTCAACAATGACGACGTCGGGCTGCACCTTGACAGCCTCGGCCTCCGTGGGCGTCCGCCGGCCGAGCAGTTCCAGGGAATGCCGTTTGAACTTGTGCTTGGGCCGCACGCTAAGGGAGAGCAGCCGGAACCATTCAAGGTCGTTGTCCTGATAACGACAAACCCCCATCTGCCAGCTGTTTCCAGCCATGCAAATGGAGGCGTCCACCGTGCCGAGGGCACGCCGCAGATTGAAGCGGCGCACCCCCGAAAGGCACAGTGCAAATATCAGCAATCCAAAAGCGACTGCCAAGGCGATGAACAGACCCGGTGCGTCCATCAAAGTGATGCTAGCGGATCCCAGCGGTAGCCGAGCCGCCCAGCTGGGCGTTGTCAGCAACGATAACCACACGGTTGTTGTCGACGGAGAAGAACCCGCCGTCAACCTCTACCGCAATCCGGTCTCCCGAAACCGGCTGGATGGCCAGTTCACCCTCGGCCAGGATCGCCAGCAGGGGCGAGTGGCCGGGCAGGATTCCGATTTCACCATCGCTGGTGCGGGCCTTGACCATCTTGGCCGCTCCGGACCACACAAAGTGGTCCGCTGCGACAATCTCAACCTCAAGCTCAGCCATATTACTTGGTCTGTTCCTGGATCTTGGCCCACTGGCGCTCTACGTCATCCAGGCCGCCGACGTTGAAGAACGCCTGCTCTGCGATGTGGTCGAGCTCGCCATCGCAGATGGCGGAGAAGCCTTCGACGGTGTCCTTGATGGAAACCGTGGAACCTTCGACGCCGGTGAACTGCTTGGCGGTGTAGGTGTTCTGCGAGAGGAACTGCTGGATGCGGCGTGCACGCGACACGACGATCTTGTCCTCTTCGGAGAGTTCGTCAACGCCGAGGATGGCGATGATGTCCTGGAGTTCCTTGTTCTTCTGCAGGATCTGCTTGACACGGACAGCCGTGTTGTAGTGGTCCTTGCCGATGTACTGGGGGTCCAGGATGCGGGAGGTGGACGTCAGCGGGTCAACTGCCGGGTACAGGCCACGGGAGGCGATTTCACGGGAAAGTTCCGTGGTCGCGTCCAGGTGCGCAAAGGTAGTTGCCGGGGCCGGGTCGGTGTAGTCATCCGCGGGGACGTAGATGGCCTGCATCGAGGTGATGGAGTGGCCCTTGGTGGAGGTGATGCGCTCCTGCAGGAGGCCCATCTCGTCAGCCAGGTTCGGCTGGTAGCCCACGGCGGAGGGCATGCGGCCGAGGAGGGTGGAGACCTCGGAACCTGCCTGCGTGAAGCGGAAGATGTTGTCGATGAAGAGCAGCACGTCCTGGTTCTGGACATCGCGGAAGTACTCCGCCATGGTCAGCGCGGACAGGGCCACGCGGAGGCGCGTTCCCGGCGGCTCATCCATCTGGCCGAACACAAGGGCGGTGTCCTTGAGGACGCCTGCCTCTTCCATTTCAACCCAGAGGTCGTTGCCCTCACGGGTACGCTCGCCGACGCCGGCGAATACCGAGGTACCACCGAAGTTGCGGGCCACACGGGTGATCATTTCCTGGATCAGAACGGTCTTGCCCACGCCGGCGCCGCCGAAGAGGCCGATCTTTCCACCCTTGATGTAGGGGGTGAGGAGGTCGATGACCTTGATGCCGGTTTCCAGCATCTCGGTGGAGCCTTCGAGCGAGGCGAAGTTCGGTGCCTTGCGGTGGATCGGCCAGCGTTCGCTGATGTCCAGTTCCGACTCTGCAACGTCCAGGGGCTGGCCCAGCACGTTGAAGATGTGGCCCTTGACGCCGTCGCCAACGGGTACGGAGATGGGGGCGCCGGTGTCCACTACGTTGGTGCCGCGGACCAGTCCGTCGGTAGCCTGCAGGGAGATGGCGCGAATGAGGTTGTCGCCCAGGTGCAGGGCGGTCTCGAACGTGATGGTCTTGGTTACACCGTTGAGAGTAATCTCGGTGGTGAGGGCATTGTAGATGGACGGGATTGCGTCAGCCGGGAATTCGACGTCGACAACCGGGCCGATTACGCGCGCAATGCGGCCGGTGGCACCGGACGTTGCGGCTACGTGTTCGGTAGCAGTGGCAGTCATCTCTCTCACTTCACTCAGTAGATGGCGTGGGTTTAAGTTTATCTGTGGTGGTGCAGGTCCTGCGGAATCCGACCTGCTGCAGGCTAGGACGCGAGGGCGTCGGCGCCGGCAACAATCTCGGAAAGCTCCTGCGTAATTTCAGCCTGGCGGGCCGTGTTGCGCAGACGCGTGTACTTCTTGATGAGGTCCGTGGCGTTGTCGCCGGCGGACTTCATGGCCCGCTGGCGTGCAGCAAGCTCCGAAGCCGCAGCCTGCAGCATGGCCGCGAAGATGCGTGACTCGATGTAGCGCGGCAGCAGGGCATCAAGAACCTGCTCGGTTTCCGGCTCGAATTCGTACAGCGGCAACAGGTCCGATTCAGAAGCGGCCTGCTCTTCCACTACTTCCAGCGGAAGCAGGCGGATGACCGTGGGCTCCTGGGTAACCATGGACTTGAAGCGGGTGTACACCACGTGGATCTCGTCCACGCCGCCCTCTTCGTAGTCGGTTGCGAACTCGGACAGCAGTGCTTCGCCGATTTCGCGCGCGGTGGCGAATTCGGGTGCGTCCGTGCCTCCGGTCCAGACCCGTGCGTATTCACGGTTCCGGAAATCGAAGTAGGCCTGGGCCTTACGTCCAACGACGTACGTCTTGACTTCCTTGCCTTCTTCGTGGAGCAGCTCGATGAGACCTTCCGCCTGCTTGAGCACGCTGGCCGAGTACGAACCTGCCAGTCCACGGTCCGCGGTAATTACCAGGACAGCGGCACGGCGGATCTGATCCGGCTCGGTGGTCAACGGGTGGTCGATTTCGCTTTGAGTTGCGACAGCAGAAACGGCGCGTGTGATCGCGTTCGCGTAAGGCAGTGAAGCTGCTACGCGCGCACGGGCCTTGCCGATGCGCGAGGTAGCGATCAGTTCCATCGCCTTGAAGATCTTGCGCATCGACGTGGTCGAGCTGATCTTCTGGCGGTAGACCCGAATCTGGGCTCCCATACTTATCCTTTCCTAACATTCCTTAGACCGGATGCGCCGGGCCCTTGGGCCCGGCACATCCGGCCAGCGGAACTAGCGCTTCTGCTTGACGATTTTTTCCTGGTCGACTTCGCCCTCGGAGATGGCTTCATGCTCCTCGTGGCCGGCGCCTACCAAGCGGTCGTCGCCCTCGCCGAAGAAACCCTTCTTGAAGTCCACGATGGCGGACTTCAGGGCTGCTGCGGTGTCGTCGTCCAGCACATTGGTCTGCGCCAGCGTGGTGAGGATCGAGGACTTGTGCGTCAGGTGCTCCAGGAACTCGGACTCGAAGCGGCTGATGTCCTCAACCGGAACGTCGTCCAGGTAGCCGTTGGTGCCGGCCCAGATGGACACAACCTGGTTCTCCACCGGGAACGGCGAGTACTGGCCCTGCTTGAGCAGTTCCATCAGGCGGGCGCCACGGGTCAGCTGCTGGCGGGATGCGGCATCCAGGTCCGACGCGAACATGGCGAATGCCTGCATGTCGCGGTACTGGGCCAGATCCAGCTTCAACGTACCGGAGACCTTCTTCATGGACTTCACCTGTGCGGCGCCGCCCACGCGGGAAACGGACACACCAACGTCGACAGCGGGGCGCTGGTTGGCGTTGAAGAGGTCCGACTGGAGGAAGATCTGGCCGTCGGTGATGGAGATGACGTTGGTCGGGATGTAGGCGGACACGTCGTTCGCCTTGGTCTCGATCAGCGGCAGGCCCGTCATGGAACCGGCACCCAGTTCGTCGGACAGTTTTGCACAACGCTCCAGCAGGCGGGAGTGCAGGTAGAACACGTCGCCCGGGTAGGCTTCGCGGCCCGGCGGGCGGCGGAGCAGCAGCGACACTGCACGGTAGGCCTCGGCCTGCTTGGAGAGGTCATCGAACACGATGAGGACGTGCTTGCCGCCGTACATCCAGTGCTGGCCGATAGCGGAACCTGCATACGGTGCCAGGTACTTGAAGCCTGCGGGGTCGGATGCCGGAGACGCCACGATAGTGGTGTACTCCAGTGCGCCGTTGTCCTCGAGGGTCTGGCGGATGGCGGCGATGGTGGACGCCTTCTGACCGATGGCCACGTAGATGCAGCGGACCTGCTTGGTCACATCGCCCGAAGCCCAGTTGGCCTTCTGGTTGATGATGGTGTCGATCGCAATGGCCGACTTGCCGGTCTGGCGGTCGCCAATGATGAGCTGGCGCTGGCCGCGGCCGATCGGGATCATGGCGTCGATGGCCTTGAGTCCGGTCTGCATCGGCTCGTGCACCGATTTGCGCTGGGTCACGCCGGGAGCCTGGAGCTCCAGCGCGCGGGTGGTTTCGGCCTTGATCTCGCCGAGGTCGTCGATGGGCATGCCCAGCGGGTCGACAACGCGGCCAAGGAAGGCGTCGCCCACGGGAACGGACAGAACCTGTCCGGTGCGGTGGACTTCCTGGCCTTCTTCGATGCCGGTGAAGTCGCCGAGGATGATGACGCCGATTTCGCGGACGTCGAGGTTCTGGGCCAGGCCCAGCGTGCCGTCCTCAAAGCGAAGCAGCTCGTTCGCCATGACCGAGGGAAGGCCCTCAACACGGGCGATGCCGTCACCAGCGGTAGATACGCGGCCGACCTCTACGCGTTCTGCGTTTCCGGGTTCGTAGGACGCCGCGAACTCGTTCAGCGCAATACGGACGTCGTCGGCGTTGATGGTCAATTCGGCCATCTGCAGTCCCTGCTCTCCTGTTTTGTGATCACCGTTTCCGGTGACCGGGGTTTCTATCAGTTAGGTTGTGCTTGTCCGGCTAGCCGGCCAGCTGGCGCTGCAATTGGCCCAGCCTGGCGAGGACCGAAGCGTCGAGCACTTCGTCACCAACCTGGACACGGATGCCGCCAATAAGTGACGGGTCAACATTGAAGTTGACCTTCAGTTCCCGCCCGTACATGGCATTCAGGCCCGCCTGGAGGCGGTCAAGCTGCGTCTGCGTCAGGGGACGGGTCACGCTGACCGTTGCAATCCAGCGCTGCTGCCGCTTGGCCGCCAGTTCGGCGAACCGCTGAACCAGCCGCGTGGGCTTGATGCCGCGGGGCTGGGTGACGGCCTGCGAGATGAGGACTTTAGCTTCCTCGCTTGCAGCTGGCACCAGCTTCGCGGCCAGTGTGGCCTTGGCCGCAGCACTGGCCTGTGGTTCGGACAGAGCACGTTGCACCTCGTGGCTGGAGGCAACGGCCTGGTTGAAGGAGAACAGATCGTTTTCCAGTTCTTCCAGGCCAGTGATTCCGGAGGCAGAAACGGCCGACTTGTTTTCAGCAACGGAAATGACCACCGTTGCGGCAAGAGTCTCGAGTGCATCGCCGATGTCACGGGCCGTTGCCCAGCGCGAGCTGGCCAGTCCGCCCGCGATCTCTGCAGCATCAGCGGAGACTTTCCCGCCAACCAGCTGCTTGACCAGCGCCGACTTTTCGTCACCGTTGCGGGACGGGTCAGTCAGGGCGCGGCGCAAGCCAGCCGAGCTGTCCACCATTCCCAGAATTCCGAAGAGTTCCTTTGCCAGCTGCAGCGACGCGGTGGGAAGTTTGGCTTCCAACTCTGCCAGCGCTGTTGCCAGCGATTCGCTCGATACGCCTGCCATTACTTAGCTGCACCTGCGTTCTGGGTCTCCAGATCTGCCAGGAAACGGTCCACGACCCGTGCTGCACGCTCGTCGTCGCTGAGCGCTTCGCCGACAATCCGGCCCGCCAGGGTGGTGGCCAGGGTGCCGACCTCGGAACGCAGGGACACAACGGCCGCCTGGCGCTCGGACTCGATCTGTGCGTGGGCCTGGGCCGTGATGCGGGCAGACTCTGCAGCTGCCTTCTCCTTGAGATCCGCGAGGATCTGGGCACCTTCGGCGCGGGCTTCCTCACGGATGCGGTTGGCTTCGGTGCGGGCGTCGGTCAGCTGCTGCTTGTACTCTTCGAGTGCAGCAGACGCCTCAGCCTGGGCCTTTTCAGCCTTTGCAATGCCGCCTTCGATGGCCTCGGCACGCTCGGCGAAGGTCTTTTCGAACATCGGGACAACGAACTTGACCACGATGAAAAAGAGGATGGCAAAGCCCACGAAAACAACGCCCATTTCCCAGATATTGGGAACCAGGGGGTTGACTTCGCCCTCAGTGGCGGCTGAGATGATCAGCTGATTCATATTTCACCCGTCCTTATCTACTCGGTTCTGTAAGTTCGCTTCGCTCTAAGGACTAGAGAACGAAGGCGAAGACCAGGCCGAGGATGGCGAGGGCTTCGGTCAGCGCAAGGCCGAGGAATGCGATCGGCTGCAGGACGCGCTGTGCTTCCGGCTGGCGTGCAACGCCGTTGATGTAGGCAGCGAATACGAGACCAACACCGATACCACCGCCGATTGCGGACAGACCGTAACCTACGAGGTTGAGATTGCCTTCCATTTTTATTCCTTTCAAGATGCCACCCATGTGGCAGGTTGTTTGGTTTGCTCTATCCCCGCGAGGGGAAGTCTTAGTGCCCGGCGGCGGGTTGCCGGCAGGCAGGGTGCCTAGTGGCTGTCGGCGTGAAGTGCGCCTTCGATGTAGATCGCAGTCAGCAGGGTAAAGACGTAGGCCTGCAGGACCATGATCAGGGCTTCAAGCATGTACATGGCGATCGCCCCGGCCAGGACCAGGAGCGAGGTTCCCTTGAGCAGGAGGTTCTCCTGCATGACGAGGAACTCGATGCCGTAGCCGGCGATCATCACGATGAGGTGGCCTGCGAGCATGGTGGCGAACAGACGGAGGCTGTGCGTAACAGGCCGGACCAGGAAGTTGGAGATGATCTCGATCGGGATGACGATCGGAAGGATGAACCACGGAACACCGGAGGGCACGGTGGCCAGCTTGAAGTAACGGAGTCCGTTCTTCTTGACGCCGATGGCGATCCAGGTGACGTAGACAATGCCGGCCAGCACGTAGGCGCCGCCCACGTGCGAGAACGTGGGGAGCTGGAAGAACGGGATGGCCCCGTAGATGTTGTTGACCAGGATGAAGAAGAAGAGGCTGAACAGCAGCGGGACGTACTTCATGAAGTCCCTGCCGCCGATGATGTCCTTGGCGATTCCGTTCCGGACGAAGCCGTAGGCGGCCTCGCCGGCGAACTGGAGCTTGCCGGGTACCAGCTGCTGCTTGCGTGCGGCAAGCACGAAGAAGACGGCGATAAAGACGACAGAGAGGAGGACCAGCAGCATCTGCTTGGAGAATCCTTCTGCGGCACCCCACGGCAGGATTGCCGGCAAATGCATTTCGTTAATACCAGGAGGAGTAAACTCTCCTGAATCTTGGGCCGGGAGCGCAAGCGCGATCAACGCGTTTCCTCTCTGCAGTGTCCATCATTGGGCGTTGGGCGGGGACCGGCAGCCGGAAGGCCTGCTGTTCCCCCTGTGAAATTATTTGGCATTAGTGTCGCCGTCCTGGGACGGCCCGCTGGAAGCACGGCGCTCCCCAGCATTGTTTCGAGAACTGGTAAGGCCATGCATGTGGGAAAGGTAGAAACCTCCGACGGCTCCAAGCAGGGCGCCTGCGAGCACGATCCAGCGCGTTCCCCACACGTAATCCAGTCCCCACCCTATCAAACTCCAGACGATGATTCCGCCAATGATGTAGCTGAATACGGCCATGCCGGCGTTGTATCCGCCGCTGGTTCCGTCGCTCGATACACCGGGGGCAGAACCGCTCGATCCGCTGTTCCCGTTGCGGCCTTTGTTGGGTTTCTTCGGATCACGCATCATGGTTTTCCTTGTTCCGGCTCGTTGTAGATCTGCAGGCGCGCCTTGCTGAAACCGTAGATTTCAGCAGCCTGCCACAGGACCACTGCGGTCACCGCTCCGGCCACAAACCAGCGCCCTTGCAGCCACTGCGGAGCCCCTACGACGAACAGCACGACGGCGAAGCCGACCACCTTGACGAAGTAGGTTGCCACGAACATGCCGATGGCGCCCGAAGGGTTACCGCGGCCCACGAAATGTCCCACCAGGAGGCTGATTCCGAAGAACAGCATGACCAGCAGGCCGCCCGCGGTACTGGACAGGGCGGCGTTCACGCCCTGCAGAAGCACGGCTGCGACCGCGCAGAGGAGCAGGCCGGCGGCAGAAGCAATCGAGCTCAGCTTGAGGAGGTGCAGCCAGAGCGACGGAGTGGGGCCGGATGCGCCAACACTTCCGTTGCCGGACGGAGGTCCGGACTCGGCGTTGGAGGTCATTCGATCCCAATCGTCGGCACCAACAGGCGGTTCGCCGGCAGGCAGGTTTGGAGGGGCAGCTTTGGCTGCCCCTAAATTCTACACGAGATAGAAATAATTGGCATCGAGGTTACGCCCGCGTCTCTTCGCCGCGCCGGGCAAGGTACGGCCAGGCGGTGACGAGGCCCATGACAAGGGTGGCGAAGAGGTCCACAGCGAGCACCACCTGCCACGGGAAGATGGCGAAGGCCAGTCCCCCGAAGGAGAGGATGCCGGTCCAGAGGTACATCAGGATCACCGCGGTGCGGTGCGAGTAGCCGATGTCCAGCAACTTGTGGTGCAGGTGGCCCTTGTCCGCGGACCAGGGCGAGCGGCCGCGGGCGGTGCGCCGCACCACGGCCAGGCCCAGGTCCAGCAGCGGCAGGAAGAGGACGGCGAACGGAAGCAGGATGGGAATCACGGTGGAGATACCGTTGGCCCTGTCATACAGACCCGAGGTGATCTGTCCGGTGGACACGACGCCGGCAGAAGCCATCAGCAGCCCGATCAGCATCGCACCGGAATCGCCCATGAAGATTTTGGACGGAAACCAGTTGTGCGGGAGGAAGCCCAGGCAGCTGCCCACCAGGACGGCGGTGATCAGGGTGGCGAGGTCCGAATAGTCCAGCAGCACGGCGTTGCGGTGCACCCAGTATGCGGTGAAGAAGAACGCGGTCCCGCCGATGATGGCCACACCCGCGGCGAGGCCATCCAGGCCGTCGATGAAGTTGAAGGCGTTCATCGTGGTGACGATCAGTCCCGCGGTCAAGAGCACCCGTACCGTCTCGTTTTCGAGGTAGATCGCTTCCGGCACCCAGGGGACGATGGTCATCTGGACTCCCCAGATGGCCACAGTAAGGCCCGCGGCGCTTTGCCCGATGAGTTTCACCCACCAGCGGATGTCCAGCAGGTCGTCCGCCACGCCCACCAGGACGATGACGGCAGCACCGGCAAGGACGCCCCAGGGGGAGAAGTTATTGCGGTAGATGTCCTTGACGAAGAATGACTGGCTGGCAACAATCAGCGCAACCATCACTCCGAGGAAAATCGCCACGCCGCCCAGCCGCGACACCGGGATCGAATGCATGTCGCGGCTGCGGATGGGCAGGTGCAGTTCCAGCCGGTGGCCGACGACCCGCGCTGCCCAGGTGGCCGCGTAGGACACGATGGCAGCCGTCAGCCCCATCAGCAGGTACATGATCATGGGGCGGGGGCCGTTTCAGGGGGGAAGCTGAAGCAGGGCAACCGTGCCGGCAGCTGGTCCTTGGTCGAGGGGCTCACTGGCCGGGAATCTGTTCTTCGATAAATGAAACTTCTCCGTCGCCGAGCGCGCAGCAGGCAGTACGCATTTCCGTATGCGCAGTGCCATACAAAACGCAGTGCCTTACAGAACGCAGTGTCTTACAAAACGCAGTGCCTTACAGGGCTGTATTACAGTGGACTCTAGTCAAAGATACTAGCGCCAACAGCATCATGGCTTCGCGCCACACGGCGCAGTGCGAGCGGGGAAATCCCTGTCAGCCATGCTGAAAGGACCCCAATGACCCCCCGCATAGCCGTCGCTGCCGTGACCTTCGACCGGCCCAATGAACTGGCTGTCCTGCTGGACGCGATCAACGCGCAGAGCGCACCCGTGGAGACGATCTGCCTGGTGGACAGCGGCACGGCCCCGGCCGTGGACGTCGCCGCCAAGCACCCGAATGTCGACTACGTCCGCTCGGAAGCAAACCTCGGTGGAGCAGGCGGATTCGCCCTGGCGGCGCTGAAGGCCGTGGCCAGCGGTGCCACATGGATCTGGATGATGGACGACGACGCCGAGCCGGCTGATCCGGAATGCCTTGCAACGCTGGTGCGTGAGGCTGAGGCACGGGACCTGGAAGCGGTGGTTCCGCTGGTGACGGCGCCGGGCCAGCCCGACCGGCTTTCCTTTTTCTTCCGTCTGGACGGCAAGGTCACGCACAGCCGCGCCGAGGTGGAAAAGCTGGGCTTCCTGCCCAACGACGGCCACTTCTTCAACGGGGCGCTGATCCGTTCCGACGTCTTCTTCAAAGTGGGCCTGCCCGACATGCGGCTCTTTATCCGCGGCGACGAGGTTGACTTCACCATCCGTCTTCGCAAGGCGGGGATCAGGTTCGGCACGGTGACCACTACCGCCATCACCCACCCGCACGCGTTTTCGGAGACCCAGCATGTATTCGGCGCCGGCTGGCACGTCATTGTTCCGGAATCGGCCTTCAAGCGGTACTACTACTACCGGAACCGCGGCTATCTGATCCGCCGGTACTTCCGCGTCAGGTCCTTCGTTGCGGATGTGGGCGGCTATCTGGGCTACTTCCTGCAGCACCGGGACCTTCCCGGCTTCCTGGGCTGGGCCAGGTCCTTCACCACCGGCCTCCGGGGCAAGGGGTTCGCGCCGCTGGAAGACCAGAAGTTCTAGGCTGCGGTTCCTAGCTCCTGCGCGCCAGCCCCTGGCGCTTCAGCCCGCGGGCGGCCAGGAGCCACAGCAGCACCCAGGGCTCGCCAAGCACGCGGTACGCCACGCGGCGGGGATGAAGCAGCAGGCGCCACGCCCACTCCAGTCCCAGCCTGCCCAGCCACCGGGGGGCGAGCTTCTGGAAGCCGGCAAGCTGTTCGATCGCTCCGCCTACGGCGCAGTAGACCGCGGGCGGCATCTCGCCAAGGCGCCGCTGCAGGACTTTTTCCTGCAGGGGCATGCCAAGTCCGATCAGGACCAGCTGCGGCTGCTGCCGGTGGAGCCAGGCCACAGCTTCATCCTCAAGCCCGTCATCCCAGCCCTCCCCCGGAAAGCCTGCAACCTTTGCGCCGGGGACGATTGACTGCAGCTTCCTGACGGCGCCGGCGTTGGCCTCCGCACCGGCGCCAAGCACGGCAATCCGCTCCAGTCCCCGCACCTGGTCCAGCGCCGGAAGCCAGTCGGTCGAGCCCAGCCTGTAGTCCATGACGGGGCCTTCAGCCTTGCCTGTCCTCCCCCACAGCCAGAGCACGGGAGCCCCGTCCAGCAGGACCACGTCGCTCCGCTGGTAGAGGTCGCGGAAGCCCTCATCCGAGAGGGTCAGCGTGACGCTGTGGAGGTTATGGCCCAGCACCGTCCGGGTGGAGCCTTCCTGGACGTAGCGGCTGAGTTCCGCCACCAGTTCCGGAACGCGCAGCGGGGTTGCTTCAACATCCAGCACCGGGACCTGCTGGCGGTCCAGTGCCATCAAGATTCAGTGTCCCGCGCCGGCGCCGGGGTTGCGGGAGCGGGGGGTTCGACGGCGGAGGACCCTGCCGGGGGCTGGACCGACGCGGCGGCCTGCTCCTCCGCCACGGGAGCCGCAACCGCAGGCGACGCGTCAGCGGGTCCTGCATCCACCGGTTCCTCTTCAGCCATGGGGATCTCCCCCAGGCCCAGAACACCCGGAACGTGCTCCCGGAGCTGGTCAAGGCTTACGGCACCGTTGCGGACCACGCGCAGGTGCGGCCCCGTGGCGTCAACAATGGTGGAGGGCACGGCGTCCTGGCCTTCCTGCGGCCGGAAGCCTCCTTCCAGGTAGACCTCCACGGAATCGGCAAGCTGCTCGCGCGCGGCGGCGGCCGTCTGACCGGGCGCGTGGCCCGTCCGGTTCGCAGAGGATACGGCGAGCGGCCCGGTGAGGGTCAGCAGTTCCTGGGCGATCTCGTCGTCAGGCATGCGCAGTGCCACCGTCCCCTTGGTCTCACCCAGATCCCAGTCGAGAGACGGCTGGGCGTGCAGGATCAGGGTCAGGCCGCCCGGCCAGAACGCCTCCGCAAGCTTGCGGGCGTCCGGGGACACATCCGTAGCCAGTCCATCAAGTGCATTGATCCGCGGGATCAGCACGGGCGGTGGCATGGTGCGGCTGCGTCCCTTGGATACCAGCAGCATGGTCACGGCCTGGGGCGAAAAGGCGTCGGCGGCAATGCCGTAAACAGTGTCCGTGGGAAAGACCACGCACTTCTTCTCGCTGATGGCCCGCTGGGCGTGCTCCAGCCCCTTGGCGCGCTCGTCGTCACTGGTGCAGTCGTAGGTAGTGGTCACTCGCCTATTCTTTCATTCCCTGTAGTCCGGATCCGCGAGCAGGGCGCTGGTGGCGCGTTCCTTGCCGTTGAGGTCCAGATGCGTCCTGATTCCGGTCCAGTTCCCTGCCCTGGCCAGCATGGCCGAGATCCAGCCCGCCTGGACTTCCGCGTGTTCCATCACGAAGTAGCCGCCGGGCCGCAGGAGGCGGGCCGCGGAGGCAGCGGCCGCCGTCGGAAGTTCCATCCCGTCCGCTCCCCCACCGTACAGCGCTTCGGGCGGATCGTGGAGGGCGACTTCGGGTTCGTTGGGGATGGCTTCGGCGGGGATGTAGGGCGGGTTGGACACCACCACGTCGAAAGTTCCGTTGAGCTCCGGCAGCGCGTCCCGCAGGTCCCCCTGGACGAGGTTGACGCCCAGGGGCGCCAGGTTCCTTGCAGCCCAGGCGTGGGCGAGGGGGCTGAACTCCACCGCGTGGACTTCGGCGCCGGGCACCTCGTGGGCGATGGAGCCGGCGATGGCGCCGGATCCGGTACCAAGGTCCACAATGCGCGGGTGCGGCACGCCGATGACGTGGTCGATCACCAACTGCACCACGGACTCGGTCTCCGGGCGGGGAATGAAGACCCCCGGCCCCACGGCCAGTTCGAGGTAGCGGAAATGCGCCACACCGGTGATGTGCTGCAGCGGCGTCCTGCCGGCACGCTCCGCCACGAGGGCCGCATAGCCTTCCGGCGCTGGAGTATCGCCAAGCATCATGGCGCGGAGGCGGCCGAGCCCGACACTCAGGAGGTGGTCGGCGAGCAGTTCGGCGTCCACGCGGGGGCTGGGCACGCCGGCGTCCCGGAGGATGGCTGTTGCCTCGGCGACGGCATCCGCAAGCGACTGGCCTGGCTCAAGTGTCATGTCTGGGATGTGCCGGAAGGACTAATCGCCGATGGCGTCCAGGCGAGCCTGTTCGTCCATCTCAATTGCGGACTGGATGACGGGTTCCAGGTCGCCGTTCATCACCTGGTCCAGGTTGTATGCCTTGTAGCCGGTGCGGTGGTCCGCGATGCGGTTTTCCGGGTAGTTGTACGTGCGGATGCGCTCCGAGCGGTCCATGGTGCGGATCTGCGACTTCCGCTGGGCCGAGTTCTCGGCGTCGATCTGCTCCTGCTGGTGAGCCAGGATGCGTGCCCGCAGCACGCGCATGCCGGCTTCACGGTTCTGCAGCTGCGACTTCTCGTTCTGCATGGCCACCACGATTCCGGTGGGAAGGTGGGTAATGCGCACGGCAGAGTCCGTGGTGTTGACCGACTGGCCGCCCGGGCCGGAAGACCGGTAGACATCGATCTTGAGGTCGTTCTGGTTGATCTCAAGCTCTTCGGGCTCGTCCACCTCGGGGAGGACCAGCACGCCGGCCGCCGAGGTGTGGATGCGGCCCTGGGATTCGGTGACGGGAACGCGCTGGACGCGGTGTACGCCGCCCTCGAACTTCAGGCGGGCGTAAACGCCCTCGGCAGGATCGTTCGAGTTGCCCTTCACGGCCACCTGGACGTCCTTGTAGCCGCCAAGGTCGGATTCCGTGGCGGAAATGATTTCGGTTTTCCAGCCGCGCGATTCCGCGTACCGGGTGTACATGCGCAGCAGGTCGCCGGCAAAGAGCGCAGCCTCGTCGCCGCCCTCACCGCCCTTGACTTCAAGGATGACGTTGCGGGCGTCGTCAGGATCCCGCGGAATGAGCAGCCGCCGCAGCTTGGCCGCGGCAGTTTCCAGCGCGGCCTCAAGCTCGGGAACCTCGGCAGCAAATTCAGGGTCCTCGGCCGCCATCTCCTTGGCAGCAGCAAGGTCATCCCGGATGGCCTCCCACTTGTGGTAGGCCTCAACAATGCCATTAAGCTGAGCCGACCGCCGCCCCAGCTTCCGGGCAAGCCGCTGGTCAGCATAAACAGCAGGATCCCCCAGCTGCGCCTGGATGGAGTCATGCTCATCAAGCAGGCCCTGTACGGACTCAAACATTTAAAACCTCTTTCGACTTGTACAAGTCTAGTTACTGCAACGCGGGGTCAGTTAACGCCCAATCCAGGGCTCCCGGAGGGCCAAAAGTGACCCCGCGTCGCGTCTCTTGGTGCGGAACCGTTAACGACGAACCGCTCAAAATATGCCAGCCAGGGAGCAGTCGATGACTCCCAACCTTCGCAAGCTCAGGTCGGGGCCCTCGTCATCTCCCTTACGGGCCTGCCGGAGCCGGGTGGCTTGGGATCGTAGATCGCAAGCCACCCGGCGTAGGGGCGGGGCCGGCATATTTTGAGCGGTGACTCAGCTACTTGTCGTTATCCGACTTCGCACCAAGCGTCGTCTTCTGGACCTGCATGAGGAACTCAACGTTGCTCTGGGTTTCCCGGATCTTGTTGGTCAGCAGTTCAAGGCTCTGCTGGGTCTCGAGTCCGGAGAGGACGCGGCGCAGCTTCCACATGATCTTGACTTCCTCGGGCGAGAGCAGGTTCTCTTCACGGCGGGTGCCGGACGCGTTGACGTCCACGGCCGGGAAGATGCGCTTGTCAGCCAGCTGGCGCGACAGGCGGAGCTCCATGTTGCCGGTGCCCTTGAACTCTTCGAAGATGACCTCGTCCATCTTGGAACCGGTCTCTACGAGCGCGGTGGCCAGGATGGTGAGCGAGCCGCCGTTTTCGATATTGCGGGCTGCACCGAAGAAACGCTTGGGCGGGTACAGTGCCGCGGAGTCGACACCACCGGACAGGATGCGGCCCGAGGCCGGTGCCGCCAGGTTGTAGGCACGGCCCAGGCGGGTCATGGAGTCCAGGAGGACCACAACGTCCATGCCCATTTCCACGAGGCGCTTGGCGCGTTCGATGGAAAGTTCGGCCACGGTGGTGTGGTCGTCGGCAGGACGGTCGAAGGTGGAGGCAATGACCTCGCCCTTGACGGTGCGCTGCATGTCCGTGACTTCTTCGGGGCGTTCGTCAACCAGCACCATCATGAGGTGGACCTCAGGGTTGTTGGTGGTGATCGCGTTGGCGATGGACTGCAGGATGAGCGTCTTTCCGGCCTTCGGCGGCGAGACGATCAGGCCACGCTGGCCCTTGCCGATCGGCGCCACGAGGTCGATGACACGGGGGCCGATCTTCTTGGGATCGGTCTCCAGGCGCAGGCGCTCGGACGGGTAGAGCGGAACCAGCTTGGCGAACTCGACGCGGTCCTTGAGCTCTTCCGGCGTCTTGCCATTGACGGAAGTGACGCGGACCAGGGCGTTGAACTTCTGGCGGGCGGACTGCTGGCTGCGGTCTTCGCCATCGCGGGGCGCCCGGATGGCGCCGACGACGGCGTCACCCTTGCGGAGGTTGTACTTCTTGACCTGGGCCAGGGAGACGTAGACGTCGTTGGGGCCCGGCAGGTAACCGGAGGTACGGATGAACGCGTAGTTCTCCAGAACGTCCAAAATTCCGGCTACCGGCAGGAGGACATCGTCCTCGGTGACCTCAACGTCGTCGACATCCGGACCCTGGGCGCGGCCGCGGCGGCGGTCATTGCGGTCGCGGAAGCGGTCATTGCGGGAGTTATCGCGGTCCTGGCCGCCCGAGCGGTCATTGCGATCGTTCCGGTCGCGCCGGTTACGGCGGTTGCGGCGGCTGCCGCCGTCGGAGTCGTCACTGTCGCGGCTGTCCTCGCGGCGGGACCCTTCGCGCTGGCCGGCCTCGCGGCTGCCTGCGTTGTCACGGCCGCCCTCGGTGCCTTCACGCGGGCCGCCGTCGCGGCCGCGGGTGCGGCCGCCTTCACGGCGGTCGGTGCGCTGGCCTGCATCGCCCTCAGCCGGAGCTTCGGTGCGCTGTTCTGACGTCCGCAGTTCTGAGGTGCGCTGTTCCGCGGCCTGTGCTGCGGGGCGCTGTTCGACGTCGGCCTGCACGGCAGGAGCCTCGGCGGCCTCCGCACCCTGGGGTGCTGCGGCGGCAGCTTCGCCGCGGCGGCGGTTACGGGTGCGCGGCTGGCGGCGCTCGGTGGCGCCTTCAGTTGCTTCGGGAGCCTCCGCAGGCGCTTCCACCGGCGCGGCGGGGCCCGTTTCGGCAGCAGCGGGCTCAGCGGCGGCCGGTGCCACCACTCCGTCGCTCACTGCGCGGCGGCTGCGGCCACGGCGGGCGCGGGTGCCTTCGGCGGGCGCTTCCGGAGTCTCAGCCGGAGCGGCGGCAGCCGGGGCGGAGACGGCCGGGGCGGCAATGCTCTCGGCCCGCTTCTCGGTTGCCTTGGCAGGAGCCTTGGTCAACGGGGTGCCGGCGCGATGGGCGGAAATGGCTGAGACCAGGTCCCCCTTGCGCATCCGGGAACCGCCGGAAATACCGAGCTGGCTGGCAAGTGCCTGCAGCTGGGCGAGCTTAAGGCCTGCGAGGCCACTGCTCTTGGCGGGTGCGGCCGGCGATTCGGCAGCAGAAGATGATAGTTCCACAGCTGGCGACAGCTCAGTGGTTTCGGTCACGAAGGATCCTTCCCCCTCGACGGCGTCCAGACGAGGAGCTGGACGCGATGATTTGATCTGGGCTGCAGTTCAGATCTGCAGCCGGATTGTTCGGCCTTGCCGGTTGGAGATCGGCCAGCAGGGCCGGATACTGATTCACCTTCCACTCCGCCCGTGGCGGAGGGATGGGCTGACGCATCAGGGGCAGCTTTATAGCTACAGATTCCTGCGACAGACCAAGCAGGCGGCACCGGAATAGATTGCGCAGTAGGAGATCAAATCGCAAATGAATGCTGGAGGAGATCAGATAGGCGGAATTACCGCCGGTGCATCTCCACCTTAGCACCTTCAACGTCCACTGCCAGCTTCAGCACCCGCCATGCCATATCCGGCGTGTTGGCCGCGATGAAGTCCTCGATGAAAGCCACAACGGCGGCAGCCTCAGCCTCGCCGTCAGCCAGGACCAGCACGGTGGGCCCGGCGCCCGAAACGACGGCGGCATATCCCGCCGTGCGCAGCGCCCCGATCAGCGCTGCGGACGGGCGCATTGCCTCCGCCCGGTAGCTCTGGTGCAGGTAGTCCTCGGTGCCGGCCAGCAGGAATTCTGGTTTGGCCGTCAGTGCGTGGATCAGCAGCGCGGCGCGGCCGGCGTTCATTGCGGCCGCGTGGTGGCCCACCGAGGCCGGCAAGAGGGCCCGCGCCGCCTCCGTGGAAAGTTCGAAGTCAGGCACCGCCACAACGGGGATGACCGATTCCGACACCGTTGCCCGCGTGCTGCTGTACTGGTCATTGTTCTGCCAGGACAGTGCCAGTCCGCCGAAAATGGCGGGTGCGACGTTGTCCGGGTGGCCCTCCATCTCGGACGTGAGCTGGAGGATCCAGTCCTTCCCGCGGCGGGCAGCCTCAGGAACCAGGGCATTGGCTGCGGTCACGGCAGCTACCACTGCCGACGCCGAGGACCCGAGCCCCCGCCCGTGCGGGTTGACGTTGTCCGCCGTGATCCGAAGCCCCTCGTGCCGGAAGCCCAGGCGGTGCAGGGCCTCCGTGAGGGCCCTGACCACCAAGTGGCTGGCATCGCGGGGAAGTGTTTCAGCCCCCTCGCCGCTGAGGTCGAAGTGCAGCTCGCCACTGCCCAGGGTTTCCACCGTCAGGGTGTCGTGCAGCGACAGGGCGAGCCCCAGGCTGTCGTACCCGGGGCCCAGGTTCGCGCTGGTGGCGGGCACGCGAACGGTCACCAGCTGGCCGGCCGGGACTGCCGGCGCAGCTGCTGCGGACTCGGCAGGCACAGTGAGGGTGGTTTCCACGGTTACTTGTCTTCCAGTCCCAGTTCGGCTGCAACGGTGACGACGTCGTTGGGTACCTTGACCGGCTGCACATCGCTGCCGTCCTCGGTGCGCAGGGCCCACTGGGGGTCCTTGAGGCCGTGGCCCGTAACGGTGATGACGATCGTCTTGCCCGACGGGACTTCACCGGCGGCGTGCTTCTTCAGCAGCCCGGCCACGCCTGCGGCGGATCCGGGCTCCACGAAAACGCCCTCGCGTGCGGACAGCCAGCGGTGCGCATTCAGGATTTCCTCATCCGTGACTGCGTCAATCAGTCCGCCGGACTCATCACGGGCGCCAATGGCGCCGTCCCAGGAGGCGGGGTTGCCGATCCGGATGGCCGTGGCAATGGTGTCCGGTTCGGTGATGGGGTGGCCGGCGACGAAGGGGGCCGCGCCAGCCGCCTGGAAACCCCACATGGCCGGGGTCTTGGTGGAGACGGCGGGAAGGGTGCCGGCCGTTTCGGACTCGAAGGGAGCGGAGTACTCCTTGTAGCCCTTCCAGTAAGCGGTGATGTTTCCGGCGTTGCCGACCGGCAGGACGTGGATGTCCGGAGCGTCGCCCAGCGCGTCGACGATTTCGAAGGCACCGGTCTTTTGGCCCTGGATGCGGGCCGGGTTGACTGAGTTCACCAGGAACACAGGGTAGGACTCCCCCAGCTTCCGGGCGATGTCCAGGCAGTTGTCGAAGTTGCCGTCCACCTGCAGCAGCGTGGCGCCGTGGGCGATGGCCTGGCTGAGCTTGCCCATGGAAATCTTGCCTTCCGGCACCAGGACAGCGCACTTCAAGCCGGCAGCGGTGGCGTAGGCGGCAGCAGAGGCGGAGGTGTTACCGGTGGAGGCGCAGACTACAGCCTTTGCCCCGGAGGCGACGGCGGCGGTCATGGCCATGGTCATGCCGCGGTCCTTGAAGGAACCCGTGGGGTTCATGCCCTCAACCTTCAGGTACACCTCGGAACCGGTGAGCTCGGAAAGCTTCTGCGCGCGCACCAGCGGTGTGCCGCCTTCGCCAAGGGTGATGACCCTGGTGGATTCCGTCACGGGCAGACGGTCAGCATATTCGCGGATGACGCCGCGCCATTGGTGAGCCACTTAGACTCCTTCTACCCGCAGAACGGATGTAACTGAATTGATGACGTCCAGGCCTTTCACGGCCTCGACGGTGGCCGCTAGGGCAGCCTCTGACGCGCGGTGGGTGACGATCCGCAGCTCGGCGGATTCCACGTTGGACTCCGCGTCACGGTGGATGGTCTGCCGCATGATCTCGATGGACACGCCGTGCTCGGCGAAGAGCTGGGCAATCCTGGCCAGGACGCCGGGCTGGTCGGCGACGTCCAAGCCGATGTAGTAGCTGGTGACGGCCGCGTCGATCGGCAGGGCCGAAACCTGGCCGGTGGTGGTTTCCGTGCGGCCGGGGCCGCCGAGGACCAGGCTGCGCGCGGCCGAGACAAGGTCGCCCAGGACAGCGGACGCCGTGGGTGTACCGCCGGCTCCCTGCCCGTAGAACATCAGTTCGCCGGCGTTCTCGGCTTCGATGAACACCGCGTTGAAGGCGCCGTGGACGGCGGCCAGCGGGTGTTCACGGGGAAGCAGCGTGGGGTGCACGCGCACGGAGACGCCCTCGCCGCCGTCCGCGTCCGTGCCTGCGGCGGGAAGCTTTTCCGCGATGGCCAGCAGCTTGATGACAAAGCCGGCGTCCTTGGCCGCGGCAATATCCGCCGCGGTGACCGAGGTGATTCCTTCGCAGTGGACGTTTTCCAGGGCAAACCGGGTGTGGAAGGACAGCGAGGCAAGGATGGCGGCCTTCGCCGCGGCATCGTGGCCTTCGACGTCGGCAGTGGGGTCCGCTTCTGCGTAGCCAAGGCGCTGCGCTTCGGCGAGGGCATCGGCGAACTGGGCTCCGGTGGTGTCCATCTGGTCAAGGATGAAATTGGTGGTGCCGTTGACGATGCCCAGGACGCGCGTGATGCGGTCGCCGGCGAGGCTGTCGCGGATGGGCCGCAGGATGGGGATGGCACCGGCGACGGCGGCCTCATAGGAGAGCTGGACGCCCGCCTTGTCAGCTTCCTCGTGCAGGGTGGGGCCGTCCTGCGCCACGAGCGCCTTGTTCCCAGTGACAACGCAGGCACCGTTGCGGAGGGCCGAAAGGATCAGCGTGCGGGCAGGCTCGATGCCGCCCATCAGCTCGATCACCAGGTCCGCGTCCTTGACCAGCGTCTCGGCGTCGGTGGTGAAGAGCTCCTGCGGCAGGTCCACGTCGCGGGGGGCATTGACGTTGCGCACGGCGATGCCGCTCAACTGCAGCTTCGCGCCCGTGCGGGCGGCAAGGGTGTCGGCGTCCTCAATGAGGATCCGCGCAACCTGGGCCCCAACGTTGCCGCAGCCCAGCAGGGCTACTTTCAGGGTTCGCAATTCCGTCATTCAGGCTCCCATGTCGCGGTTCAGCAGATCTTCTTCGGTTTCCCCGCGGACAATCAGCCGGGCAGATCCGTCGCGCACCGCGACAACGCCCGGCCGGGCCAGATAGTTGTAGTTGCTTGACAGGGCCCAGCAGTAGGCGCCGGTCCCCGGTACAGCAAGCAGATCACCGGCTGCCACGTCCTCGGGCAGATATACATCTCTAACAACTATGTCGCCGCTCTCGCAATGTTTGCCCACCACGCGGGACAGCTGCGGAGCCGCCGCGGACGCGCGGGAGGCCAGAATTGCGGAGTAATCGGCGTCGTAGAGCACGGGCCGGGCGTTGTCGCTCATGCCGCCGTCCACCGAAACATACCGGCGCGGATACGTAACGTTGTTGCCTCCGTCACTGGCTCCGGAGGGGGCCGGCGCGTCCACGCGCACGGTTTTGATCGTCCCCGCTTCGTAAAGGGTGAAGGTGGTGCTGCCCACGATGGCGCGTCCGGGTTCGATGGAGATGCGGGGCGAGTCAATGCCCAGTGCTGCGCAGGTGGAACGGACGACGGCGGCCATCGCCTCCGCGATCTCGGCTGCGGGGCGGGGGGTGTCCACCGGGGTGTAGGCGATACCGTAGCCGCCGCCGAGGTCCAGCTCCGGAAGGACAATGGAGTACTTTTCCTGCATGGCGGCGAGGAAGCGAAGGAGCTTGTCGGCAGCCATCGCGAAGCCGTCCGGCTCGAAGATCTGGGATCCGATGTGGCAGTGCAGTCCCAGCAGTTCAATGCCCGGGTGCGCGGCAGCGGCTGCCACTGCTTCTTCAGCAGCGGACAGCCCTGCCTGTTCGGTGGTGTCCGCCGCCATGGAGAGGCCGAACTTCTGGTCCTCGTGGGCCGTGGCAATGAATTCGTGGGTATGCGCGTGGACCCCCGGCGTGAGCCGGAGCATGACCTTGGCCTTTTCCCCCCGCAGTTCAGCGATGGCGCCCACCCGGACCAGTTCGCTGAGGCTGTCCACCACAATCCGGCCCAGCTTCATGTCCAGCGCACGGTGGATCTCGCCGTCGGACTTGTTGTTGCCGTGCAGGGCCACGTCGGCGCCGGGAATTCCGGCCTTTGCCGCGACGGCCAGCTCGCCGCCGGACGCAGTGTCCAGCCGCAGCCCCTCCTCCTCGACCCACCGCACCACGGCGGTGCACAGGAATGATTTGCCGGCGTAGTAGACGTCCACTCCCCCGCAGATATCGGCGAACGCATTGTTGAAGGCGTCGCTGAAGGCGCGTGCCCTGGCACGGAAGTCGGTCTCGCTCATGACGAAGAGCGGGGTCCCATATTGCCGCTGGAGCTCGCTGACCGGAATGCCGTCGATGGTGAGTTCACCGGACTCGTTCCTGGCTGCATCCTGTGCCCACATCTTTGGCTCGAGGGCATTCAAGTCCGCAGGGACAGACAGCCAGCCCGGGGCTAGCGGAGAACCGGCAATGGGGTCCTGTGCAGTCATTGGATCACATCCGTTCCGGCGCGGAAACGCCAAGCAGGTCAAGGCCGTTGGCCAGCACCTGGCTCGTGGCGTCGTTGAGCCACAGCCGGGTGCGGTTGACATCCGTCACCGCTTCGTCGCCCATGGGCGCAATGCGGCAGGCGTCATACCAGCGGTGGTAGGCGCCGGCGATGACCTCGAGGTGGCGGGCCACACGGTGCGGCTCGCGCAGCTCGGCGGCCTTGGCCACGATCGAGGGGTAACTGCCCAGGTAGGAAAGCAGCTCGTTCTCGGTGGCGTGGTCCAGCAGCGAGGCGTCAAAGCTGTCTTTGCCGTCCACCTGGCGCTCCACTCCGGCCGCCACGGCGTTCCGGGCAGCACCGCGGGAGCGGGCGTGGGCGTACTGGACGTAGAACACCGGGTTTTCGTTGCTGTGCTTCTTCAGCAGCTCCGGGTCCAGGGTCAGGGGCGAATCTGCGGGGAAGCGTGCCAGCGAGTAGCGGACGGCGTCCTTCCCAAGCCAGTCGATCAGGTCCTTGAGCTCAATGATGTTTCCGGCGCGCTTGGACAGCTTCGCTCCGTTAACGGACACCAGCTGCCCGATCAGCACCTCGATGTGGACCTCGGGGTCGTCGCCGGCGCACGCGGCAATCGCCTTGAGCCGGTTGATGTAGCCGTGGTGGTCCGCGCCGAGGAGGTAGATCTTCTCGGTATAGCCGCGGTCCTTCTTGGACAGGTAGTAGGCGGCGTCGGCTGCGAAGTACGTCGGCTCGCCGTTGGCCCGGATCATCACCCGGTCCTTGTCGTCGCCAAAGTCCGTGGTCCGCAGCCAGACCGCGCCGCCGTCGTCGAACACGTGGCCCTGCTCGCGCAGGCGCGCCACTGCACTCTCGATCGCGCCGGCGTCGTGCAGCTCCTGCTCGGAGAAGAACACGTCGAACTCCACGCCGAAGTCCGCAAGGGTGGCCTTGATGTCCTTCATCTGCGCCTCGTAGGCAGCGGCGCGGATCACTGGAAGGGCCGCAACTTCAGTCAGTTCGCGGATGTCCGGGTGCTCCGTCAGCACCTCATGCCCAAGGTCCGCAATGTACTGTCCGGGGTAGCCGCCGTCGGGCACGGGGAGGCCGTGCAGCCGGTTGTAGACGGAGTGTGCGAAGACGTTCATCTGCGTGCCGGCGTCATTGATGTAATACTCAGCGGTCACATCCGCCCCGGACGCACGCAGCACGCGCGCGATCGAATCCCCCAACGCCGCCCAACGGGTGTGCCCGATATGCAGCGGACCGGTGGGATTGGCCGAGACAAACTCCATGTTCACCGTGTGGCCGGCGAGCGCGGAGTTGGTGCCGTACTGCTTTCCGGCTTCGACAATCACCTTGGCCAGGGCGCCGGCGGCAGCCGCCTCCACGGTAATGTTCAGGAACCCCGGCCCCGCGATGTCCACGGCGGCAACGCCGTCGATGGACTTCAGCCGGGCACTGAGGATGGTGGCGAATTCACGCGGGCTGGTGCCGGCCTGCTTGGCAAGCTGCAGGGCAATGTTGGTAGCCCAGTCGCCGTGGTCCCGGTTCTTGGGTCGCTCCACGCGCACCTCATCAGGGACAGCTGATGCTGCAAGGGCGATGTCACCGGCGGCGACAGCGTCCTTCAGGCAGGCGGATATGGCGAGGGAGAGTTCTTCGGGAGTCACCCTTCTAGACTACCGGGGGCCGGTCACAGCAAAGGAATCCAGGGCGCTTCCTGCACCCTGTCGATCCACAGGAAACCGGAAATCACCGCACAGGTTGAACCAATACGCTGGCTTTTGCGTTGACAACACAGTAAGCACTGAGCAGATCCCTTCCTGCGTCCCCTGATGAAACGAGAACCCTGATGAGACCCTCAGTCCGTAAAAGTGTTTACGCCGGAGTCGCCGGCCTGTCCCTGGCGGGAGCGGTGGCAGGCTGCGCGCCGTCAGCCGGGAGCAGCACCGCGGCAACCACCCCCTCCACCGGAGCGTCGACAACGGCGGCCGGCGGGGCGGAATACAAGGACGGCACGTACAGCGCCGACGGCACCTATGTGTCGCCCAACGGTACGGAGACAGTGGGCGTCCAGCTCACGCTCGCCGCCGGGACCGTCACGGACGTGCAGATCACCCAGCATCCGTCCAACCCGAATACCCGCAAGTTCCAGGGCGAGTTTGCCGGCGGCATCGCGGCCCAGGTGGTTGGCAGGAACATCGACGAGCTCAATGTGTCCAAGGTTGCGGGCTCTTCCCTCACCAGCGGCGGTTTCAACAAGGCCCTGGAGCAGATCAAGTCGGAGGCCCGGTAGGCCGTGCCGGACGGGGACCGGGAGGACTTTGCGTTTGAGGGGATCGGGACGCGCTGGCAGGTCTCTGCGCCCGGGCTGCTCGGTCCCGCCCTGCGGACCCGCCTCCTGGACGTGGTGGAACGGTTCGACGCCGACTGGTCCCGCTTCCGGGACGATTCCCGCGTCACCGCGATGGCCAGGGAACCCGGCCGGTACGAGTTTCCCGCCGAGGCCGGACCGCTCGGGCTGATCTACCGCACCCTCTACCAGCTCACCGGCGGGGCCATGACCCCGCTCATCGGCACCAGCCTGGAGCGCCTGGGCTACGACGCCGGCTACTCGCTTCGGCCGTCCGGCTCCCCGCTGCCTGCTCCGGCCTGGGACGACGTACTGGACTGGGCCGGCACCACCCTCACCACGAAGGCTCCTGCCGTCCTGGACATCGGGGCCGCCGGCAAGGGCCTGCTCGTGGATCTGCTGGCGGCGGAGCTTGAGGCGGGAGGCGTGGAGGCCTTCATCATCGATGCCGGCGGGGACCTCCTGGCGCGTGGCCCGGATCCCGTTCCGGTGGCATTGGAACACCCCTACAACGAAGCCCAGGCCATCGGGGTGGTGCAGCTGGCAGGCCGGGCACTCTGTGCATCTGCCGCAAACCGGCGCGCCTGGGGCGACGGCCTGCACCACGTCCTGGATGGCAGGACCGGTCGCCCTGTCAGGACCGCCGTGGCCACGTGGACTCTGGCGGAAACCACCATGCTGGCCGATGCCCTGGCAACGGCGCTCTTTTTCCTCCCTGGTGACGAACTCCAGCGGTCTTTCGATTTTTCCTGGTTGACGGTCTTCTCGGACGGAAGCGCCACCCATTCCGCAGGATTTGAAGGGACACTGTTTTCATGAGCCCCGTTGAAGCGCCGGGGGCCGGACCGGCCCTGTCCGTGGCCGGCCTGCTGGATACCGTGCTGGGCCGGTTCACCATGTACCGGCTGATCCTCCTGGTCCTGGCGGCCCTCGCCGGATACAGCCTTCTGCTGGATGCCCTGGGCTGGCTGACTTTCGGCATTCCGGAGATGCTGGCGCACCTGGTCCTCTGCCTTGGGCTGACGTACGCGTCGAACAGGGCGCTGGCAGTGCTGTTCCGGGTACGGCCGCACTCCGAGTCGTCGCTGATCACCGGGCTGCTGCTCTATTTCCTGTTCTGGCCCTCCTTCGCCCCCATGGATGTGGCGGGAGTGGCTTTGGCGTGCGTGCTGGCATCGGCGTCGAAATACGCCCTCGCCTGGCGCGGCCGGCATGTGTTCAACCCCGCCGCCGCCGGCGCGTTCGTCACGGGCCTCACCGGCCTGAATATCGCAACCTGGTGGGCCGCCACGCCGGCCATGCTGTGGCTGCTGGTCCCCGGGATCCTGCTGGTCCTGTACCGCACCCGGAAGTTCCTCATGGCTTCGGTGTTCACCGTTGTTGCCGCCGCGATCATCACTTCCGAACTGATCCAGGCCGGGCTGTCAGCGGGCATGGCCTTGTGGCAGTCCTTTGCCCAGCGGCCGCTGCTGTTCTTTGCGGGGTTCATGCTTACCGAGCCGCTGACGCTGCCGCCGCGGCGCTGGCAGCAGCTGGCGTTGGCCGCAGTGGTAGGTGTCGTTTTCGCGGTCCCCTACAACGTCGGTTTCCTGGCCAACTCTCCGGAGGCGGCGCTCCTGCTGGGCAATCTGCTGGCTTTCCTGGCGGGCCAGCATGGGAGCGTGTCCCTTCGTTTTGCCGGAACCAGGGCGTTGACACCCAGCACTACCGAGTTCTCCTTCGAACCGTCCCGGCCGGTCCGCTTTGTGCCGGGGCAGTACATGGAGCTGGACCTGCCGCAGGTCAAGTCGGACAGGAAGGGACGGCGTCGTGTGTTCAGCCTGACAGGTTCGCCGGACGACCGCCTGGTGAAGTTTGGCGTGCGGACAGCTGAGCCGGTGTCCCCGGCGAAGCGGGTCCTCCTTGCGCTGAAGCCCGGGGACAAAGTGACCGCCACGTCCGTGGGGGGAGACTTTGTCCTCCCCCGGGATCCCCGGAAGCCGGTACTGCTGATTGCCGCCGGAATCGGCATCACGCCCTACCTTTCACACTTGTCTTCGGGAGGACTGCGGGAACGGGACGCTGTCCTCCTCCTCCTTGCCAGGAGCGCCGACGAGATTGCCTATGCGCAGGAACTGCGGGCGGCGGGCATCCGCGTCCTGGTGCGCACTGCGGATGGTTCCGCGCCGCCGCCGGACCTGGCCGCCGCCTCCTGGGACGGCACGCGGCTGGATGGCGAAGCCCTCCGGGCACTGGTCCCGGACATCGCGGAGCGGGACGTTTACGTCTCGGGCTCACCGGCCAGCGTCGCCTCGCTGCGGCGGGCGGCTAAGCAGGCAGGGGCCCGCCGGCTCCACGTGGACTCATTCTCCGGCTACTGATTCCGGCCCGGGACCGCGCACGGGGTGGCGGGGCGGTAGCGATTTTCCCTTGCGGGCCACCTTCCTGCTAAGCTCTAGGACGTCCCGCCAGCAACGGCAGGAAACCCCGGATTGCCCTCGTAGCTCAGGGGATAGAGCGTCTGCCTCCGGAGCAGAAGGTCGTAGGTTCGAATCCTATCGAGGGCACCAGAAGAACCCCGCCACTTCAATGAAGTGGCGGGGTTTTCTGCTCCCATACGCCCGTTCACGCTGCCTGCTTCCGTACGTGAGCCTGCGAAGGATTGTCGGTGCGCCCTCGTAGGCTGAAATCACCAAGTCGAGGGGGTACGCCATGCACGTTCCGTTCTGTTCCATCGTTCCGCCATACCTGTTGAGGCGGTTGGCCAAACAGGGTGCGCCGGAGTTTTCCTCCGCGGCCAGGGCAGCCAAGGAAGCTTTGGGCCATGTGGAGTCGTTCCATTCAGCACGGTCCCAGCCTGTGCCGGGCATTCCGGCAGGCGTCCGCCAGGCGAAGCCGGGACCGTCAACCCGGGCCATCTACGACGCCGGCGGCTCGGAGACCCTCCCCGGCAGGCTGGTCCGCAAGGAGGGTGAAGCCGCCACGGATGACCCTGCCGTCGATGAGGCCTACGACGGGCTGGGCCACACGCACCGCCTGTACGCGGACGTGTTCGGACGCAACTCCATCGACGGACGCGGGCTGCCGCTGGACGCAACGGTCCACTTCGGCAAGCTGTACGACAACGCCTTTTGGGACGGCAAACAGATGGTCTTCGGCGACGGCGACGGCGAGGTCTTCGAACGGTTCACCCGGTCCCTGAGCGTCATCGGCCACGAACTGGCCCACGGTGTCACCCAGTATTCCGCCGCGCTCGCCTACCGCAACCAGGCGGGGGCCCTTAACGAATCCATGTCCGACGTCTTTGGCGCACTGGTCGAGCAGTATGTCAAAAACCAGTCCACTGCCGAGGCCAGCTGGCTGATCGGCGAGGGCCTCTTCACAGCCGAAGTGCAGGGCAGCGCCTTGCGTTCCATGAAGGCCCCCGGCACGGCGTACGACGACGACGTGCTGGGCAAGGACCCCCAGCCGGACTCCATGGACGCGTACGTCAAGACGAGCGCCGACAACGGCGGGGTCCACATCAACTCCGGCATCCCCAACCGCGCCTTCTACCTCGTGGCGGAGACCCTCGGGGGAAACGCCTGGGACTCGCCCGGGCGCATCTGGTACGAGACACTCACGGGCGGAACACTGCCTCCCACGGCGACCTTCAGGGTCTTTGCGCGTGCCACGGCCGCATCCGCCGTGGAGCTCTTCGGTTCCGGATCCACCGAGCATGACGCCGTCCGGAAGGCGTGGGAAACTGTGAAGGTCAAGCTTTAACGGACGCCTGGCTGCCGTACTTCGGGGCGGCAGCCAGGCTGTAGGGCAAGCCCAAGGACCAGGCCATGAAGATCAGTGTTGAGCGCACCGGAGGAATCGCCGCGATACCACGGGTGTGGACTGTGGAAGCCCAATCCAAGAGCGCCATCAGCCAGTGGCAGCCCATCGTGGAGGCATGCCCGTGGGATTCAGTACCCAGGACCCCGAAGGCAGCCTCCGAGCAGTTTGCGGAAGCCCAACCGGACAGGTTCATCTATTCGATCCGGGCAGGGCAGCGCCGGGCAGCCCTGCCTGAGCAGGCCGTCACCGGACCTTGGCGGATTCTCGTGGACAGTACGCGGGAAGCGGCCGAGGAAATCCGCGCCAAACAACGCCGCAACGGACCGGCGCCCGGTTAGCGTGCAAGGGGCGCTATCCCGCCACAGCCAGTTGGCCGCGGAAAGCGCGGCGGTATGACTGCGGGCTGGTGTCCAGGACCTTGGCGAAGTGGTGCCGCAGCAGGACAGGGTGCCCGAAGCCGGACTCCCTGGCGATTTCTTCGATGTTCAGGTCGGTGGACTCAAGGAGTTCCTGGGCGCGTAGAACACGCTGTGAATTGAGCCAGGCGGCAGGCGTCGCTCCGGTCTCCGACCTGAACCGCCGTGCAAAGGTCCTCGGCGACATGTGGACCCGTGCCGCCAGTTCGTTCACCGTGTGCTCGCGGTCCAGGTTCTCCACCATCCAGCGCAGCAGTTCCTCCATGGGAGCGGAACCGCAGGCTGGCATTGGCCGGTCGATGAACTGCGCCTGGCCGCCGTCACGGTGCGGGGGAACCACCATGTCCCTGGCGATCGCGGCCGCCACCTGCGCCCCCAGTTCGACGCGCACAAGGTGCAGGCACGCATCGATCCCGGCGGCGGTGCCTGCGGAAGTGATGATGTTGCCGTCCTGCACGTAGAGGACGTTTTCGTCCACCTGTACGCGCGGATACTCTGCAGCCAGTTGGCCTGAGTAGTGCCAGTGGGTGGTGCAGCGGCGCCCGTCGAGCAAGCCGGCGCGGGCCAAGGCAAAAGCGCCCGAGCAGATGGACATTACCCAGGCTCCCCTCGCATCGGCAGCCCGGAGCGCCTCGAGGACGGATTCGGGCAACTCGTCGTCCCTGCCGTAGGGCGCCATGATGACCAGGTCCGCATCGTCGGTTGCCTCAAGTCCCAGGCCGACGTTCAGGGACAGGCCGGACTTGAGCCGGACGTTACCAGGCTGCGGCGTGCAGACGCGGAAGTCGAAGGCCGGGACGCCGCTCCCCCGGCCGGATCTGTCAATACCGAAGACCTCGCAGGCAGTACCGAACTCGAATATCGAGAAGTTGGGAACCACTATGAGAGCCACTGATTTGAGCATGCTTCCATTGTGGCAGGAATTATAGCTTTTTGGGCATTTCTGCCACTTTTTCTTGGCTGCGGGGAGGAGAAGCATGGAGTCATGGAAATCCTCATAACCCTCCTCGTCCTCCTGATCCTCCTCGTGGCCGCCGCCACCGTTTCAGCACTTTTGCGTGACGGCCGGGGGCATACGCCTCCTGTCGAATCCCACGAAGCCTGGTCCGCCCTGGACCTCCCCAGCATCAACTACACGCTCCGCGTCTTCTAGCCGGCAGGACCAAAAGGCGCCGGACAACTGCCGGCAGTACAGACGGGAAGCCCGGGCTCCCGCAGTAGACTGTCAGCAGACATGACACTTCACATCTCCTATCCCGCCGAGCTGCCGGTCTCCGAGCGGCGCGAAGACCTGATGGCAGCCATAGCGGCGAACCAGGTCACCATCATCGCCGGCGAGACCGGTTCCGGTAAGACCACCCAGATACCAAAGATGTGCCTCGAACTTGGCCTGGGCGAAAACGGGCTGATCGGCCACACCCAGCCGCGCAGGCTGGCCGCCCGCACGGTGGCCGAGCGCATCGCCGAGGAACTTGGCGTGGACATCGGCCAGGAGGTGGGCTTCCAGGTCCGCTTCACCGGTGAGGTCAGCCGCGCCACGAAGGTCAAGCTGATGACCGACGGCATCCTGCTTGCAGAAATCCAGCGGGACAAACTGCTGCGCAAGTACAACGCGATCATCATCGACGAGGCCCACGAGCGAAGCCTCAATATCGACTTCATCCTGGGCTACCTCAAGCGGATCCTGCCGCAGCGGCCGGACCTCAAGGTGATCATCACCTCCGCCACCATCGACCCCCAGCGCTTTGCCAACCATTTCGGCACACCGGAAGAACCCGCACCCATTGTCGAGGTCTCCGGGCGGACCTACCCGGTGGAAATCCGGTACCGCCCGCTCTCCCAGCCGCCAGGCGGAGCCGGCCCTGACGACGAGAACGGTTCCGATGACGAACTCGAGGAAGACCGCGATCCGCTTGACGCCGTGTGTGACGCCGTCGACGAACTTGCCCTGGAAGCGCCGGGCGACATCCTGGTGTTCTTCTCCGGCGAGCGCGAAATCCGCGACGCTGCCGAAGCGCTGCAGGCCCGCATCCAGTCCAACCGCCGGCTGGCCGGAACGGAAGTCCTTCCGCTCTTCGCCCGGCTGAGCCTGCAGGAACAGCACAAGGTGTTCCACCCGGGCAACAAGCGGCGGATCGTGCTGGCCACCAACGTCGCCGAAACCTCGCTCACGGTTCCAGGCATCAAGTACGTCATCGACACCGGCACCGCCCGCATCTCCCGGTACTCGCACCGCACCAAGGTCCAGCGGCTGCCCATCGAACGGGTCTCGCAGGCGTCCGCCAACCAGCGTTCGGGGCGGTGCGGCCGCGTCTCGGACGGCATCGCCATCCGCCTGTACTCCGAGGAAGACTTCGATTCGCGGCCGCTGTACACCGACCCGGAAATCCTGCGCACCAACCTCGCCGCCGTCATCCTGCAGATGACCGCCATGGGAGTGGCGCGCGGCCCCAAGGACGTCGAAAACTTCCCCTTCGTGGAGCCGCCCGAAACACGGGCCATCAACGACGGCGTCACGCTGCTCCGCGAACTCGGCGCCCTCGCTGCCGCCCGGCCGCAGCACGGCACGGACGGGGCGAAAAGCGGCGGCGGGCTCACCGCCGTCGGGCAGAAGCTCGCCCAGCTGCCGGTGGACCCCCGCCTGGGCCGGATGATCGTGGAGGCGGGCAAACGCGGCTGCGTCCGCGAGGTGATGGTCCTGGCCGCGGCCCTCACCATCCAGGACCCGCGCGAGCGTCCAACAGACAAGCAGCAACTCGCGGCGGAAAAGCACAACCGGTTCAAGGACGAGAACTCGGACTTCACCGGCTTCCTTAACCTCTGGAACTACCTGCAGGAGAAGCAGCAGGAGCTCTCGTCGTCCGCCTTCCGCCGGATGTGCCGGGCCGAGTTCATCAATTACCTCCGGGTCCGGGAGTGGCAGGACCTGTTTGCCCAGCTGCGCCAGCTGGCCCGGCCCCTGGGCATCAGCCTCGACAACAAGCGGCTTGCCGATCCGGTGGGCAACCACGAGGGCATCCACATCAGCCTTCTTTCCGGCCTCCTGAGCCACATCGGCATCCTGGATGAGCGCAAGCGGGAGTATGCCGGAGCCCGCGGCAGCCGGTTCGCCATCTTCCCCGGCTCCGCCCTCTTCAAGAAGTCGCCCACATTCGTGATGGCGGCGGAACTCGTGGAGACCAGCCGCCTCTGGGCGAGGGTGGCTGCGAAGTTCGATCCTGTATGGGCCGAGCAGGTGGCCCCGGACCTGGTGAAGCGCAGCTACAGCGAACCGCACTGGTCCACCCGGCAAGGTTCAGTGATGGCCTACGAAAAGGTCACCCTCTACGGCGTGCCCATCATCGCCCAGCGCAGGATCAACTACGGGAGGGTTGACCCCGTCGTCGCCCGGGAACTCTTCATCCGCCATGCCCTGGTGGAAGGCGACTGGAAAACCCACCACAAGTTCTTCCACCGCAACCGGGCCCTCCTCAATGAGGTGGAGGAACTGGAGGCCAGGATGCGCCGCCGGGACCTCCTTGTGGATGACGAGACGCTGTTCGAGTTCTACGATGCGCGGATCGGACCTGACGTGGTGTCCGAGAGGCACTTCGACAAGTGGTGGAAGGAAGCGCGGCAGAAGAACCCGGACCTCCTGGACTACGACAAATCCCTCCTCCTCAGCGACGACGCGGACGACCTTGACGACTCCGCCTACCCCAAAACGTGGCTGCACAAGGGCTTCGAGCTTCCGCTGAGCTACGAGTTCCACCCGGTGGCTCCGGGTTCGCCGCCCAACCCGTCCGACGGCGTCACGGCCGAGGTGCCGGTGCTGTTCCTTAATCAGCTGGATGACAAGGCCTTCCGCTGGCTCATACCCGGGCAGCGTGTTGAGCTGGTGACGGCCCTGATCAAATCCCTGCCCAAGCAGGTCCGGAAGAACTTCGTTCCCGCCCCGGACGTTGCCCGGCAGGCGGTGGCACTCCTGGAAGCCGATTTCGATCCAGCCGTGGATGAACTCGAACCTTCCCTTGAGCTTGCCCTGCGCCGGATCCGGGGACACGTCATCCCGCCGGGTTCGTGGAACTGGGACGCGGTGCCCCCGCACCTGCGGGTCAGCTTCAAGGTGGTGGACAGCAAGGGCAAAGTCCTGGACGAGGGCAAGGACCTCGCCGCGCTCCAGGAGAAGCTGGCCCCGGCAACGCGGCGGGCCATCGCCGAGTCGCTGGGGGCCACGCCTGCCTCCACCGCGCCCGGCGCCGGCAACGGCAAAAAAGCAGGGAAAACGCACGACGCCGGATCATCCGCGGCGCGGCAGCCTGCCGAAGTGCCGGGGGCCGGAGCCCCACCCGGCTTCCGGGAACAGGACGGGCTCACCGAATGGACGGTCGGAACGGTCCGGCGCCAGGTCAGCAGCACGGTCAACGGCCATACAGTGACGGGTTATCCGGCACTGGTGGACCAGGGCACGTCGGTGTCACTGCGTGTCTTCCAGACTGCCGAGGAACAGCAGGAGGCAATGCGCGGCGGAGTGGTCAGGCTGCTGGCCCTGCGCGTTCCGGCTCCTGACCGGTACGTGCTGGAGCACCTGAGCAACACGGAGAAACTCACTTTCAGCCAAAACCCGCACGGCTCGGTCTCAAGCCTGATCGCGGACTGCGCCCTGGCCGCCATCGACAAGCTCACGCCCGCGGAACTGCCCTGGGACCGGGAGTCCTTTGACCGGCTGTACGAGGTGGTCCGGGCCGAACTGATCGACACCGTGTTCAGCGTCACCGCCGTGGTGGAACGCATCCTGGCCAGCACCCGGCGGATCGAAAAACAGCTGAAGGGCACCACCAGCCTGGCGCTGATCAGTGCCCTCAACGACATCAAAAGCCAACTGGAACAGCTGGTCTACCCCGGCTTTGTGGCACGGACGGGCTACGCCCAGCTGAGCCAGCTCCCCCGGTACCTTACGGCCATTGAGAAGAGGCTGGAACGCCTGCCGGGCAACGTCCAGCGCGACGCCCTGAACATGGCCGCGGTGCAGCGGCTCGAGGACGACTACGACGACGCCGTATCGGCCCTGCTCCCCGGACGGAAGGCCGGCCCTGAGTTAACCCAGGTGCGCTGGATGCTCGAGGAGCTCCGGGTGAGCCTCTTCGCCGTTGAACTCGGAACAGCGTATTCGGTGTCGGAGAAGAGGATCCGCGCCGTGCTCAACAAGGCACTCGCCCCGGCCTAGGCGGAAACCGGGAGCGGGACCGGGACCGGCTGCCTAGGACGGGACGAACTCGCCGTACCCGGCGGCCCGCAACCCTTGGCGGAGCTTCTCGGCGTTGGCGTCGAGGATGTCCGGATCGGGGTTCTGG
Organism: Pseudarthrobacter sp. CC4; assembly: GCF_048957775.1. Classification (NCBI taxonomy): domain Bacteria; kingdom Bacillati; phylum Actinomycetota; class Actinomycetes; order Micrococcales; family Micrococcaceae; genus Pseudarthrobacter; species Pseudarthrobacter sp. CC4. The sequence continues at coordinate 170,508 of NZ_JARCCZ010000003.1, read as the reverse complement.
TCCGCCGTCGCGAAATTGAACTCGGCCATGCTCCTTGAGGGCCAGACGTGCACGTGGAGGTGGTTGATCTCATAACCCGCCACGATCAGCCCGGCCCGCGCGGCCTTGAAGGTCTCCACCTGCACAGCACCGATCCGCCGGGCCACCTCCATGACCTTCGCCAGCGTTTCCGGCGACGCGTCCGTCCACCGGTCCACTTCCTCAGTGGGTACCACCAGGGTGTGGCCGTCAGCCAGCGGACCGGTGGTGAGGAAAGCGGAAACATCCGGTTCCCGCCACACGAAGCGGCCCGGGATTTCGCCGTTCAGGATCCTGGTGAAAAGCGTGCTCATGCGTCTGCCTCCTTGGCGGGTGCCTGCAAGGTGCTGGTGTCCAGCACAAAACGGTATTTCACATCGCCTGCCACCATCCGGTCGTAGGCCTCATTCAGCTGGTCTGCCCGCACCACCTCGATGTCCGCAGCAACACCGTGCCCGGCGCAGAAGTCCAGCATCTCCTGGGTTTCGGCGATGCCGCCAATCAGCGAGCCGGTGTAGGAAAGCCGACGCCCGATGAGCGCGCCCGGGTTCACCGGCGGCATCGCCTCCGACGGCAGGCCCAGCTGGAAGAGCGCACCGTCCACCCGCAGGGTCCGGAAGAACGGTTTCAGGTCGTGCGGGGCCGCCACGGTGTCGATGATGAGGTCGATGCTGCGGTTGGCCGCTGCCATCGCCGCTTCGTCGCGGGACAGGACAACCTCATCCGCGCCCAGCTCCACGGCAGCCGCCACTTTTGCCTCCGACGTGGTGAACACCACCACCTTCGCTCCCATTGCCTTGGCGAACTTGACGGCCATGTGGCCGAGTCCGCCCAGCCCCACCACGCCCACAACGTCGCCTTCTTCGACGTCGAAGTGCCGAAGCGGCGAGAACGTGGTGACGCCGGCGCACAGCAGTGGGGCAGCGGCGGCGGGATCGAGGGCTGCCGGCACCCGCAGGACGTAGCGGCGGTCCACCACCACGGAGGAGGAGTAGCCGCCCTGCGTCAGGGCGCCGCCGTTCCGCCGGTCAACGGCCCCGTACGTGCCGGTCATGCCGCTTTCGCAGTACTGCTCCAGGCCGTCCAGGCAGCTTTCGCATTCGCGGCACGAGTCCACCATGCAGCCCACACCCACGCGGTCGCCAGCGGCGAAATCCGTCACCGCGGAGCCCACCCGGCTGACGGTGCCCACAATTTCGTGTCCCGGGACCAGCGGCCAGACCTTGCCGCCCCACTCGCCGCGGGTTGCATGCACATCCGAGTGGCACAGCCCGCAGAACTCGATGGCGATTTCGACGTCGTCCGCCCCGGGAGCGCGCCGGGCAAGGGTCAGCGGCACGAGCCCGCTGTCCGGTGACGTCGCGCCGTACGCGGCAGCGAGGCGGCCGCCGTCGACAACAATTGCTTCAGGAGCGGCAGGTTCCGGGGCGACTGGTTTGGCAAGGGGCGGCGGTACGGGGCGTCCTGGAGTCATAGTGGGACGCTACCCTTGACCGCAGCCGTGTTTCCACTCGGCGGTCCGCTTGGGCGGCCGGGCTCTGCGCCGGTTGCCACCGGCAGGTCCGGGTTGTTGGACCACTCCGAGAACGAACCCGGATACAGTGCAGCCCGAAAGCCGGCGAGTTCCAGGGCTGCCACCTCATGGGCCGCAGTGACCCCGGAGCCGCAGTACACCGCGACGTGCACGCCGTCCCGGACGCCCAGCGACTCAAAACGGCGGCGGAGGGCGTCGGACGGCAGGAACCGCCCGCTGCTGTCCACGTTTTCCGACGTCGGCGCGCTGACCGCACCCGGGATATGTCCGGCCCGGGGGTCAACAGGCTCAAACTCCCCGCGGTACCGCTCCCCGGCACGGGCATCCAGCAAGAGGCCGGCGTGCGGCCAGCCGGCCGCGGCAGCGGCGTCGAGCACCGGCATGTTTCCGTCCGCGAGCGTCACGTCTCCCGCCTCCGGGACAACCAGTCCTGCTTCCACCGGAAGGCCCGCGGCACGCCAGGCGGCCAGGCCGCCGTCGAGCAGGTAAACGTCCGCGAAGCCGGCGTTCCGAAGCATCCACCACACGCGTGCCGCGGCCATGCTGCCGCTGTCATCGTAGGCAACCACGACGTCGCCGTCGCGGATGCCCCAGCGCCTGGCGCTTTCCTGGAAGTCCCGGGCGGCCGGCAGCGGGTGCCTCCCGCGCTCCGGAACTGCCGGGGCGGCAAGTTCGGTGGCGAGGTCCACGAACACGGCACCCGGCAGGTGCCCCTGCAGGTAGTGGCGGTAACCGTGCGGATCGCCCAGGACCCAGCGGACGTCAAGGAGCACCGTGCGCCGGTGTTCGGCAAGGCGGGCCTGCAGGCCGGCCACGTCGATCAAGGGGTTCAAACTTCCACCGACTCCCGGGCAGCCAGATGGGTGTATTCGGTGCCGTATTTGGCGCCGATCCTCTGGACATGGCCTTCCACGATCTTCAGGCCGTTCTCGTTGAGCAGTCCGTCATGGATCTGGAACGCCTTCGGCGCCCGGACGCCGATCACAAAGTCCAGCACCTCGGCGGATTTGCTCCACGGCGCGTGGAGGGGAACCAACAGGGTCCGGACGCTGGTCCCGTCCGGAATGACGAAGGAGTCCCCCGGGTGGTAGACGTTGTCGTCGATGAGGTATCCGATGTTGGCGACAACGGGGATCTGCGGGTGGATCAGGGCATGCTGGCCTCCGAAGCTGCGGACGGTGAAGCCGGCAGCCTGGAATGTTGAGCCAGGGTTCACGGCGTGGATGCGCGCGGCTTCGCCCGTGGCCTTGTCCTGCAGCTGGCCGGCAACCCGCGCCGGAGCGAAAACCGCCAGCGCCCCGTTTGCGCGCAACGCCTCCACCACAACCGGAACGTCGATGTGGTCGGCATGCTCATGCGTGACCAGGACCGCCTCCGCATCCTCCAGGGCCTCCGCTGACTCGGAAAAGTTGCCCGGATCCAGGACCAGGACCCGGCCGTCCTTTTCAAGGCGGACGCAGGAGTGGGTGTATTTGGTCAGCTTCATAGCGCCAGCCTAGGGTCCGCCGCGGGACGGTGTCCACGACGCTCCGGCTGGTAATCTGTATCTTTGCCACCATCCTGAGGAAGCGAGTCCACCCATGCCCTTCGGCGCCAAGGCTGATTCCACCACCCCGTCCCCCGTGCCGGGCGGCGGCAAGGAACAGCGCGTCACGAAGCAGCGCCGGGCCGTAAGCGCCGCCCTGGATGAACTCGACGATTTCGTCAGCACGCAGGAGCTGTACCGGATCCTGCAAAACCAGGGCGCCCCGGTCTCGCTGGCAACCGCCTATCGGATCCTGCAGTCTCTCGCGGACGAGGGGCTGGTGGACGTTCTGCGGAACGGCGACGGTGAAGCGGTGTACAGGCGCTGCGCCGTCACCGGGCACCATCACCACTTGCTGTGCCGCAACTGTGGAAAGGCCGTGGAAGTGGAGGCCCCCGCCGTCGAGACGTGGGCGGCGCGCATCGCGGCAGAACACGGATACACCGATGTGGCCCACACGGTGGAGATTTTCGGGCTCTGCCCTGACTGCACGGTGCGCCAGGCCGCCGGCATCCTTTAGGCACGCAGCCAGGTATGCGACCATGCAGGGGGCAGGCCCGTGGGCAGGCCGCCTTTCAGGATGCGGCCAGGACCCGCCCGTTGATGCCCCTTGCGGCCCGCACCGACCCGATCACCCGGCACACCACGTAGATCAGGAACGACAGGGTAGTGACGTAGGGGCTGATGGGGATGCGTCCGCCCAGGGCCAGCAGGATCCCGCCCACCGTGGCCGTCATGGCAAAGAGCACGCTAAGCACCACCACCGCCACCGGTGACGACGTCACCCGCAGCGCCGCCGCGGCCGGGGTAATCAGCAGGGCGAGGACCAGGAGCGCGCCCACCACCTGGATGGACAGCGCTACGGAGACGCCCAGGAGGACCATGAATACGATGGCAAGCGTCCGGACGGGAACACCCCGGGCCTCCGCCAGTTCCGGATCCAGGCTGGCGAAATTGAGCGGCCGCCAAATGGCCACCAGGGCCAGCATCACCACCACGGCGGTACCGGCAAGCGCCTGGAGCTGCACCGTGTCCACGGACACGATCTGCCCGGTCAGCAGGCCGAACTTGTTCGCAGCCCGTCCTTCGTAAAGGGACAGGAACAGGATCCCAAGTCCCAGCCCGAACGGCATGATCACGCCGATGATTGAATTCTTGTCCCTGGCCCGGACGCCCATCAGGCCCAAAAGCAGGGCGGCGGCAACCGATCCTATGAGCGATCCAAAGACGATGTTCGCGCCGACCAGCAGGGCAAAGGCGGCACCGGCGAAGGAGAGTTCGGATATGCCGTGGACCGCGAAGGCCAGGTCGCGCTTCATGACAAAGGTGCCAACCAGCCCGCCCAGCAGGCCAAGGACGGCACCTGCCCAAATCGAGTTCTGGACCAGGACCAGCAGCTCGCCGTAGTTCTCGAAGCTGAAGATCGCGCCAAGGATGCTGTCCGCGTCCATCAGGCAGCCTCTCCCGCCGCGTGCGTCTCCGCATGGTGGTGGGTAGTGGCGTCAGGGAGGCCCACCACCACGATGCGGCCGTTCGCGTGGATAACCTCAACGTGGCTGCCGTAGAGGCCGGAGAGGACTTCCGTGGTCATGACTTCCTCCGGGGTTCCCACCCTGAAGCGTCCGCCGGCCAAGTACAGGACACGGTCCACGTAGTCGATGATGGGGTTGATTTCGTGGGTCACGAACACAACGGCGCTGTTCTGGTCGCGGCACTGCTTGTTGATCAGGGCGCTGACCGCCTGCTGGTGGTGCAGGTCCAGGGAAAGCAGTGGTTCGTCGCAAAGCAGGACCTGCGGATCCGTGGCAAGCGCCTGCGCCACGCGGAGCCGCTGCTGCTCGCCGCCGGAGAGCTGGCCCACCGGGACTTTTGCGTATTCCGTGGCACCAACCAGTTCAAGGAGTTCGTCAATCCTGCGGTTGGCCTTGGCGGTGTTCAGGCGCAGGCCCCAGCGGTGGCCGTCAACGCCCAGGCCCACGAGGTCCCTGGCACGCATGGGAGTGTCCGGAGCGAACGATTTCTGCTGGGGGATGTAGCCGATCAGGCTGCTCCCGCGCTCCACGGGGCGGCCGCCCAGGACGGCCTGGCCGCGGTGCAGGTCCTGGAGACCCAGGAGGACCTTCAGGAATGTGGTCTTGCCGCTTCCGTTGGGACCAAGCACGGCGAAGAACTCGCCGGGCTTAATGTCCAGGTCCAGGTCCTCCCAGAGCGCCCGCTTACCGAACTTCAGGGACGCACCGGTAAGGCTGACCAGGGGTTTCAACTATTTGTCTCCAGAACTTTGCTGATGTTGTCCACATTGTCCGTCATCCACTGCAGGTACGTCTTGCCCTCAGGCAGTGTTTCGTTGAAATCCACCACCGGAACCCCGGCAGTTTCCGCGGCCTTCTTCAGCGACTCCGTCTGCGGGCCTTCGGTCTGGCTGTTGTAGGCGAGGAGCCGCACCGACTTCGTGGCCACCAGGTCGGTTGCCGCCTTGAGGACTGCAGGCGGCACGTCGGAGCCTTCTTCAATCGCAGCAGTGTAGTCCGCAGGGGTGGCGTTCACCAGTCCGGCATCCTCAAGGAGGTAGAGGGGCACGGGTTCGGTGACGGCAACCTGGGCCCCGGCTGACGCAGGCTTGAGGGCATCGAGCTTTAGGTGCAGCTCTTCAACGCTGGATTTGAAGGCGGAAGCGTTGGACTGGAAGGTCGAAGCAGAGGCGGGGTCCAGCTCGCCGAGCTTGGCGGCGATGCCGTCGGCCAGCTGCTCCATGGCGTGCAGGCTGTACCAGACGTGCTCGTTCATTTCGCCGTGGCCGTGTGCGGAGTCATCCCCCGCTGCTGGTTCCGTCGTGGTCGCCCCAGCGGAGGGCTTTTCCTCCTCCGGGTGGGCAAGGCCGGAAAGTTCGACGGCGTTCAGCACCTTCGCGTCGTCGAGGCCGCTGTCCTGTGCCAGGGTGTGGATGAAGCCGTCGTAACCGCCGCCGTTTTCCAGGACAAGGTCCGCCTTGGACACTGCCAGCCGGTCCTGGGCAGTGGCTTCGTAGGAATGCGGATCCTGGCTGGTCTTGGTGATGAGGGCCGTAACGCTGACCTTGTCACCGCCGATTGTCTTGGCGATGTCCCCATAGACGTTGGTTGACGCCACCACGTTGATCCCGTCGGCAGCCTGCGTTGACGGTTCCGCCTGCGGGCTGCACGCGGTGAGCAGGAGGCCTAGCCCGGCAAGGGCGGCCAGGGACGATCGGGCAGCGGCGGTACGGCGCACGGGAACCTCATTCAAAAGGGAAGGTGAAAACAACCAGTCCAGCTTATACCTAAATGGGAATCATTCCTATTTAGGACGGAAGGCCGGCAGAAAAGGCGCCTTCCCCGAACTGGCCGGGAAGGGCGCCGTCGGATCAGCTGCCGTTCGGCTGTCCCAGCCTGCGGATGCCGGTGGCCTGCGTGGCGTCCCTGATCTCGCCCACCAGCTGCTCGATCACGTCCTCGAGGAACAGGACGCCCCGGGTGTTGCCGTCCGGGCCGATCACCCGGGCCAGGTGCGAGCCAGTGCGCTGCATGACGGACATCGCCTTTTCAATCTCGTCGTCCAGTGCCAGGTTGGCCAACGACCGGATGCGGCTTTCGGCTATCGGCAGCCCATACGCCTCCTCGGGGATGGAGAGCACGTCCTTGACGTGGAGGTAGCCGTACAGCATGTCGTCCTCGTCAAGCATGGGGAACCGGGAAAACCCGGTGCGGCTGACTGCTTTTTCGAACTCCACCGGTGTGGTGGACGCCTTCAGCATGACCAGCTTGTCCAGCGGCACCATGATGTCCGCGGCCGTGTATTCGGAGAACTCCAGCGCGCCGGTGATCAGCCCGGCGTCGTCGTCCACCAGGCCGTGGCGGGTGGACTCCTGCACGATCGACTGCACCTCCTCAAGGGTGAAGGAGGAATTCACCTCATCCTTGGGCTCAATGCGGAGGAGCTTGAGGATGTGGTTCGCGGACCAGTTCAGGACCGAGATCACGGGGTGGACCAGCCGGGCAACAAACATCAGCGGCGGGGCAAGCAGCAGCGCCGCCTTGTCCGCCACGCTTACCGAAATGTTCTTCGGCACCATCTCGCCGAACGTGACGTGCAGGAACGTCACCAGCATCAGGGCAACGGCGAAGGCCGCCACGTCGGCGATCTCCATCGGCAGGCCAAGCGTCTCCAGGGGGACGGCCAGCAGGTGGTGGATAGCAGGTTCAGCCACCAGCAGGATCAGCAGCGAACACACGGTGATGCCAAGCTGGGCACATGCCAGCATCAGCGACACGTTTTCCATGGCGCGGAGGGTGGTCTGCGCACGCTTGGACCCGGCCTCGGCCAGCGGCTCGATCTGGCTTCGCCGCGCGGACATGACCGCGAACTCAGCGGCAACGAAGAACGCATTACCAAGCAGCAGGATCCCCAGCCAGACGATTCCGGCCCAGTCGCTCATGGTTCTGTCCTGTCGTTGCGCTTGGACCTGCCGTTGCGCTTCGTCTTGTCATCGGTGGCCGCGGGCTCGGGCTCAACGGTCGGGTGGAAGCAGATCCGGTCAATCCGGCGGCCGTCCATCCTGGTGACACTCAGTGTCCCCCCGCCAACGGGAACCGTGTCCCCCACGGCGGCAATCCTGCCCAGCTTGCTCATGACGTACCCGCCCACGGTCTCATAGGCCGCTTCGTCGGGGACGGTCAGCCGCGGAATCTGCTCGGACAACTCGTCCGGGCGAAGCAGGCCCGGGAAGTACCAGTCGCCGGAGGCACTCTGCAGCAGTCCCGGGCGGACCTTGTCGTGCTCATCCGCCACCTCCCCCACGATTTCCTCGACCAGGTCCTCAAGGGTGGCGATGCCGGCAGTTCCGCCGTACTCATCCAGGACCACTGCGAGTTGCAGGTTGCCGTCCCTGAGTTCTGCCAGCAGCGCGTCAAGGTGGATGGTCTCGGGAACCCTCAGGACCTCCGTCATGATGGCCCCGGCTTCCAGGTTCGGGCGGCGGTCCCAGGGAACAGCCACCGCCTTCTTCACGTGCACCAGCCCCCGGATGTCGTCCGCGGAGTCACCGATGACCGGGAAACGGGAGTATCCGGTCCGGCGCGCGGCATCCACCACGTCCGAGACCGGCTGGTCGGCGTCGATCGTCTCCACCCGGATGCGCGGCGTCATCACGTCCGCCGCTGTCCTCGTGGAGAAGTTCAAGGTGCGCGCCACGAAGTTGGCGGTGCCGGCGTCGAGCGTTCCCATCGCCGCCGAACGGCGCACCAGGGATGCAAGTTCCGCGGGCGTCCGGGCGCCGGAGATTTCCTCCTTTGCCTCCAGTCCAAAAACGTTCAGCACCTTGTTGGAGAATCCGTTGAGCACCACGATGGCGGGCCTGAAGACGGCGGTGAACATCAGCTGCGGCCGCGCCAGGGCCCGCCCTACGGGGAAGGACAGCGCAATGGCCATGTTCTTGGGCACCAGTTCGCCCAGGAGCATGGAGAGCAGGGTGGCGATCACCATGGCCAGGACCAGGGAAATGGAGGAGGCCGCGACGCCGGCAAGTCCGACGGCGGCCAGGGGGGCCTCCAGGAGGCGGCCCAAGGAGGGCTCCATCACGTAGCCGGTGAGGAGGGTGGTCAGGGTAATGCCCAGCTGGCAGCTGGACAGCTGCGTAGACAGCGACTTCAGGCAGGTGAGCAATGGCGCGGCGGCCGTGTCGCCGTCGTCAATGGCGCGCTGGACCGTTGCCTGGTCCAGGGCGATGAGGGAGAACTCGACGGCGACGAAGAAACCCGTACCGGCGATGAGCAGCAGTCCTGCTGCGAGGAGTAGCCACTCCATTCAGCATCCCGCCCGGGAGGCGGTTGCCGACGGCGTGGCATTTAAAAGGGAAAGCCGGGGACTGGACGATCTTCCCGGCGGAGGATGGTCGGCAGAGATCGACGCTCTTTCCGCGGGGGCTACGGCCGGCCGGGCTGCCGGCGGATGATGGGCTCGTGTTCGGGGTTTGCCGGCTCTGCGGGTGGACTGCGCGGAGCTGGTCTTCATGCTCCGCTGACAGCCCCCAGGCCGGCACCTAGATTTACTGTCCATAAGGTTTTTAGTCTACAGGAGCAGCACCCCCCGCCCCGCCGCCGCCGGCCCGCCGGCAGCTCCCCCAGCCTGGTTCTTGCCACGGCAGGGCGCTGCTCGACCATGGTGCATAACGCCACATTCAGCGATCCCGGCGTCACTTCATGATTTGAATCACCCTTATTGGCAGTTAAGACAAGATGCTCACTAGACTTGCAAAGGTCTGGGTTCAGAGGACGCAGAGATCGGTTCGAACGTGTTGCTGAGGCACCGTGGGGCCGGAGAGAAATCAAACTCATGGAAGAGGCGTATTTCAAGTGCCAGAGCAGCCTAGCCACCGTCTACCAGAGGAATTTGGCGGAAACGAGTGGCTCGTTGACGAACTGTACGAGCAGTACCAGCAGGACAAGAACGCTGTGGATGCCAAGTGGTGGCCGCTGTTTGAATCGTTCGAGTCGGGCAACAGTTCTTCTTCCAACGGACATCCGGCGCATGCCGCAGCCCACCCTGCCACCCGGGAAATGCCTGCCGTAAACCCCGCCCCCGCAGCCCCGGCACCGTCGCCGGCCGCTGCCCCCGCCGCGCCTCCGGCACCTCCTGCCGCGCCGCCGGCGTCCGCTGCAGCCCCGGCAAAGAAGGCTCCCGCCACCGAAGCCCGCGACGGCGGCAAGAAGACCGGGACCGGCTCGCAGCCCATCCCCGCGCAGCTGCCCAAGAACGTCAAGGCCCCCACCGCCCCCGAAGAGGACGTCGTCTCCGTCCTTCGCGGACCGGCAAAGGCGATCGCCACCAACATGGTCACCAGCCTCCAGGTGCCCACCGCCACCAGCGTCCGCGCCATCCCGGCCAAACTGCTGATCGACAACCGCGTGGTCATCAACTCGAATCTCGCCCGCGCCCGCGGCGGCAAGGTTTCCTTCACACACCTCATCGGCTATGCCGTGATCCGCGCCCTTTCCCAGTTCCCGTCGATGAACGTGTACTACGACGAAGTGGACGGCAAGCCGGTTGCGGTCCAGCCGGCCCACGTCAACTTCGGCATCGCCATTGACATGCCCAAGCCTGACGGCACCCGCCTGCTCATGGTGCCAAACATCAAGAAGGCCGAGACCCTCAACTTCTCCGAGTTCTGGCACACCTACGAGGACCTCATCAAGCGTGCCCGCAACGGCAAGCTGACCGCGGAGGACCACCAGGGCACTACGGTGTCGCTGACCAACCCCGGCGGCATTGGCACGGTCCACTCGGTGCCCCGCCTGTCAAAGGGCCAGGCCGCCATCATCGGCGTCGGCGCCCTCGACTACCCTGCGGAGTTCCAGGGTGCCAGCGAAAAGATCATCGCCCATAACGCGATCAGCAAGGTCCTCACGCTGACGTCCACTTACGACCACCGGGTAATCCAGGGTGCCGGCAGCGGCGAGTTCCTGAAGCTGGTCCACCAGCTGCTGCTGGGTGCGCAGGACTTCTACGACGAAATCTTCGAGTCCCTCCGCATCCCCTACGAGCCCGTGCGCTGGAGCGCCGACAAGCAGGTGGACCCGGCCGACGAAATCAACAAGGTGGCCCGGATCCAGCAGCTGATCCACTCCTACCGCGTCCGCGGACACCTGATGGCGGACACCGATCCGCTGGAGTACGTCCAGCGCAAGCACCCCGACCTCGACGTCCTCACCTATGGCCTGACACTTTGGGACCTGGACCGCGAATGGCCCACGGGCGGCTTCGGCGGCAAGCCCATGCTCAAGTTCCGCGACATCCTGGGTGTCCTGCGCGATGCATACTGCCGCACCACGGGCATCGAGTACATGCACATCCAGGAGCCTGCCGAGCGCAAGTGGTTCCAGGACCAGCTGGAGCACCCCTACTCGAAGCCCAGCCGCGAAGAGCAGCTGCGCATCGTTTCCAAGCTGAACGCAGCCGAGGCCTTCGAAACCTTCCTCCAGACCAAGTTCGTAGGCCAGAAGCGATTCTCCCTCGAGGGCGGCGAATCGCTGATCCCGCTGCTGGACGCCATCATGTCCAACGCGGCCGACGACGGCCTGGACGAGGTTGCCATCGGCATGGCCCACCGCGGCCGCCTCAACGTGCTCACCAACATCGCCGGCAAGACCTACGCGCAGGTCTTCCGGGAGTTCGAAGGCACCCAGGACCCGCGCTCCGTGCAGGGATCCGGCGACGTAAAGTACCACCTTGGCACCGAGGGGACGTTCACCTCGGACAACGGCAAGGAAACCAAGGTCTACCTGGCCGCCAACCCCTCCCACCTGGAAGCCGTGGACCCCGTCCTCGAAGGCATCGTCCGCGCCAAGCAGGACCGGCTGGACCAGGGTGAGTCCTTCCCGGTCCTGCCCATCATGGTCCACGGCGACGCCGCCTTCGCCGGCCAGGGCGTGGTTGCCGAAACACTCAACCTGTCCCAGCTCCGTGGCTACCGCACCGGCGGCACCATCCACGTTGTGGTCAACAACCAGGTGGGCTTCACCACGGCCCCCTCGTCATCCCGCTCGTCCACGTACTCCACGGACGTTGCCAAGATGATCCAGGCACCGGTGTTCCACGTGAACGGCGACGACCCCGAAGCCGTGGTCCGCATCGGACAGCTCGCCTACGAGTTCCGCCAGCGGTTCCACAAGGACGTTGTCATCGACATGGTCTGCTACCGCCGCCGCGGGCACAATGAGGGCGATGACCCCTCGATGACGCAGCCGCTGATGTACAACCTGATCGAGGCCAAGCGCTCAGTCCGCAAGCTGTACACCGAGTCCCTCATCGGCCGTGGCGACATCACCGAGGAAGAGGCCGAACAGCTGCTCCGCGATTACCAGGAGCGCCTGGAACGCGTCTTTGCCGAAACCCACGCGGCGCAGACCTCCCCCATCCCGATCGTGACGGCGGATACTGCCGCCGTCTCGGACATCGAGCGTCCCATCTCCCAGCAGTCGGACTCCGGCGTCAATGCCCCTGCCTCCACGGCAATCTCCGCCGAGACCCTGGCCCGGATCGGCAAGGCCCATGTGGAGGTCCCCGAGGGCTTTACCGTCCACGCCAAGCTCAAGCAGCTGCTCGAGAAGCGTGAACAGATGTCCCGTGAAGGCGGCATCGACTGGGGCTTCGGTGAAATTGCGGCCTTCGGCTCGCTGATCATGGAAGGCGTCCCCGTACGCCTTGCCGGCCAGGATTCCCGCCGCGGCACGTTCGTGCAGCGCCACGCCGTCTTCCACGACCGCGCCAACGGCAAGGAATGGCTGCCACTGGGCCATCTCTCCGACGACCAGGCGAAGCTGTGGATCTACGACTCCCTGCTCTCCGAATACGCGGCCATGGGCTTCGAATACGGCTACTCCGTTGAGCGGCCTGACGCGCTGGTCCTTTGGGAAGCGCAGTTCGGCGACTTCGTCAACGGCGCGCAGACCATCATCGACGAGTTCATCTCCTCCGCTGAGCAGAAGTGGGGCCAGCGCTCCTCGCTGGTACTGATGCTGCCCCATGGCTACGAAGGCCAGGGACCGGACCATTCCTCCGCAAGGATCGAGCGGTTCCTGCAGCTGTGCGCCGAAGAGAACATGATCGTGGCCAACCCCACCACGGCCGCCTCGCACTTCCACCTGCTGCGCCGCCAGGCCTACAGCCGTCCGCGGAAGCCGCTCATCATCTTCACGCCCAAGCAGCTGCTGCGCCTCAAGGCGGCCGCATCCTCGGTGGAGGACTTCACCACCGGCAGCTTCCGCCCTGTGATCGGCGAGCACGAGCAGCTGGCGGGAGGCGCCGTCGAACGCGTACTCCTGGTCTCCGGCCGCCTGTACTACGACCTCCTGTCCACGCGGCAAAAGACCGGTGACAAGACCACCGCGATTGTCCGCGTGGAGCAGCTCTACCCGCTGCCGCACGAGGAGATCGCAAAGGAGCTGGCCAAGTACCCGAACGCCGAGGTTGTCTGGGCCCAGGATGAGCCCGCCAACCAGGGGCCGTGGCCATTCATCGGCCTGAACCTGCCGGACGCCCTCGATCGCCGCATCCGGCTGGTCTCCCGCCCGGCCTCGGCATCCACCGCTGCAGGGTCCATGAAGCGGCACGCCGCTGAGCAGGACGTCCTCCTGAAGCAGGCATTTGCACGGAAGTAAAGCAGTAAGGCTGCCCGGCCGGACGTCGAAATCCCAGACTCCGGCCGGGCAGTTCTGTTTAATGGAGTGCACAGCGCCGATGAAACGCACGGCGCGAGATGGACAGCCCAACGAATGCACAGGCGCCGCTCCGTGGCCGGCAGTTGAATCCACGGTTGCAGCGGCAAGGCACTGACGTAAAGAGGAACGTGTGGAAGACAGGAAGCTGCGCATTGCAGCTGTAGGAGATGAACTGCTGGCCGGACTGGGTGATCCCCGGGCGCTCGGCTGGCTGGGACGCGTCCTCGCCCGCACGCCCCGGGACAGCATGCTCCTGGAAAGCTACGCCCTCCCATGCCCGCAGGAAGGCACGGAAGGCCTGGCCGCGCGGTGGCTCGAGGAAGCCGGCCGCCGGTTCAGCGACCACGCCGAAAACAGGCTGGTCATCGGACTTTCCGGGCGTGACATCGAGTTTGGGCTCTCCACGGCGCGCAGCAGGCTCAACCTGGCCAACATCCTGGATTCGGCGTCGCAGAACCGGATCGAGGTCTTCGTCGTGGGGCCGCCCCCCACACTGGACCCGAACCGGAACAGGCGCCTGGATGAGCTGAACACGGCCTTCGCCGACGTCACAACACGGCGCAAGCACCTGTACGTTGACACCTTCTCCCCTCTCCTGAACCACGAACAGTGGCGCCAGGACCTGGCAGCCAACGGGGGAACTCCGGGGCAGGCAGGTTACGGACTGATGGCATGGCTGGTTCTTCACCGGGGCTGGTTCCAGTGGCTCGGCATGGACGTCCCGGAGTAGGCCCGATTCGCGATATATCTTGACGCTGTTTCCATGGGCGGGTAGCTTGGAAGGGTCAACACGATATATCGCCTTTTGGAGGACCCCGTGACTGATCAAGAATGGACTGTCACCAGCCCGCAGACCATCGACGTCGACGGCGTGGCGTCCCTGAAGCTGGGCATGGTCCAGGGCCGCTTCGACGTAGTCACGCACGAGGAACCCGTAGCCCGGATCGAGATCGCGGACGTCCAGGGAGACCCGGTGGCGGTATCCCTCAGCGATGGCCGGCTGGAGGTCCGCCACCAGTTGCACGGCCCCCAGGGCTGGTTCAAGAACCTGATGGGGACCGTCAGCCACAACAGCGAGAATTCAGCCGTCATCAGTATTGCCGTTCCAGCCCACGTCCGCGTGGAGGCGGGAACAGTCAGCGGTGACGGGCTGGTGTCCGGCATCAAAGGGCAGACCCGCCTGAACACGGTTTCCGGCTCGGTCATGGCGGACGGTACCGAGGGTGAACTGCACATCAGCACCATCAGCGGAGAAGTCTCCGCCCGGAACCACACCGGTGTCCTCACCGCCAAGAGCGTCTCCGGCGAAGTGACCGCGTCCGGGCACCTGAGCAATATCCGCGCCAACACCGTCAGCGGGGACATGAGCTTTGACCTCCTGGGCTTCACGCACGATTTCGGGGCCAACTCGGTGTCCGGAGACCTCACCATCCGCCTGCCCCATGACGTCGGCGTGGACATCGTGGCCAAGTCTGCCAGCGGTGCGGTGGTGATCGGAGACCAGCGGTACACGGTGGTCGGCGGCAAGGTGGAAACCATTGCGGGCCCGGACGGACAGCTCATGCTGGTGCGGACGAACACGGTGTCCGGCAAAACCTCCATCTTCCACGGCCCGGCGATTGAAAATGCAGAAGCCGGCTCCTAATGGCCCCGGTATTCGCCCACGGCGCGCTTCGCCTCTACCTGCTGGCACTGCTTGAGTCGGGTCCCAAACACGGCTACGAGCTCATCAAGGAACTCAAGGAACGGTTTGGTGGCACCTACTCCCCCAGCGCCGGAACCATTTACCCGCGGCTGGGAAAACTTGAGGAGGAGGGTCTGGTGGCCACTGAATCCGCCGGGCGCCGGACAAACTACCGCATCACCGCTTCCGGACTGGCTGAGCTGAACCGGCGCCGTGACGAACTGGCCGGGGTGGAGAGCCAAATCTCCGCCTCCGTCCGGCGCCTGGCCGACAACCTCCGCGAGGACATCCGCAGCAACATGCGGGGCCTGCGCGCGGATCTTGCCGCCACGGCGGAGGCCGCGCGGGCCACCGCGCTGTCGACGGAATTCAAGGTCCCCGGCAGGTTGCCCCCGGAAAGCCAGCGCTCCTTGAAGGAAGCGGAAATGATGCTCCAGCGGTTCCGGGACGATCTCAGGGCGGAACTGCGGCTGCACGCAGGCAGGCAGCCGCTCAGCCCCCTGGCACTGGAAACAGTCAGGACCGTCCTCGAACAGGCCGGCATCTCGATCCGCAACTCGCTCAGACCCTAGGCCTGTACGCCCTTACAGCTGACAAAGCGCAGGTCACGCGGCCGTCCCTGGTTCGCGGGCAGCTACTTGATGTGCGAGACTTGAGGGCAGCTCTTTTGAGTACCAACAGTAAGAAGGAGGCCAGCTATGAGCAAGCGTGCACGCAAGCGTCGTGACCGTAAGCGTGGCGGCGCGAACCACGGGAAGCGCCCCAACACCTAGGCACATGCCAGGAACTACGGTTCAAGCGAAGGACCCCGGAAGCCACATGGCTTCCGGGGTCCTTCGCTGTTGTCAGCGGCGGCTGTGCGGCCGCCCTACGCGTCTACCGGCCGGATCGTGTGGATCCGGTCAAGAATGGCGTTCTTCAGGTTTTCCGGGGCAGCCTCGGTGCAGGAGCGCTTAACCATGTTGCGGATCACGCATTCGAGGTCGTACTGCTCCGTGCATTCCGGGCAATCATCAAGGTGGTTCTTGATTTCGGTGATGTCCTCGCGGGTCAAAGCACCGTCGAGGTACTCGTAGATCCGTTGCATCCGGGTGTCATCGCAATCGCCCAATCCCTGGCAGTCGCTCATTTCCTGCTCTCCTGTTGTGTGCTTCCTGCCGCGTCCGGTGATTCGGCGGCTGTCTTGAATCCGCGCTCTGCGGCGTACTCCCCCAGCATGTCCCGCAACATTCTCCGGCCGCGGTGGAGCCGGGACATCACCGTGCCGATGGGCGTGTTCATGATGTCTGAAATTTCCTTGTAGGCGAACCCTTCGACATCGGCGAAGTAGACCGCAAGGCGGAATTCCTCGGGAATGTCCTGGAGCGCCCTTTTCACGTCGGAATCCGGGAGGTGGTCCAGCGCTTCGGCCTCGGCGGACCGGAGACCGCTGGAGGTGTGGGACTCAGCCCTCGCCAACTGCCAGTCCTCGATGGTGTCCGAGTTGGACTGGAGCGGCTCCCGCTGCCGTTTGCGGTACAGATTGATGTACGTGTTGGTCAGGATGCGGTAGAGCCAGGCCTTGAGGTTCGTTCCGGGCTTGTACTGGTGGAACGCGGAGAAAGCCTTGGTGTAGGCCTCCTGGACGAGGTCCTCGGCATCTGACGGGTTCCGGGCCATGCGCATCGCCGCCGAATACAGCTGGTCGACATACTGCATCGCATCGCGCTCGAACCTCAGCCTGCGTTCTTCCACAGATTCAGTGGAAACATCCACCAGGTCCCCGCCCGTTTCCGCGGCAGGCCCGGCCACCGGGACAACGGCGGAATCGGCAGCCTCTGCTCCGGCGGCAAGACTGCTCTTCGCTTCGTCATGGGAAGCTTCATACATGGCCGAGACGGCCGGATCCAAGGTGCTCATTGCCCTCAAGTCTACTGTCAGGCTCCGCGCACGCGGCGGCCCGTACCCTGATGGTTCCGACTTAAACGTGTCCACTGCCACCGGGCCTGCTGCTTCAATTCCGTCCAACACGCGCGCCAAGGGCCCAACTCCGCTCTGCTTGTCCGGCCGGGGACCGGCGTCTGGCGATCCGTGCCCGGCCATCTGTTCCATGGTTTCACCCATGACTTCCCTGCGGACCGGTGTTCCCGGATCCGACATCCATAACCTCCCGCGCTCGGCAAATATTCCCCAAAAGTGCAAGACTAGGACGGACTCCGCCGCATTCGACGCGGTTCGTCCACCCGGGAGGAAATTCATGTCCTTTGTCCGCACGCTCGCCCGCCCCATGCTGGCCTCCAGCTTTGTCCTTGCTGGAATGGATAAGCTCAAGAACGCTGACGACACCGCGCAGCAGCTCTCGCCGCTGCTCCGCAAGGCGGCCGCCTCGCTGCCCTTCAAAACGGACGAGAAGACCCTGGCCCGCGTCATCGGCGGAACCCAGGTTGGTGCCGGCGTGCTGTTCGGGCTGGGCAAGTTCTCCAGGCTTTCGGCCACTGTGCTCACCGTGGTTTCCCTGCTCAACACGTTCGTCGAATGGCGCAGCGCAGACATCAGCAGCAAGGAAGGCCGCGACACCCGGCGTAACCAGCTCCTCAAGAACCTGTCGTTGAGCGGGGGCGCACTGCTGGCGTCAGTGGATACTGCCGGCAAGCCGGGCCTGGCCTGGCGGGCAGAGCACCTGGCCGCGGATGCACGCAAGGGCGCGTCCCACCTCGCGGCGGATGCCAGGAAGACCACCAACAAGAAACTCCACAAAGCGGACAAAGCCGTGCGCCGCGCGGTGGAGCAGGCCACGGGGGCATAACAACGAATGACCGCAGCAGCCGCCGTCCGGGATGATTCCGGCACGCCTGTCCCCCACTGGGCCGCTCCCTTCGCGTCCCGGCCCGTCAATGCCACCGTCACGGTACCCGGTTCCAAGTCGCTGACCAACAGGTACCTGGTCCTTGCAGCCCTGGCTGACGGACCGTCGCGCCTGCGCGCACCGCTGCACTCCAGGGACTCCGCGCTGATGATCGAAGCACTTCGCCAGCTGGGGGCCACCATTACGGAGGTGCCCGGGGACGGAGCCTTCGGACCCGACCTGGAAGTTGTTCCGCTGAACCCGGACGCCGCCCCGTCCCTGGCCAGGATTGACTGCGGCCTCGCCGGCACGGTCATGCGGTTCGTCCCGCCCCTCGCGGCACTGCGCAGGGGCGCCGGCGAATTCGACGGCGACCCCCACGCCCGCAAGCGGCCGATGGGAACCATCATCGAAGCACTCAAGTCGCTGGGAGTGGCCGTTTCCTCCACGGAGGGCGGCACGCCGTCGTCATTGCCGTTTGTGGTGGATGGCACGGGTGAGGTCCGCGGCGGCCACCTGGTGATCGACGCCAGCGCCTCCTCCCAGTTCGTTTCGGCGCTGCTCCTGGTGGGGGCACGGTTCACGGAGGGGCTGCACCTGGAACACGTGGGCAAACCCGTGCCCAGCCTCGACCACATCAACATGACCGTGGCCGTCCTGCGTGGGGCCGGTGTTGCCGTGGACGACTCCGTTCCCAACCACTGGGTTGTCAGCCCGGGACCCATCCGGGCGTTTGACCAGCGGATCGAGCAGGACCTGTCCAACGCCGGGCCGTTCCTCGCAGCGGCCCTGGCCTCGCGGGGCACCGTGCGGATCCCCGGCTGGCCCGAGGAAACGCAGCAGGTGGGTGACCTCTGGCGCAGCATCCTCGCCCGGATGGGCGCGGACGTCACCCTGCACGACGGCGTCCTGACAGTCACGGGCGGACCGGCCATCAAGGGCGCGGACTTCGCCGACACCAGCGAGCTGGCCCCCACCGTAGCCGCCCTGTGTGCACTGGCGGACGGGCCGTCGCGGCTGAGCGGCATTGCACACCTGCGGGGACACGAAACGGACCGGCTTGCCGCGCTGGTGGCCGAAATCAACCGGCTCGGCGGTGACGCTGAGGAGACCAGCGACGGCCTGGTGATCCGTCCTGCCAGGCTGCACGCCGGTGTCGTCCACAGTTACGCGGACCACCGCATGGCTACCGCAGGAGCCATCCTCGGCCTGGCCGTGGAGGGCGTCGAGGTGGAGGACATCGCCACCACCGCCAAGACCATGCCGGACTTCCCCCGGTTGTGGGCGGACATGCTTGCGCAGGACGGCACCCCCGAGGCGGGGGCGGAAGGTTCCAGCGGTGGCGCGGAGCACTGACTCCTGGGACGAATCCGACGTCCGGATTCGGCCCAGCAAAAAGGGCTCCAGGCCCCGCACAAAGGACAGGCCCAGCCACGACGACGCCGTCATCGGCCGGATCATCACGGTTGACCGGGGCCGTTACAGGGCTGTGGTGGGTGAGGACTCGGGCAACGAGCGTGTGGTTATTGCCGCCAGGGCAAGGGAACTGCGAAGGAACCCGGTGGTGGCGGGGGATTTCGTTTCACTCGTGGGTGACGTCTCCGGCGAGCCGGACACTTTGGCGCGGCTGGTGAAAATCCAGGACCGCAAGACGCTCCTGCGGCGCAGCGCCGATGACACTGATCCCGTGGAACGCGCCGTGGTGGCCAACGCGGACCAACTGGTCATTGTGGTGGCCGCTGCCAACCCCGAGCCACGGACTGGCTTCATCGACCGCGCCCTGGTGGCCGCCTACGACGCCGGTATCGAGCCGATCCTGCTGGTCACCAAGGCGGACATCAAGGATCCTGCGGAGCTGCTGGCCAACTACACCCACCTGGACTTCCCCGTGATCATCAGCCGGACGGCGGATGCGCAGGCCTCGGGCGTGGATGCCCGCTCCGACGACGGGCTCTCCGCCCGCCTGGACAGGGCCGCCGTCGCGGA
The DNA here is from genome assembly GCF_048957775.1 of Pseudarthrobacter sp. CC4. Classification (NCBI taxonomy): domain Bacteria; kingdom Bacillati; phylum Actinomycetota; class Actinomycetes; order Micrococcales; family Micrococcaceae; genus Pseudarthrobacter; species Pseudarthrobacter sp. CC4. Next base: position 150,705 of record NZ_JARCCZ010000003.1, on the reverse strand, counting down.
GCTCCGGACCCACCTCGGCGGGAAAGTGACCGTGATGCTGGGGCATTCCGGCGTGGGCAAGTCAACCATGGTGAATGCGCTGACCGGGGCCGAACGGGCCACCGGAGGGGTGAACGCGGTGACCGGCCGGGGCAGGCACACGTCGTCGTCCGCCCTCGCCCTGCGCCTCGCTGACGCGCCGTCCGGCAGCTGGATCATCGACACCCCCGGCATCCGCTCCTTCGGCCTGGCCCACGTGGACCCGGACCGGATCCTGCGCTCCTTCCCGGACCTCTCCCCCGGCACGGATGACTGCGAGCGCGGCTGCAAGCACACAGCCACCGCCGTGGACTGTGGGCTGGACGCGTGGGTAGCGGGAGGCCATGCCGGACCCACCGGTTCAGCAAGGCTGGCCTCCCTGCGGCGGCTCCTGGGGACGGACCCCCGAATGGAAGCCCAGGAGGCCAAGGAGCTGGGCAGCGTTAACTGACGGGGCCCGGTTCCCGGCAGAACGGCGCGCAGACGGTAGTTTGGAACCATGATCCAACCCGCTTCGAGCTACAACGATGACCTGCGCCTGGCCCACGTCCTGGCCGACTCAGTGGACGACCAGACAATGAGCCGCTTCAAGGCGCTGGACCTCCACATCGAGACCAAGCCGGACCTGACGCCCGTCACCGATGCCGACAAGGCGGCCGAGGAGGCCATCCGCGGCCAGCTCTCCCGTTCCCGTCCGCGCGATGCCGTACTCGGCGAGGAGTTTGGCAGCACCGGCCATGGTGCGCGGCGGTGGATCATCGATCCCATCGACGGCACCAAGAATTTCGTCCGCGGCGTTCCGGTGTGGGCCACCCTGATCGCCCTCGTGGACGAAGGCGAGCCGGTGGTGGGCGTGGTGAGCGCCCCTGCACTGGGCAAGCGCTGGTGGGCGGCCAAGGGCATGGGCGCCTATATGGGACGTTCCCTGGCAGCCGCAACCCGCCTCCGCGTGTCCAACGTGTCCAAACTGTCCGACGCTTCCCTGTCATATTCGAGCCTTGGCGGCTGGAAGGAGCGCGGTAACCTCAACGAATTCCTGGGCCTCACGGAGGACGTGTGGCGTACCAGGGCATTCGGGGACTTCTGGTCGTACTGCATGGTGGCGGAAGGCTCGGTGGATATCGCCTGCGAGCCCGAGCTCAACCTCTACGACATGGCCGCCCTGGTGCCCATCGTGGTTGAAGCGGGCGGCCGGTTCACATCGCTGGAAGGTGAGGACGGCCCGTTCGGCGGCAACGCACTGGCCACGAATTCCATCCTTCACTCGGAGGTGCTGCGCCGGTTGAACCCGGACCTGGACGACCTCCTCTGACCCTCCTCTTCCGAATAATCAACGGCGGGCACCTCCGAAAGGAGGCGCCCGCCGTCGTTATCTTCGGCAAAAGCGGACCTTTTCAACTGCGCGTAACAAAGGCCTTAACATTCCAGCCGGCTTTTAGCCTGCGCGGGCTATGTCCTACGCTCTTAACCAGGTCACGAGTGCCAGCGCTAAACCCCGGTTTGCTGGCCGGCAACCCTCCATTCGCGGTGGGGTGCCCCGGGTGACGACCAGGCCGGTCCGGAACGGATGCGGCAAGCGCGGATTCCCCCAGCGGAGTCCTGTTTCAAAGTGAGGTCTCTGTGACAACAGCCACCGTCTCCCCCAACGCCGCAATCCAGCCTGACGCCGCAGCACAACCCGGACAGGACGCCCTCTTCGACCAGCGCCACGCCGCAGCCGGCCGTCCCCTGGCGGCAGTCACGGGCGCCGAAATCCAGGCTCCCCTGATCCATGGCGGGCACGTCCGGTACGCGAACCTGGACTATGGCGCGTCCGCGCCGGCGCTTTCCGTGGTGTCCGCCTACCTCAATGAAATCCTGCCGTTCTACGCGAGCGTGCACCGCGGAGCCGGCTACGCCTCCCAGATCAGCACCTCGGTCTACGAGAATGCCCGTGCCATCGTCCGGGAGTTCGTGGGCGGCCGCCCGGACGATTCCGTGATCTTCACCCGGAACACCACCGACTCCCTCAACCTGCTGGCCGGCTGCCTGCCCGTCACGAACGGCCGGGCTGACGGCGACGTCCTGTACCTCGACATTGAGCACCACGCCAACCTGCTGCCATGGCAGGGTGTCCCCCACCGCAGCATCGTGGCGGACGACACCATCGCAGGAACCATTGAGGCCGTGCGTGCCGAACTGCAGCACGGCGGGGTAAGCCTGCTCGCCGTCACCGGCGCGTCGAACGTCACGGGCGAGATCCTTCCCGTCCGTGCCCTCGCCGCACTCGCCCACGAGCACGGCGCACGGATCGTGGTGGACGCGGCCCAGCTGGCGCCGCACCGCCGCATCGACATCACCGCTGACGACGTCGACTACATCGCCTTCTCGGGGCACAAGCTTTACGCGCCTTTTGGCGCCGGTGTGCTGGTGGGCCGGCCGGACTGGCTCGACGCCGGAACACCGCACCTTGCCGGCGGCGGCGCCGTCAAGGAGGCAAGGCTCGACGGCGTCAGCTGGGCAACGGGCCCGGCCCGCCATGAGGGCGGATCACCGAACGTGCTGGGAGCGGCCACCCTGGCCCGCGCAACGCAGGTCATCGCGGGGCTGGACCAGGACCGCTGGCATGCCCATGAATCAGCCATCCGCTCCTTCCTGGTGGAAGGCCTGCAGGAGATCGACGGCGTGACCGTCCACCAGATCTTTCAGGACACCAACCCGGACACCGACACCATCGGCGTGGTCAACTTCTCGGTGGAAGGCTACGACGCCGGACTGGTGGCGGCATACCTGTCGGCAGAGCATGGCGTGGGCCTGCGTGACGGCCGCTTCTGCGCCCACCCGCTGCTGAAGCGGCTGGGGCTGCCGTCCGGATCCCTCCGTGCCAGCTTCGGCGTGGGATCCCGGCTTGACGATGCCGAGCGTCTGCTGGCAGGCATCCGGGACCTGCGGACCAAGGGGCTCGGCTGGGACTACGTGGTGGACGCGGGCCGCTGGGTTCCCGCCAACGACAACCGCACCTACCCCCACTGGGCGCCCAACACCCCGGGAACGGCCGGCGCCGCCCCCTGCATCGACGACTGACCTGCGGCGTGCGCTCAGCCACGCCCGGGCGGGTACGGTAAATTCGGAAGGTAGCAACGAGACCCAACGAAGGAGGCCACGCGTGGCACGGGGTGGCCCCAGGCTGGATCACGGCCGGCGGCGGGAGCTGGGCCAGAGCTTCCAGGATGGCGGTAGGCACTATCAGCAGGTGCGGCCCGGGTATCCCGCTGAGACAGCACAGTGGCTGGTACCTCCGGGCGCCCGGTACGCGCTCGACGTTGGTGCCGGCACGGGCAAGTTCACTGAACTGCTGCTGGGGCTGGGGCTGTCCGTCACGGCGGTGGACCCCTCAGCCGACATGCTCGGACAGCTGGCGGAACATTATCCCGGCGCCGCGGCTGTCCTGGGCACCGCGGAGGCCACCGGCCTGCCTGACTCAGCGTTCGACGTCGTCACCGTGGCGCAGGCCTGGCACTGGTGCGATGCGCTGCGGGCAAGCACGGAACTGGCCCGCGTCCTCCGCCCCGGGGGAACGCTTGGCCTGGTGTGGAACCAGCTGGACACGTCCGTCCCCTGGGTCCACCGGCTCTCGAGGATCATGCATGCCGGGGACGTCTACAAACCCGGTTTCCGGCCGCTGGTGGGGCCTGAGTTCGAGGGCTTGCAGGACCACCTGACGCATTGGCAGGACTCCGTCACCACCACCGACCTGATGGAGCTGACAAAGTCGCGCAGCTACTACCTCCGTGCGGGTGAGGCCACCCGGGCGAAGGTACTGGCGAACCTCGACTGGTACCTGCATGAGCACCTCGGACATGCGCCGGACGAAGACCTGGAGTTGCCATACCTCACCCTGGCCTGGCGGGCGGTGAGGGCATGAGTGCCCTCCACCGCCGGCCCCGCCAGTCCCCGCATGGCGGCGGCGAGCCGGTAGGCTTGATCCCGTGAAGACCAGCGCGCCCTCCTCCTCCATCGAGGACTACGTCAAGGTCATCTACTCATTCACCGAATGGCAGGACAAGCCCATCACGTCCTCCCAGCTGGCGCAGCGCCTTGGCGTGGCCAATTCCTCCGTATCGGAAATGGTCCGCAAGCTGAAGGACCAGGGCCTGGTGGACCACAAACCGTACAGTGCCATCAGGCTCACGGACGCCGGTCTCCGGCTTGCCCTTTCCATGGTGCGGCGCCACCGGCTGATCGAGACGTACCTCGTCCAGCAGCTGGGGTACAGCTGGGACGAGGTGCACGACGAAGCCGAACTGCTGGAGCATGCCGTCTCGGACACCTTCATAGAACGGATGGCAGCCAAGCTGGGCAACCCGCAGCGGGATCCGCACGGCGATCCGATCCCCACCGCCGATGGCAAAGTGTTCATGCCCCGCGCGCACCTCATGGGTGAACTTGATGAGGGCCATACCGGCCGGATTACCCGGATCAGCGACGACAACCCGGAACTGCTCCGCTACCTGGCCGCCGAGGAGATAGACCTCGACGCCGAAGTTGAGGTGGTGGGCCGCCGGCCCTTCGGCGGCGCCCTGGTGGTGCGGATCAGCAATTCGGGCCGCGAACGGAATTACGACCTCGCTGACGAGGTTACGTCGGCGCTGTGGGTGCACAGCGACCACCCCCACCCCGGCTGCCTCCTCGGGGACGCTGACTTGCCCAGGGTGTGAGCCGGCTGAAGACTTCCGGCGTAGGGCTGCGCGCCTGGCTTGCGGTGGCGGCCGGCGCCCTGATCGGTACCGAGCTGCGCTACGGCCTGGCTGTTGCGTTTCCTGAACTGCCCGGCGCCTTTCCCTGGACCACCCTGGGCATCAACGTGGCCGGCAGCTTTGTCCTGGCCGCCCTGACCACCATGTGGATGGCCCGGCCGCAGACTGCCTTCTGGCTGCGGGCCGGGCTGGGGCCTGGCCTGCTGGGCTCCTTCACAACATTCTCGGCCGTGGTCTTTTCCGTGGACCAACTGGCCCGGGCCGGGCAACATGGTGTGTGGTCCGCCTACCTCGCACTGTCGCTGCTCCTTGGACTTGCGGCCGCCGGCGTGGGGTGGCGGGCCGGGAAATTGGTTGGCCGGCACCCCGGGGTCCGCCGGTGATCGCGGCGGTCATGGTAGGAATATTCGGCGTGGCAGGCGCCCTTCTCCGCTTCGGCGTGGACAGCTGGTTTGCGCATCACAGTTCCATCCGCAGTACACGCGCCACAGGCAGCGCAGAGAGGCTGCACTGGCCCTGGGCCACGCTGCTGGTGAACGTGGCAGGCAGCTTCGTCATCGGAGCAGCGCACGGCTCCACCGCGGCGCTGGGGCTTGGCGCCGAGTGGCAGGCCGGCCTGGCCACGGGCCTGGCCGGAGGGCTGACCACCTTCAGTTCGTGGACCACCGCAACGGTGCGGCTGCTCAGCGAGGAACGATTCGGCGCTGCCGCAGTGAATCTTGCGGCCAACCTGGTCCTGGGTTTTGGCGCGGCAGCTGCCGGGATCGCCCTGGTGTCCTAGCGTTTGCTGCCTTGTCAGCTGTGGTGACGGCGCGCTGATTTGGCGGGCTCCCGTATCGTGGATGGTGATGATTAGCAGACGCGACGCGGCCATTGCCCTTGATGTACCCATGGAGATGGCACAGCGCCATGGCCTTCCGAAGTGGATGACCGAGGCCGAGCTGGGTGAAATCCTGGACAACCCGCCGCCTTGGCTGGTCCAGTCCCGCGCAAACCGCACCGGCAAACGCCCTGTGTGGGTCCATCTGGAATGTGCAGTCTGCGGTTACGAGGAAGCCGCCCGCCCCAAGAAATGGTGGCCGGACTTCACCTACGTGGTGTGCGGGCACCACGATCCCGAAGAGGTGCCCCGCACGCGTGAGGGGTACGTCCGCAGCGAGTTCGACGGCGTCGGGACGCGTTTTGTGGGCATCGCCGACGTACCTGTTCCGGACTGATTTCGTGTCGATCCAGGCCATTACATTCGGGGCTGAATAGGCGTAACTTACGAAGTGGGACGCAGCCCGTCCCCTGCTGTAAGGAGCACGCCATGCCGGACAAAACACCCCACCAGAACCTGGCAAAGAAGCCGGTCAAGACCATCAAGGAAAAACGCGCCGAGAAGAAGGCGAAGAACCCTGAGGGCGCCCAGGACCCGGTGGCGCACTTGAAGAAGCGCCGGTAGCCTTACTGGCCGTTTGCCTGCATCTCGTCGGGTACGGCAACGAGGTCCTCATCCCTGCCGTGCCTCAGCACCCTGATCTGCAGCGGCTTGCCGATTGCATCGGCGAACAGCAGTTTCTGCAGGCTTTCAGCGTTGCTGACGGCACGGCTTCCGGCTGTAAGGATGATGTCGCCGGCCTGTAGTCCCGCGCGTTCTGCAGGCGATCCGGCCAGCACCTCCACCACCCTGAGCCCCTCCCGCTGTCCCGTCCTGATCACCGCACTGGCGTTTAGCCGAATGGGGGTGCTGACCACTCCGAGGTAGGCCCGCCTGACCCGGCCATCTTTCAGCAGGGCTGCGATAATCCGCCGTGTCGTCGTGTTGATGGGCACGGCGAGGCCAAGCCCGGCGCCGGCCACTGCCGTGTTGATGCCCACGATCCTGCCGTGCGCGTCTGCCAGGGCGCCGCCGGAACTGCCCGGGTTGAGGGCCGCGTCGGTCTGGATGACGTCCTCGATCACCCGCCGGTTGCCGCCCGCCCAGACCGGGATGGAACGGCCCAGGCCGCTGACCACTCCGGCCGTGACCGATCCTGCCAGCCCGAGCGGATTCCCGACCGCAATGACCAGCTGGCCCACACGCAGTGTCTCAGCGTCGCCGAACCGGGCAGGGGCCACCCTCGGTGCTTTGCCACGGACCACGGCGAGATCCGACAGTGGATCAACGCCAACCAGTTCGAGATCGGTCCGGCTGCCGTCGGCAAACGCGGCATGGCCCTTAGTGGTGCCGGCCACCACGTGGGAATTCGTCAGGAGATACCCGTCCTCGGTAAAAAGGACTGCAGAACCTGCTCCCACCCGGAACCGGCCGGTCCGGCGGGTGCTGGTCATTTCTATGGCCGCAACGTGCGGCGTAACCGTCTCAGCCACCCGCATGACCGTCTCCGAATATGAGTCCAGCGGGCCGTCGTCGAACTCTTCCGGGCTGGGCTTGCGTGTCTGGTTCATGGGGCACCTCCTGGCTGCTCCGGCTGCCTCCGGCCCAGCCGGGGCCGCGACGCCGGATCTTATAGAGGACAACCCATGGACGGCGGCTGCTAGTCCCGGACCGGCTACGCCGTCGGTGAACAGCCGCTTCTTGAGGCCGTGCGCTTAAACACTGAAAGACCCGGACGAGGGGTCCGGGTCTTTCAGTGTGCCTTGCGGCTTTCAAAATGTGGAGATGGGGGGAATTGAACCCCCGTCCGATGTCGTGTTGTCAGGGCTTCTCCGGGCGCAGTTTGCGTCGGATTTTCTCGGCCCCAGCCATGCTGCAAACAGCTGGCTGATCCGGGCCCAGTCATCTAAGAGTCCCGCTCACCCCGATGACGGGGGTAAGCAGCAGTGGCTATCTAAATGACGCCAGGTTCCGGGGCAATAGCAACCTCGGGCTGACGGACTGTCTTACTGCTTAGGCAGCAAGAGCGAAGTCAGTGCGCTTAGAATTGGCACTTATTGGTTTGCAGACAGCGTTTACGAGATAATTCTGCATCCTCGGCCCGCTTCACCTGTCGCGACTAACATCGTCGAAACCGATCATCCCCGTATTTTGTTATCAAACCGGCGGGCTTCCCCTCCGGACTACTTATAGTAACGCATGTTCCCGGAGATTCATTCCCGGCCGCCGGATCACTAGCGGCGGCGGTTGCGTTCCCGCATCTCACGCTGCGCCTCACGGTTGTCCTGCTGCTCGCGGAGGGTCTGGCGCTTGTCGTATTCACGCTTACCGCGGGCCACGCCGATCTCCACCTTGGCCTTGCCGTCAACGAAGTACAGCTGCAGCGGCACGATGGTGTAGCCCGATTCCCGCACCTTGTGGGAAATCTTGATGAGCTCCTCACGGTGCAGCAGCAGCTTGCGGCGGCGGCGGGCGGCGTGGTTGGTCCAGCTACCCTGGTTGTACTCGGGGATGTGGATGGCTTCCATCCACAGCTCGTCGTTGTAGAAGGTGCAGAACCCGTCCACCATGGACGCGTGGCCCTCCCGCAGCGACTTTACTTCGGTGCCCATGAGCGCGATTCCAGCCTCGTAGGTGTCCAGCACGTGGTAGTCATGCCGGGCCTTACGGTTGGTGGCCACCACTTTACGGCCACTTTCTTTAGGCAAGGGAAAGCTCCTCAGTTCGAGAATCGGATGTCCTCCGGCCCGGCCGGCGCGGAGTCATACCAGTCTACGGCAGGCTGACGGCCGCCCTACAGCAGGCGCATCGGGTCCACGGCGGCGCCGTTCAGCCAGGTCTCGAAGTGGGCGTGGCAGCCCGTGGAGTTACCTGTGTTGCCCGAGTAGGCAATCAGCTGTCCCTGCGAGACCCGCTGCCCGTTCGACACCACGATGCTGGCGTTGTGGTAGTAGATGGTGTTCAGGGTATTGCCCTCGATCAGGCCGTGGGAGATCTTGACCCGCCAGCCGCCGCCGTCAGCAGAACTCCAGCCCGAGCTGAAGACCTCTCCCGCCGCTGCCGCATAGACGGGCGTGCCGCAGGCGGCGCCGAAGTCGATGCCGGTGTGCAGGTACCCGCCCTGGCCGTAGAAGTCGATGGTGCCCGGCGGGGTTGCCCGCCAGCCGAAACCGGAGGTGATGGGAACGCTGCCGTCGAACGGGTGCCGGAGGCCAAAGGCCGACGGCGATCCTACAGAGGGCACAAAAGGCTGCACCGGGGGCGGCGGCTGGTTCCTCGCTGCCGCGGCGGCCGCGGCAGCGGCAGCGGCTTCCGCCGCCAGCCTGCGCTGCTCGGCTTCCCAGGCTTCGCGGAGTTTCCTGTCGCGTTCCTGGATTTCCGCGGCCACAGCGTTCTGGCTGGCCTGCACGCCGGCGAGCTGGGACTGGATGCCGGGCTTGGCCGCCTGGAGTTCGGCGTCAAGGCGGGTGGTGTCGGCGATCAGGCGGTCTACTTCTTCCTTCTTCGCGGCCGCTTCATCACGGGCGGCCTTCTCCCGCTCAAGGGCTGCGTCGGCCTTTGCCTTGAGGTCCTTGATCTCGGCTTCCACGGCCTGCAGGCGGGCTTCGGAGTTCACGTTGGTCGCGTTCTGCTGCGACAGCTTGTCCATGGCGGCGTTTTGGCTCCGCATGGCCTGGTCCGCCAGGTCCATGGTTTCGGTGAGGCTGCCGCCGTTGTTGGCCCCGAAGAAAAGTGACAGGTTGGACGGAACGCCGCCGGATTTGTACGCCTGGGTGGCGATCTGGCCGATCAGTTTTTTGGTGTCGGCAATCTTTTGTTTGTCCGTCTCAAGCTGCTGGGTGATCTTGGCTTTGTTCTGCTGCGCCATGTCCACACGGGCGGAGAGCGCCTCCACCTCCTTGACGGCACCGGCCACGCGCCCCTGCGCCTCGAGCAGTGCCTGCTGCGCGCCGGGCAACTGGCCCTGGTAGATCACCAGGTCGCTGGCCGCCTTGGCAATGCGCGAATCAACGAATTCCAGGGACTGCTGGACGCGGGCAGCCTCCGCTTCCAGTGCCCTCTGCCTGTCCTCGAGCTCGTCAGCGAAGGCCGGCGCCGAAGAGGAGGCCAGGCCCGCGGCCAGGACGACTGCCAGCACGCCGCTGAGAATGCTTTTGCGGTGCGCCGTGCGGCGGCTGTTGAGCCGGTGTCGCGGCGACGTTTGGTCCGTTAAGTTCATGGGCATTCCTAGTTCGGTTTGCATACCTAGACGCGAAGGTATCTGCGCAAGGTCAAGAGAGACGAAATTCCGGCCAAGGATCCGCCAAGGATTATCAATGCCGGCGCGAGGATCAGCGTCTGCCCGGCGGAGATGAAGGCTGTGTCCGGGTACTGCTGGGCCATGTAGTCGCCCAGGAAGAAGTGGGCCACGGCCCAGAGCGTGGCGGAGGCCAGCGCCGCACCGATGACGGCGGCAATGACACCTTCCAGGATGAAGGGAAGCTGGATCACTGTCTTGGAGGCCCCCACCAGGCGCATGATGCCCGTTTCGCGGCGGCGGCTGAAGGCGGAGAGCCTGATGGTGGTGGCGATCAGCAGGATGGCGCACACAATCATCACGCCTGCGATGCTGACGGCCACCAGCGAGGCGCCGTTCATGACCGAGAACAGGCGCTCAAGGAGCTGGCGCTGATCGATCACCGTTTCCACTCCCGGCTGGGAAGAGAAGGTCTCGCTGATGATCTGGTACTTTTCCGGATCCTTCATGTTGATGCGGAAGGATGCCGGGAGCTGGTCCGGCGTGACCGAGTCAACGATGGGCGAATTCGAGAACTGGTCCTTGAAGTGCTTGTAGGCCTCTTCCTTGGACTCGAACTGGAAATCGTTGATGTACTGCGCCACTGCGGGAGATTCCAGCAAGGCGTTGAGGCTCTCCTGCTGCTCGGGGGTGACTGGCCCGCTGGCGCAACCCGCCGCCGTCGACCCTTCACTGCACAGGAAGACGGCCACCTGGACTTTGTCGTACCAGTAGCCCTTCATCTGGTTGATCTGCATCTGCAGCATGCCGGCCGCGCCCACGAAGGTGAGCGAGACAAAGGTGACCAGGATGACCGAGACCACCATGGAGAGGTTGCGGCGGAGTCCGCTGCCGATCTCACCGAGGATAAACGCTAGCCTCATCGCTGTCCCTCGCCTTCGCCGGGCAGGCCCGCTTCGGGGTTTTCCCGGCCGCTGGCGTCCTTGAGCCTGCGCGACTGGCCGACAACGGGAATCATGGAGGTGTACAGCGCCTTGGCTTCGTCACGGATGACGATGCCGTTCTTGAGCTCAACCACGCGCTTGCGCATCTCGTTGACGATGTCGTCATCGTGGGTGGCCATCACCACGGTGGTTCCGTTTTGGTTGATCTTGTCCAGGACACCCATGATGCCCATCGAGGTGGTGGGGTCAAGGTTTCCGGTGGGCTCGTCGGCGAGGAGGATCCCGGGCCTGTTGACCACTGCGCGGGCAATGGCCACGCGCTGCTGTTCACCGCCGGAGAGCTCGTGCGGCATGCGGTGCTCTTTGCCCTCGAGGCCAACAGTTTTCAGGACCTCGGGGACGGTGTCCCTGATGACGCTGCGGCTCTTGCCGATGACCTGCATGGCGAAAGCTACGTTGGCGAAGACGTTTTTCTGGGGCAGGAGCCGGAAGTCCTGGAAGACGACGCCGATTCCGCGGCGGAGCCTGGGCACGCGCCAGCTTGATATCTTGGCGACGTTCTGGCCGGCGACGTAGACGGCGCCGGATGTCGCCCGGTCTTCCTTGAGCACCAGCCGGAGGAAGGTGGACTTGCCGGAGCCGGATGCGCCCACCAGGAAGGCAAATTCGCCGCGGTCAATCTCAAGGTTGACGGAGTCCAGCGCAGGCCGGGCTTTCTGGTCGTAGACCTTGGTGACATTTTCGAATCGGATCATGGCCCTAAGTACCCTGCAGGGCATGGCTGATTCTGATGCAGCCCAGTTCTGCAGCCGGTGCGCGGGTTTTCGTTTGGGGGAAGTAGGGCCCCGGCCCCTCGACTATACGCAGGAGTCTTTGCGTATCACGCTGTTATCCGGGGGCGTGTCGGCGAATTCGCTCTTGGGCCTTGGCGGCCGCCTGGCCTATTTTTCAGCGTTGCGGTTGTCGGTGCGCCAGCGGATTCCGGCGTCGATGAAGTCGTCGATCTCCCCGTCGAACACGGCCGAGGTGTTGCCCACCTCGTGCTCGGTCCGCAGGTCCTTGACCATCTGGTACGGGTTCAGGACGTAGGACCGCATCTGGTCACCCCAGGATGCCTTGACGTCGCCGGCCAGTGCCTTCTTTTCGGCGTCTTCCTGCTCCTTCTTAAGGAGCAGGAGCCGGGACTGCAGCACGCGCATGGCGGCGGCGCGGTTCTGCAGCTGCGACTTTTCGTTCTGCATGGACACGACGGTGCCGGTGGGGATGTGCGTGAGGCGGACTGCGGAGTCCGTCGTGTTGACCGACTGGCCGCCCGGGCCGGATGAGCGGAACACGTCAACCCGGATCTCGTTGTCCGGTATTTCGATGGAGTCTGTCTGTTCGATCAGCGGGATTACTTCGACGGCGGCGAAGGACGTCTGGCGCCGGCCCTGGTTGTCGAAGGGGCTGATGCGGACCAGCCGGTGCGTGCCGGCCTCGACGCTGAGCGTGCCGAAGGCGTAGGGTGCCTTGACTTCGAAGGTGGCCGACTTCAGCCCGGCTTCCTCCGCGTAGGAGGTGTCCATGATCGTGGTGGGGTAACCGTGGCGTTCCGCCCAGCGGAGGTACATGCGCATCAGCATCTCGGCGAAATCGGCAGCATCCACGCCGCCGGCACCTGCGCGGATGGAAACCACTGCCTCCCGTTCGTCATACTCACCGGAAAGCAGGGTGACCACTTCCAGTTCCTTCAGGGCCTTCTTGATGGACTCGAGTTCAGCCGCTGCCTCCCCCATGGAATCGGCGTCGTCCTCGTCCTGCCCCAGCTCCACCAGGACCTCGAGGTCATCGATCCGTGACGCAAGGTTGTTGAGGCGTTCCAGTTCCGACTGTCGGTGGGAAAGGCGTGAGGTGATTTTCTGCGCCGCTGCGGGGTCGTCCCACAGGTCCGGCTCGCCCGCCCGCTCGCTCAATTCGGCGATGTCTTCCTTCAGTGCGTCTACGTCGGAGACCCGCTCAATGGACTCGTAGGTAGCGCGAAGGGCGCGGATTTCAGCAGAAAAATCAATATTGGCCATGGTTGTTTAAGCCTACGCTATCCGGGGCAGCGCACCGGCGTGCGCTAGTGGGCGCCCGGAGCGCATACATTCTGCGCGTCCGGGAAGTCAGCGCGTCAGCCGCGAGCGGGCCGTCGACGTTGCCTCGATCCTGATGCCGTCGGGCACCAGGAAGTTCACCACCGGCGGATGGACTGCTGCGGTCAAGACAACGACGGCGGTGGCGCCGTCGGGACTGCCTGCTGCCCCCGTGACCGCCAGGCCGTCGAAACGCTGCGATGCGGGGCTCCTTGCCAGGAAGTCGGCTGCGACGCTCCGGACCCGGGCGGGGTCAAGGGTGGCCGACGGGCTGCCGCCTTGCCCTTCCACCTCGCCCAGGGTGTAGCTGTCAGCGGCAGCCAGGGAGGCGCCGTCGGCCAGCGACAGCAGCCGCTTGTGCTCCAGGTAGACGGACGAAATGCCAACCACCACCGTTGCCACCAGCAACGCCAAGGTTACGTAGCCGAGGATCATCACCATCATCTGGCCGTCCTCGCCTCGTGTCCTGCCGGTCACGGTCCTGCCGGTCACGGTCCTGCTGGTCACCGGAACCGGCCCACCAGTTGAGTCGAGGATGCCTGTACCTCGCTCGCCGCCAGCCGGAAACCATCGTTAAAGGGCACGAACGGCAGGGGCACGGCCAGGGTCACTGTAACGGTGACTGCGGTGCCTGCGGCCTGGCAGTCTGCCGGATTGCAGGATGTGGCAACGCTCGCCTCCTCAGGCTGGTGCCCAAAGTCGGCAAGGGCGACGGCAACAGCCTGTTCTGCTGCAGCCTGGGCGGTTGTTCCGTCAGGCTGGGCCACATAAACCTTCGCGGCTTGGTCGGCTGCTCCCACCACGGCAAAGGAGCCGCCCTGGATCTGCCCCACGGTGATGACGAAGTAGACCAGCGGCACCATCAGCAGAAGGGCCAGGAACGTGAATTCGACCACCGCGCTCCCCTGTTCGTGCTTGCGGGCAGGTTCCTGCGGCGCATCGCTTTCCCGCGGTATCCGGCAAAGGGCTTCGCCCAGGCCGGCCCTGAGCGGGGACCACAGGCATTTATGGCTGGACCACCGCATGCCCCTTCACCTCCAGCATCTCCCGGGGACCGATGAGACCGATCACGGGCATTGGAGCCCGGACTGTCACTTCGAGGGTGCGAAGCCCCTGGACGGTCACTTCGCTCGTGCTGACGTGTTCGGCGAATCCGGAAGTCAGGGCTACGCCAATCAGCCGACGGGTCCGTTCCTCTGCGTCTGCGGCTCCCCGGTCCGCCAGGGTTCCGTAGCGTGCCCCTGACGCCGCAGCATCGATCAAGGTATTCCGAACGTGCAGGATCAAGGTCAGCTGGATAATCGCCAGGAAGAACATGGTGAGGAGGCCTCCCACCAAGACAAAATCCACCACTGCCGAGCCCTGCTCCCGCGCCCCGGGCAACCCGCATTTGTTGCTGGCCTGGCCGGCGCGACGGGAGGACTGCGTCATCGGCTAGCTTCCGACCGTTTCCATCGCCTGGTTGAACATTGCTTCGAGCGCCGGTCCGGCAAGTGCCAGGAGCGCGGCCACCAGGACTGCTGACATCAAGGTGATCATGACCCACCCGGGGACGTCTCCCCTCTCATGGTCCTCAGCGTGGCGCCCTCCTGAGCAAAGTCCGGTGCCCAGCAGGGCACCCAACACCAGGAGCAGGGATGCCCAGCGGTTACCCATGGTTTTCATTTCTCGTCCTCTTCCTGATTTGATTCTTCGAGCTTCTTGCGTTCCGTGTCTTGTCTTCCTAGAAGCCCAGGTTGATGGCTGCAAGCCCGGGAAAAACGGCGAAGACCACAGTCAGGGGGAGCACGCCGAAAACAAGCGGCACCATCATCGCGATCTCCTTCTTGCCCGCAGCTTCCATGAGGTCCCGTTTGGCTGTGTCCCGCACGTCCTGGGCCTGGGCACGAAGGACATCCGCGAGCGGTGTGCCTCGCTCAACTGCGACGATGATGCCGTCAACAAACCTGACCAGTGGCGCCAGATCCGTCCTGCCCGAGAATTCCTGCAGTGCCGTCACCAACGGTTTGCCGGCCCGTGTCTCGGCAATAATGTTCGAGAACTCTTGGGACAGTTCGCCCCTGGCACTGCGGCAGACCCTCTCAAGCGCTCCGGTTGCGCTCTCCCCTGCGCTGACGGCGAGCGCCATCAGTTCGGCGAGACTCGGGAACTCCGCCATCATTCGCGCTTCCCGCCGACGGACCTGCGCGCCCAGCCAATAGTCACGCAGCATGAAGCCGCCCACGGCGCTGCCCAGGACTGCCACGGCCGCAAACAATGGACTGAACCTCCCGGCTGCTGCTCCTATGAGAATTAAGCCAAGGGAAACCACGAAGCCTGCAGCAGCCCACAGGAGCTGCTCCGCACGGAAGTCGATGGAAGACTTGTTGATGCCTGCCTGTGCCAGGCGTCGGGCGGTGGCTCCCGGCGAGGGGTTCAGCCGTCCCAGCGCCGCCATGCCGTCACGGAAAACCGGGCGAAGTATCCTTTCGAGCGGTCCGAAGGGCGTCAGGTTCTGCTCCGCGGAGTTCAGGAGCCGTGATTCGAGGTTCTGGGACCTCAGCTGCGGCTCGATGCGTTCTGTCAGTGTGGTGGCACGCATGAGCGGGGATCTAAACACGACGAGCCATAGGCCGACGCCCAGTACAGCCCCACATACAACTGCCGCCGGCGAAATCCCGATCACCTCAACACCCGCTCATCCTGCGGAAGAGCGCCAATCCTTAGCATGATGGAGTAGCAGACCAGCGAAACCACCAGTCCCCCGAGCAGGACTGCCGCGCCTACAGCCGTGTTGTAAGCCTGCACCGCTTCCGGCCGCGTTGCCAGCAGGATCATGACGATCCACGGGGCAGCGACAGCAAGGCGCGCCGCATTGACGGTCCAGGACTGCCTCGCTTCAAGTTCGCTGCGGGTGCGAGCACTTTCGCGGAGGAATTCGGCCAGCGTACCGAGCAGCTTGCCCAGATCGGAGCCCCCGACCTCGCGGGTGAGGCGCAGGGCCTCGACAATGCGGTCAGCGACAGGGTCGGCGAGCCGGTGTTTGAGCTTGTTCAGCGACGCATCGAACTGGCCTCCCGCGCGATAGTCGGCGGCGAATTCCCGAAAGACGTGCCGCAACTCTTCGGGGCCTTTGTCCCCCAGCTGAATCAGTGCCTCGGGCAGCGGCAAACCGGCGCGTATCGCGGAGCGGAGGTGATCGACGACGTCGGGCCACAACTGTCGCAACAGGGCGCTTCTCTTTTTCGCCCTCCAGCGCAGGACACTGACGGGGAGCCATGCCGCGAACAGCGCGAAGCAGCCAGCGATTGGCCAGGAGCGGCTGATGGCGTAGAACACCAGGGCCACGAAGAGCCCCAGACCCAAGCACGTACCCAACAATCCGCCCGGAGATACTCTGTCCACGCCCGCGGAGGCGAGAAGATCGGCCAGGCGGCTGGCCTTCCGCTCCCGCGGACCGTGTGCCGGAGACTCCCAGCAGGACCACCAGATCAGGAAGAGGCCCGTCCCTGCCGTCACCCCCAGCAATGCTGACGTCATCGCGGATCCAGCAACGCCGCGACGTCGTAGCCTGCCCGGTTGAACTTTTCAGCGGCAGGCATCGAGTTGGCCCTGGCCTGCAGGGTGCCATCCATCATGGTGAACACCGGGGAGGACTCGATGATGCCGTTTTCGACGCGGCGGCCCAAGGACAGGATCTCGGTGACCTCCCTGCGTCCGTTGGTGTGCCGGCTGCAGTGCACCACCAGGTCGATACAGGATGCGACGGTGGGGACAACAAAGGCGCTTGAGATGTTTTCTCCCGCGAGCAGGGGCAGGGTGCAGATCTTCGTGACGGCGTCGTGTGCTGAATTTGCATGGACGGTGCACATGCCGGGAAGGCCACTGTTTAAAGCGATCAGCATGTCCAGGCTCTCCGCCTCACGGACCTCGCCCACCACCAGCCGGTCGGGCCGCATGCGAAGGGCTTCCTTGACCAACCGGCGAAGCGGGATCTCGCCTTCACCCTCCAGGTTCGGCTGCCGGCATTGGAGGCCGACGACGTCGCGCAGGGGAAACTGCAGTTCGAAGATCTCCTCAACGGTGATCACACGTTCCCGGCTGCCGATGCTCGCTGCCAGGCAGTTCAGCATCGTGGTCTTGCCGGCCTGGGTTGCACCGGAAACCAGGATGTTGAGGCCGCTTGATACGGCTGCACCCAGGAAACGGGCTGACTGCGGCGTGAGCGTGCCGAGCTCGACGAGATGTTCAAGGCGGCTGGCCTTCACCACGAACTTCCTGATGTTCACTGCCCAGTGCTTGCGGGTCACATCGGGAATGACGACGTGCAGCCTGGAGCCATCGGGAAGTGCTGCGTCCACAAAGGGAGACGACATGTCCAGGCGGCGCCCTGAGCTCTTGAGCATCCTCTCCACCAGGTCCCGGACCTGCTGCTCGGTGAGGCTCAGGGAGGTAAGTTCCGATTCGCCGTTGCGGGCCACAAAAATTTCATTGGGCGCATTGAGCCAGATCTCCTCAATTGAGGGATCGTCCAGCAGGGGCTGCAGCACGCCGAAGCCGGCAACAGCATCGAAGAGGAACCGGCGCGCTGCATCGAGTGGACCTATGGGAGGAAGAGGTCCCATGAGCGCTCGCTCGTCGTAGTCCGTAACCGCTGCCTCAACAAGCCGGCGCACCTCACCAGCCTGGTGCAGCGGATCCAGCCCTCGACGACGGATCAGCTCACGGACCTCGTCCTCGACAATTCCAAGCGCGTCCATACGTTCCCCAATACAACTGCCGCCCCCGGCGGAGGCAGTGCAACTGGGATAAAGACTAGGGACCATACAACATGCTGCCAAGTCATAAGGATTGTCTGTGGATAAGCGCAAGATAGCCACAGGATCAACACATGCACCATCAGCACCACTGTTTCCACCAGCAACACGGTGCTATGGTGAGCGCGTTAAGTGTCAAAAACCCCTGTCCGTCCGGTTCCTGGGGGAACCAGCCGGAACAGCAACCCAGATGAGGGCTCGTGGGAGTGCCTCATTGTCTCCGGAGCCAATATGAAACGGAACCTGTCTCAGTCCCGTCGCCCCGTCAGGAAGTCCCTTGGGATCGTTCTGCTGGCCGCTTCCCTGGTGGCCGGCCCAGGCCTGGCGGGTATTGCCTCCGCCGTTGAGCCTGCCCCGACGCCGACAACTTCCTCGCCGACGAGTGATCCGTCGCAAACTGTTTCACCTTCTCCGTCGGTCTCCACGCCGCCCCCTTCTCCCGAAGAAACAGCACCGGCGGCAGCGCCGGCCGCCCCGCCCACTGCAGAGGCTACCCAGTCCATGGCGGAAGCAGTCGGCGTCGGCGGAGCTGAGATGGGGCAGCGGTCCGCCCGCGTCACGGCCTCGGCTCCCTCGGACTCGTTCAAGCGGCTGAGCACGGAGTCACTGTCCACCGAAGGCACCTGGATGCCCACTTTTGGCATCCAGGGACTGGACGTGAGCGGCCACCAACCGAGCGTGGACTGGCAGCAGCAGTGGAATATGGGCGCTCGTTTTGCTTACGTAAAGGCCACTGAAGGCAATTACTACACGAACCCCTCCTACGGCCCCCAGTACCAGGGGTCCCGCAACGTTGGAATGATTCGGGGCGCCTATCACTTCGCCATACCCAACTGGTCTTCCGGAGCGGACCAGGCGCGCTACTTCGTGCAAAACGGCGGGGGCTGGTCCGCCGACGGGTACACCATGCCGCCCGTCCTGGACTTCGAATTCAACCCGTACGAGGGACGCACCATCAACGGGTTCTACTTCGGCAATACCTGCTACAACATGGCCCCAGCCCAGCTGCAATCCTGGGTTCGGGATTTTGGCAACACCATGCAGGCGCTGACCGGCAGGCTCCCGGTTATCTACACCAATACAAGCTGGTGGAACCAGTGCCTGGGAAATCCGGCCGGTTTTGGTGACTATCCCCTGTGGGTTGCGGCGTACCCAAGCTCTCCCACGAACAACGCCGGCCCGGTACCCACCGCCAGCTGGGGTACTTACAGCATGTGGCAGTACAGCAGCACGGGGCCATTCGCTGGGGACTCCAACGTCTGGAACGGGGATTACGCGGGCTTGAAGGCATTTGCCTCAAGCGGCATCCCTCCTGCCGCGACCAGGGCCATTGATGCGCTCCGGTCATCCATGCCGTCGCTCGGAGCACAGACTTCTGACACGATCTGCGGGCTTAGGGATGGAGGCTGTTTTAGGGGCTACCAATCGGGAATCGTTATGTGGTCCTCCTTGTCAGGTGCCCAGCCGAGCATGATCGGGCCAATCCGCGATTCCTGGGCAAGGACTGGATTCGAGAACGGCCAGATGGGATATCCGGTCTCGGCTGTCATTTGCGGGATCAAGAACGGCGGCTGCTTCCAGAACTATCAAGGTGGATCAATCATGTGGTCGCCGGCGTCGCCGGCATCGCAGGTACCTTTCGGAGCGATCCGAGACTATTGGGCAGCCCAGGGGTACGAAAATGGCGCTCTGGGCTACCCCACAAGCGATCAGACATGTGGGCTCAAGAACGGCGGCTGCTTCCAGCTCTTCCAGGCTGGTTCTGTCCTCTGGAGCCCTGCCACAGGTGCCCGCCTGGTGAAGACAGGACCGCTCCTCGATGCCTGGTCCCGGGCGGGATTTGAGAACGGCCTGCTCGGCTACCCGAAATCGGAGGCCACCTGCAGCAGCTCAGCCTGCACCCAAGACTTCAGCGGTGGCGTTATTGCCTGGACGCCAACCTCAGGCGCCTGGCCTGTCTTCATGGGAATGGGCGAGACCTGGAAAGCGGCCAGGACGAACGGGGAACCCATCGGGTTCCCCGTGGCAGGGGAAGTCTGTGGCCTGCGGGAAGGCGGCTGCTATCAACTGTTCCAGGGCGGGACACTTATGTTCTCCCCGGCCCGCGGTGCCTTTACCCTTACCGGCCGCTTGCTGGATTACTGGCAGAAGTCCGGCTTTGAGAACGGCCGGCTGGGCTACCCGGCCGGCGCCGCGAGCTGCGGCGGAGTGCAGATTGAGTGCCGGCAGGCGTTTGAAAAGGGCGTTGTGGGCTACTCAGCCAGCACGCCCCCGGAAACGGTTCCTGCCGGTCCCCTGGCGGCAGGCTGGGAGCGTCTGGGGTGGGGCGCAGGAACCCTCGGCTACCCCGCATCTCCGCAGTATTGCGGGCTCAAGGACGGCGGCTGCTTCCAGATGTTTACCAAGGGCGCGCTTATGTACTCGCCGCTTACAGGGGCCCAGCCCAGCATTTGGGGACCGATCCGGGATCTGTGGCAGAAAACCGGCTTCGAGAACGGGGTACTGGGCTACCCTGCCTCCGACGTCATCTGCGGCCTCGTTGACGGCGGCTGCTTCCAGAACTACTCCACCGGGACCGTCATGTGGTCTCCTGCAACCGGAGCGAACGCCGTGATGTTCGGCCCCGTCCGGGATGCTTGGGTGGGCTCCGGATTTGAAGGCGGGAAGCTTGGTTACCCTGTCAGTGCACTGGTTTGCGGGCTCAAGAACAGCGGCTGCTTCCAGAACTTC
Source organism: Pseudarthrobacter sp. CC4 (assembly GCF_048957775.1). Lineage (NCBI taxonomy): Bacteria > Bacillati > Actinomycetota > Actinomycetes > Micrococcales > Micrococcaceae > Pseudarthrobacter > Pseudarthrobacter sp. CC4. The sequence continues at coordinate 130,271 of NZ_JARCCZ010000003.1, read as the reverse complement.
GCCAGGGGAACGGTCATGTACTCGCCCACAACCGGGGCACATGCGATGACTTCAACGCCGATCAGGGAGCGGTGGGCGGCAACAGGCTACGAGTCAGGGTCATTGGGCTACCCCACAAGTGCCACAATCTGCGGCCTGAGGAACGGCGGCTGCTTCCAGAACTTCGAGAAGGGCACGGTGATGTGGTCCTCGGGAAGCGGCGCCCACCTTATGGTGCCGGGCCCGATCCAGCAGAGCTGGGCCAGCCAGGGCTTCGAAAACGGAACACTCGCCTATCCCACCAGCAGCCAGACGTGCACAGTCGACAGGACATCCTGCAGCCAGACGTTCCAGGGAGGAAGCATCAGCTGGACCGCCTCCGATGGAGCGAAAATCCGGCTGAACTAGCCAGGCGATAACGAAGAGCGGGACCCGGATCTCCGGGTCCCGCTCTTCGTTATGGACTATGTTCTAGTGGCCGTGCTCCAGCAGATCGATTAGATAAGATCCGTAGCCGCTCTTTACCAGCGGCTCGGCCCGCTCCCGCAGTTCGTCATCGGTAAGGAAGCCCAGCCGCCAGGCGATTTCCTCCGGTGCACCGATCTTCAGTCCTTGGCGATTTTCGGTTGTCCGGACGAAGTTCGAGGCATCGTTAAGATCGTTGAAAGTGCCTGTGTCCAGCCAAGCCGTCCCCCGCGGCAGGATCTCAACCTGCAGCTTTCCCCTTTCCAGGTACGTACGGTTGACGTCGGTGATCTCCAGTTCGCCCCTGGCCGAGGGCTTGAGGTTCCTCGCGATCTCCACAACGTCATTGTCATAGAAATAAAGTCCGGGGACGGCGTAATGGCTCTTGGGTTTTGCCGGCTTTTCCTCCAGCGAGATGGCCTTGCCCTCGGAGTCGAACTCCACCACGCCGTAGGCCTTGGGGTCCGCCACCCAGTAGCCAAACACCGCCCCGCCATCGATGTTCTCGAAACGACGCAACTGTGTGCCCATTCCGTGGCCATAGAAGATGTTGTCGCCGAGGACCAGGGCCACGCTGTCATCACCGATGTGCTCTGCACCGAGCACGAATGCCTGGGCAAGGCCGTCCGGCGAAGGCTGCTGCTTGTAAGTGATGGACACTCCGAAACGGGACCCGTCCCCCAGCAGGCGTTCGAATTGCTCTGCGTCATGCGGAGTGGTGATAATCAGGATGTCCCGTATCCCGGCAAGAATGAGGGTGGAGAGCGGGTAGTAGATCATGGGCTTGTCGTAGACCGGGACCAACTGCTTGCTGACTCCCAGGGTTATGGGGTGAAGCCTTGAGCCGGTACCGCCGGCAAGTATTATTCCGCGCATGCTCCCATCTTTCCCTTCGCTAAGTGCGGCGGCAAATCCGGTACCCTTGGGAATTATGCAGCGACTTCTTGTTACCGGCGGCGCCGGCTTCATTGGCTCAAACTTTGTCCACTACGTTCTGGAGAATACGGACTCCCACGTCACTGTTCTGGACAAGCTGACCTACGCCGGCAACCTGGCATCGCTGCGGGGCCTCCCCGAGGATCGTTTTGAGTTTGTCCACGGTGACATCGGCGACGCGGCCCTGGTGAACCGCCTTGTCGCGGACACCGACGTCGTGGTCCACTATGCTGCCGAGTCGCACAACGACAACTCCCTGCACGATCCCCGCCCCTTCCTGGACACCAACATCATCGGCACCTACACGCTCATTGAAGCTGCCAGGCAGCACAACAAGCGGTTCCACCACATCTCCACGGATGAGGTGTACGGTGACCTGGAACTCGATGACCCTGAGCGGTTTACCGAACAGACACCCTACAATCCCTCCAGCCCGTACTCATCCACCAAGGCAGGCTCAGACCTGCTGGTCCGTGCATGGGTCCGGTCCTTCGGGCTCCAGGCAACCATCAGCAACTGCTCCAACAACTACGGGCCGTACCAGCACGTGGAGAAGTTCATTCCCCGCCAGATCACGAACGTCATCGACGGGATCCGCCCCAAGCTTTACGGCAAGGGCGAAAACGTCCGTGACTGGATCCACGCCAACGACCATTCCTCCGCGGTCCTGGCCATTATCGCCAAGGGCAGGATCGGCGAGACCTACCTGATCGGCGCGGACGGGGAGAAGAACAACAAGGACGTCGTCGAACTGATTCTCAAGCACATGGGCCAGGCGGCGGACGCCTACGACCACGTTGTGGACCGTCCTGGCCATGACCTGCGCTACGCTATCGACTCCACCAAGCTCCGCGAGGAGCTGGGCTGGGAACCGGAGTTCTCCAACTTCGACGAAGGCATCGAAGCCACCATCGCCTGGTACCGGGACAACGAGGACTGGTGGCGCCCCCAGAAGGCCCAGACCGAAGCGAAGTACAAGGAACAGGGCCAGTAAACGAATGCCGATCGAATTTTCCAAAAAGCTCGCCGCACACGAAACGCCCATTCCCGGCGTCGTGCTCTATGACCTCCCGGTCCACGGTGACAACAGAGGTTGGTTCAAGGAAAACTGGCAGCGGGAGAAGATGCTGGAAATCGGACTGCCGGATTTCCGGCCGGTCCAAAACAACATCTCCTTCAACGAAAAGGCCGGGACCACCCGCGGCATCCACGCAGAACCGTGGGACAAGTTCATCTCGGTCGCAACGGGCCGGATCTTCGGTGCCTGGGTTGACCTCCGCGAAGGCCCCACTTTTGGTGCAGTCTTCACGGCGGAAATCGACCCGAGCCAGGCCATTTTCATTCCCCGCGGCGTAGGCAATGCCTTCCAGACCCTTGAGGACAACACTGCATACTCCTACCTCGTAAACGACCACTGGTCCGCTGACGCGCAGGGGCAGTACACCTTCCTGAACCTCGCGGATGAAACAGCTGCCATCGGCTGGCCGATTCCGCTGGAACAGGCCGAGCTTTCCGACAAGGACAGGGCGCATCCAAAGATGGCTGACGTCACCCCGATGCCAGCCAGGAAGATCCTCGTAATCGGTGCAGACGGGCAGTTGGGCAAGGCGCTGCGGAAGCTGTACGACGGCGACCCATCCGTCGAGTTCGCGTCCAGGGCCGAGTTCGACCTCACCACCGCGGAATCCTTCAGCAGCCGCAACTGGAAGAACTACACGGCGATCATCAACGCGTCCGCCTACACGGCGGTCGATGCTGCGGAAACTGCTGAAGGACGTGCGGCCGCCTGGAACGTAAATGTCACGGCCGTCGCGCAATTGGCCAGGACCGCCGTCGAGCACAACCTCACACTGGTGCATGTCTCGTCGGACTACGTTTTTGACGGCTCCCGCCGCGTTCACGATGAGAACGAGCCCTTCGCCCCGCTCGGCGTTTACGGCCAGACCAAGGCCGCCGGCGACGCCATCGTGAGCGTTGTTCCCCGCCACTACATTGTGCGGACGAGCTGGGTCATCGGAGCCGGCAACAACTTTGTCCGGACCATGGCTTCCCTGGCGGAACGCGGCGTAGCACCATCAGTGGTCAACGACCAGATCGGCCGGCTGAGCTTCACCCAGGACATCGCCGCCGGCATCAAGCACCTGTTGGAGCACGAAGCTGAATATGGCGTCTATAACCTCAGCAATGAGGGTGAGCCGCAGTCATGGGCCGACATTGCCGCCGACGTCTACGAGCTGTCGGGCAGCCCAAGGGAAGCGGTGAGCGGAGTTACCACCGAAGAATACTTCAGCGGTAAAACCGCCGCGCCCCGCCCCCTCGCAAGCACGTTGGACTTGACGAAGATCAAAGCGACGGGCTTTGAGCCGGCCTCCTCCAGCAACCGGTTGGCCGAATACTTGAAGAATGAGTTGATCAACCCGTGACACTAAGCAACCGCAGGCCCGAAACACTGGTCATCATGCCTGCCTGGAATGAGTCCGAATCCATTGGCAACACCATTCGGGAAGTGTACGAGTTTGGGCCTCTGTGCGATGTATTGGTCGTCGACGACGGATCCCGCGATAACACTGCCCAGGTGGCACGTGATGCCGGCGCCATGGTCCTCCAGCTTCCTTTCAATATGGGAGTCGGCGGCGCAATGCGTACCGGATTCAAATATGCGAAGAACCATGGCTACAGCCAAGTGATCCAAGTCGATGCTGACGGCCAGCACGATCCGCGGGATATCAAAACGGTGCTGGACGGCCTTCAGGATGCCGACATTGCCATAGGCGCCAGGTTCGCCGACAAGGGCAATTACACGGTGCGTGGACCCAGGAAATGGGCCATGAAAGTACTGGCGTGGACGGTTTCCCGTGTTGCCGGCACCACTTTGACCGACGTCACCTCAGGGTTTCGGGCCGCAAATACAAAAGCCATCCGCCAGTACGTGGATCACTATCCTGCGGAATACCTCGGCGACACCATCGACTCCCTTGTTGTCGCGATCCGTTCCGGCTGCACGGTTAAACAGGTTGGGGTTTCAATGCGCGCCCGCCAGGGCGGAACGCCAAGCCATGACCCCCTCAAAGCCGCCATTTATCTCGGACGCTCAGGAATGGCTTTGCTGTTCGCACTGACGCGAAAGAAAACCGAGCCGTCCACCAACTAGGAATTCAACATGTCACTCCTTATGGGTTCCATCGTCGTCGTGGCGATCCTGTTCTTTGTGTTCGAAATGCTCCGCCGCCAGAAACTGCGTGAAAAGTACGCTGTGCTGTGGATCGTGATCGGTATCGGCACCCTCCTGCTCTCGGCCTTCCCCTCCGTATTGGAGAAAGCCAGTGGACTCCTCGGAATCCAGGTACCGGCAAACCTCCTCTTCATCATGACGCTGGTCCTCCTGGTGGGAGTGTGCCTGCACCTCTCGAGGGAGCAGTCTCAGGCTGAAGACGAGGTGCGCATCCTTTGCGAGGAAGTAGCCCTTCTCAGGGCGGACCTGGCCGATGTTCGACACCGCCTGAAAGCGGTCTCCACGTCTGGGGAGGAACCCGAAAACGGCCAATAGGAGAGCCCGGCCGCGGATGTGAGTGAAACAACAAAAAAGGACGCCCGAGGCGTCCTTTTTTGTTCGCTGTTCCCTATCTGACGACGTGCTTCGCAAGCCGGGGCAGTGAATCGAACTTGCCTTTCCCGACTGACTTGAAGATTAACGACACAGCGTTGAGCCGGGAGGTGGTGTGGAAACTCGCAGCACGCGCGGCACCTTTCCAGCCAAGACGGCTGAACCGCTCAGCCTGCTGCTGAAAGAAGCGCCGCTCCTCATCAAAACGCCTGCCGTCCAGCGCACGCACCGACGAGTCGGACGCCTGGTGCCTGCGGTACAGGAAGGCCAGCACGGGATCAACAATCATCGAACCGTGCTCTGCGGCGATATCGAGCAAGAGGGCGAGGTCTTGGACAACGTCGAGACCTTCGGTGAACCCGATACGCTTGACCGTCTCTGAACGCCATGCCAGGGACGGGAAGTACGCCCAGTCGGCACGCACCAGGCTTGTCGCCATGGCCTCACCCTTAAGTTCGATGCGCTCACTGGTCTTGGGTGCATAGACCTTCTTCACAGCATCCACGAGCGGCGTGCACGCGATGCCCTGCTCATCAATTACCTGCACCCCCGGCTGGACAACGTCTGCCTTTGGGTACTCTTCGAAGGCGCTCACCACAACGTCGAGATAGTTGGGGAGCATGATGTCGTCGGCGCCCATAATGACGACGTAAGGGGCTTCTACGAGGGTCAGCGCCTTGCGGTAGTTGCCGTTTGCGCCCAGGTTCTGGTCGTTCTTGAGGTAGGTAACCCGAGGATCCGTGATGGTCGAAAACCATCGTTCGGGTTCAGGATCCGGGTACCCATCGTCGATGACAACAAGCCGCCAGTCCTGGTTCTCCTGATTCATTACGCTGCGGGCTGCAAGCTTCATCTGATGGACATCGCCGTAGTACGGCAACATTACGTCAACGGTCATGGACCTGAGGTTCCTTCCGTGGTTTCCGCGCGAAGAGCCCGGCGGCTGCGTCCCCTCGATTATAGTTGACTGGCACGCGTCCATTCGGGCAGGCACAGCTTGCTAGACTGCTTGGGACCTGCCCGCCCCGCTGGCACCGCCCGGAGGCCTGAGGAGAAAAACTGATGGAGCCCGAAACCGCCCCCAAGCCGCGCGTGAGCGTGTGCATGGCGGCGTACAATGGCGCGCGCCATATAGAGGAACAAATCGACTCAATCCTGAGCGAAATTGGCCCGCACGATGAGCTGGTAGTGGTCAACGATTGCTCCACCGACGAGACATCCCAGCTAGTGGCCGGCATCAATGATCCGCGGATTCGGCTCATCCAGGCCGAGCGCAACAACGGTTACGTCCGCACTTTCGAACGGGCCCTTGGTGAGGCGCGCGGAGAATTCGTATTCCTTTCCGACCAGGACGACGTGTGGCTCCCTGGCAGGGTGGAACGCATGATCTCCGCCATGGACGGCAAAAACATGGTTGTCAGCAATTGCCGGCACTTTGACGGTCCGCTGGGCTCGTTCCACGAAATTCGGCTGCGCTCCAAGGACTCGACACACAACCTCCGAAACATCCTCGGCATTGTCGTCGGCTACCGGTTGCACTGGGGCTGTGCCATGGCGCTCCGGCAGGAAATCCTCCAGCAGGTATTGCCTTTCCCCTCGTACATGACTGAATCACATGACCAGTGGGTGGCAACCGTGGGCAATGTCAACCGCTCCATTATCTACATGGAAGAAGACACCATCCTTCACCGACTGCACGGCGGGAACCTGACCCCTCACGGCATCCGCTCCGCCGCAAAGATAGTCCGGGCACGTATCGCGTTCCTCCGCAACGTTGTCGAGGCTGTACGACGACGCTTTCGCCACGCCAGGACGGCGCAGTAATGGCGCCTGCAGACTTTGAAGCCAAAGAACCGCACCAGGACGTGTGCGGGGTCGTTTCCGCATACAACCCAGGTCCGGAAAACGTCTCCAACGTCAAATGGCTGCTGCGCTTCGTCTCCCACGTTGTGGTCGTCGACGACGGCTCGCCGGGCGACGTTTCACAGGCGCTGGCGGAGATGGAGGACGCCGGCGCAATCGTGGTACGGCTGAGCAATAACTCCGGCATAGCACGGGCCCTGAATGTTGGAATCAAGGAAGCAGTGGAGCGGTGGGGTCCGGAGTGGATCGTCACCATGGACCAGGACTCCCGCTTTACCGGCGATTACATCACGTCCGCACTCGAAACCGCGGCTTCCTCCCGCGACCCTCGAAGCGTGGGCATGGTGTGCGCGGAGTCACATAACCATATTCCACTGCCCACCTGGGGCGATCGGCAGGAACCCCAGATCTTCGACCCCATGACCAGCGGCAGCTTGGTACGGACAAGCGTCTTCAACGTCGTTGGGTTCTTTGACGAGGGCTTTTTCATCGACTGCGTGGACTCTGAATTCAATGCCCGCCTACGCGAGCATGGACTCCGTGCCCTCGCGGGACGGGGATGCAACCTGGAGCACAGCCTTGGCAGTGCGCGCCCCATGAAAATTCTGGGATGGCATGCCCGCGTCGGCTCAAAGAAGCTGTTCGTCTACTACCACGCGCCGTTCCGTGTTTACTACATCACCCGCAATTCACTCATCCTTGCCCGCCGGTATGCGATGAAACAGCCAACGTGGGTGCTTCGCAGGATTTACATGGAAATCCAAAGCAACGTTGTCCGCTTTGGATTTGGCCCCAATAGGCGGAAGCATTTCGTCGCGGCCGTGGCAGGTGTCCGCGATGCGCTCCGTCAGAAGATGGGCAAGATAGACGACGCCCTCGCCGCCCGCCTGCGCTAAGGAAGAATCCCAGTACTCAGGGCAACCCCCTGGCCCGGCCGAGATCGAAAGACACCCATGACCACCAACTCAGGAACCATCTTCGTCCTCTACCACAGGGGACTCAGGACCGGGGGGCCGGAAGCCCTCCACCAGCTCGTCGACATGCTGCGCGAGCTTGGCCAGGATGCCTTTCTCGTCCCGCATCCCCACACGGCCCGGAACCCGCGGGTGGAACAGTACAACATCTATGACGCACCGGAAGCCCCTGAAATCGTGGATGCGCCCGGGAACACGGTGGTTTTCCCGGAAACCTATGTTTTTGAGATGTCGAAAGTGAAGCACGCCCGGCGGATGTGCTGGTGGCTCAGCATCGACAATTCCCTGACGTTCATGGCCGAACGGATGTGGCACCGCAACCAGGCCGGCCTTTTGAAGAAGGCACGCGAAGCCGCCTTTCCCTATGCCCGGATGTGGAAGAACCGCGTTAATCCGGAGTCCCTTCGGAAGGACCGTGACGTTGTCCATTTGGTGCAGTCGTCCTATGCCTGGGCCTTTATCGCCACGCGCCTGGACGTCGTACCCTCACTCATCTCCGATTACACACCAACGGACGAGTTCCAGGGGACCACAGCCCTTCAGCGCAACCGCAACATGGTCACGTACAACCCCGCCAAGGGTGGGCACATCATCGAAGCCGTCAAGGCCCAATGCCCTCCTTCCTTGGAATGGCGTCCCATCGTAGGAATGACCCGGGCGGAAGTCGTCGAAACCCTCCAGGGCTGCGGCGTATACCTGGACCTGGGTCATCACCCTGGCAAGGACCGCATGCCCCGCGAAGCCACGTTGTCCGGCGCGCTCACCGTCGTTGCCCGCCGGGGCTCAGGTGCTTTCTATGCCGACGTCCCCATCCCCTGGGAGCACAAGATCACCCCCGGCGACGAAGAGGTGGCAACAGCCGTGGGGATGCTGCCTCGGCTCATCGAAAACTTCGATGTTGAAGTGGCAAAACAGGACACCTACCGGGCAACCATCCTGAATGAACGTTCCCGGTTCAAGCGGGAGGTTGAAGACGTGTTCGTGAACGGCCGGCTTGGCAAGGACGCGTATGACTACCTGTAGCAAACCAGCCAACCCCGGAGCAGCGACGGCATGATCAAAAGGATCGCGGCGTTCGCCGGGTTACCCTTGCTCGCCTCGCTGGCCTCCTTCATCCTCCTGCCAATCATTGCAAGGGTGGGCGGCGCTCCGGCGTGGAACTCTTTGGCTGTCGGGCAGGCCGTAGGCGCCATTGCCGCCATTGTCATCGGGCTCGGCTGGCCCCTCACGGGACCCGCCGCCGTCGCGTCAGCCAGCGAGGAAAGCGTGCGGCGCCGGCATTATGCCGTCAGCTTCGTCACCCGCTCGTTCATGTTCGTTTGCTCTGTGCCCCTGATGGCGCTCGCCCTTGGGTTCGCTAGCGGCACCAGCCAGTTCCCGGTCGCATTCCTGATGGCCTGCGCCCAGGCGGCGGCGGGCCTGACGCCGGCCTGGTACTGCATCGCGACCGGACACGCCGGCCGGATAGCCAAGTACGACGTCCTGCCGAGGATGGCAGCGACGCTCGGAGTGATACCGCTGATTTTCGCGACGAGTGAGATCTATCTCTACCCGCTGGCATTGCTGGTGCTGGGCTTGACAGGAACCTTCTGGTTCAACAAGAACCACTCCGACCGCCAGGATTACAGGGGCCTGTCACTACCGGTTGTTTTCAGGGAAATCTGGGGATTGCGGGCAGGCGCAGGAATCACTGTAGCTGCCGGAGCTTACGCTTCAACGCCTGTACTGGTGGTTCAGTTTGCTGCGTCGGCAAGCGGCCTGGCCGCCTTTGTGTCGGCCGAGAAGCTGTACCGGATCGGTCAACTGGCTACTGCCGCGTTGGGCAACAGCCTGCAGGGCTGGGTCAGCGAGTTTGGTACGGACCACCGTCAGAGGCGGAAGTTTTCGCTGGTGGCGCTGTCCGGACTTGGTACCGCCGGGTGGCTGATCATGGCCCTCCTCGGGCCTTGGGCCAGCACGCTGCTTTTTGGCCCGGCACTGGCTGCGGACTTTTGGACGTGCTTCTGGTTTGGCCTGTCATTCCTCCTGGTATGTGTCACAACGTCGACTGGCGCCCATTGGCTGGTTCCGGCCAAGCAGATGCGGGTCGTGTTCACCAGTACCATCGCCGGTGCCGTTGTGGGCCTCCCCGCCATGATTGTCCTGGCCGGACTGATGGGCGGCCAAGGCGGGGCCCTTGGCCTGGCGATAGGTGAAATCCTGGTCACCGCAATTCAGTTCGCAGCCGTTTTGCGGCTCATCCGGGCCAAAGCCCCGGAGGACAAGGTGGAGGGATTGACTCCATGATATGGATCGGCTTCCTCCCGGTGGTGGTTTTGGCAGCCCTCCTGCTGTACGTCCCCGGAGCCCTGATTGCCAGCTGCCTGAAATTCCGCCCGGGTGCTGTCCTTGGTCTTGCACCATTGCATTCGACGGCGGCCGCAGGCCTTACGGGTGTCATTGCCGGACAACTGGGGATCCCTTGGAGTGTCCTGCCGTTTCTGCTGGTGAGCGCCCTGATTGCCGCGGCCGCACTGGTGATTACACGGGGTATTCCGTGGCGAATGCCCCGGCTCCCGTCATGGCGGCAGTGTCTCCCCTTCGCTGCCATCGCCCTGGCTTCTGTTCCGATAACCTGGCGCTTCATCCAGCTGGTCGGCTCACCTGAGCATCCCTCACAGGTATTCGATAACGTCTTTCACCTCAACGCCATCCGGTTCATCCTCGACACCGGCAATGCTTCCTCGCTGAACCTTGCTTCTATCCAGGGGGTGAGCGGCTTGGATGCTGTCTATCCGGCGGCATGGCATTCTTTTGCCGCCCTACTGGTGCAGTTGGCCGCCGTCGATATCCCTACAGCGCAAAATGCACTGAATCTGGTCGTAGCAGCTGTTCTGTGGCCCGCTTCCTGCTTTTTTCTGGTGGCAAAGACCATTTCGAGAAGGCCCGCTGCGCTTATCCTTGCAGCCGTTGTCGCCGGGACACAGGTGGCGTTCCCGTTCCTTATGATCGTCTGGGGACCGTTGTTCCCCTACGCCCTGGCAATTAGCATGATGCCCGCCGCCATCACTGCCCTGGCCGGGCTGGCACGGCTCGGACGGACCCGTACGGATCCGCTGCGGAGCTGGACCTGTGCGCTCGCCATCGCGATGGCGGGCCTTGCCTTCGCCCACACCAGTTCCATTAACACCACTATGGCTGCTGGTTTTCCGATCGCTGCCCTGCTGTGGTGGCGGTTTGCTGAGCGGGCTAAACTGCGGCAACCTGACCCGCGACGGGCCTGGCTGCTTATTGCCGGGACGTTGGCCGTTGTTATTGTTGCAGCCGCCCTCTGGTTCAAGCTCCGCCCTGCTCCGTACGACAACTGGGGACCATCCGTTAAGCCGGGTGCCGCCGTCGGTGAGATCCTGACAATGAGCCCGATGCAGTCAGCCATCCCGGCTGTGGTGGTCTCGGTCCTGTCCATCGCGGGATTGCTCACGGTCTTCCGGATGGGCAGCCTCCGTTGGCTCGCCGCCTGTTATGCCATCGTCGGGGCGCTCTATGTCGTGGCAGCATCACTGCCTGAGAGCGCCCTTAGGGACGCTCTGGTGGGGACCTGGTACCAGGACACCTACCGGCTGGCGGCTCTCCTGCCGCTGTTCGCGACGCCGCTTGCCGTGGTCGGCGGACTGCGCATATGGGATTCCTGGCGCGCTTCCGCCGCGGCCTTCAAACTCCAGCGCGTGATCGGACACCGGTTTCGTTGGCGCTCACACACCGGGGCAACTGCACTGGCAACCATTACGGCCTTTGCCTTCGCTGCGCTCGCAACTGTCGCTGGCCCCTTGTCGCACTATATCGCCGGCGCCGCCACCGTCTATCGGTTCGACGCTGGATCCGACTTGTTGACTCCTGACGAGTTGGCGTTGTTGAAACGAATCCCCAGTCAGGTTCCTCCGGATGCAGTCATCGCCGATAACCCCTGGAACGGCAGCTCTTTGGCCTACGCTTATGCGAACCGGCGGGTACTGACGGCTCATCTATTTGCGGAGAAGGACGCTGACACATCGCTTATCGACCGAGAACTGAAGGAAGCTCCGGACAACGAAGCCGTCTGCAGCGCGTTGAAGAAAAAGAATGTGCAATACGTTTTGGACTTTGGATCGCAGTACCTGATCGATTTGCCGGGATCCGAAACCTATCCCGGTGTAACCGACATAAGTGATGTCCAGGGGCTTGACCTTGTAGATTCACAAGGTGACGGGGCCAAACTTTACCGGATCACGGCCTGCCCATGACCATGGGCAACTGCCGGCAGACATCAGCCTGCCCATACCGGCTCCGCGTCGGCATTAGGCTGGACAGGTGATTCCTGTTTCCCGCCGAACATCCCGTCTCCTGGCCGCCGCTTTACTGTCGGGGCTCTTCACCCTAACCTCGTGCTCCACCACTCCCCCCGGAACCATCCAGGGCGCTCTTACCGGCATCGGCAGCAACGCCGGGCAGGGAGCCGTCAGCGCTTGGGGTTTGGCATGGGGCAGCGCGGTCAAGGGCACTTCGGTCAGCTTCTCGCCCGATGGTTCCGCGGCGGGACTCAAGGCGTTCCAGGACGGACAAGCGCACTTTGCAATCACTTCTGCTCCGCTGCCTGAGCGGGAGGCTGCAGCGGTGCGCGGTATGTGCACTGATAAGGGCGCATTATCGCTGGCAGCCGGAGTCCTGCCGGTAGGTGTTGCGGTCAAGATCAAAGGCGTAAATGACCTTGTGCTGGACCCTCGAACCCTCGCAGCCATACTGCGCGGGGAAATCACGCGATGGAACGATTCGAGGCTGGCTGAGCTGAACCCTGGAATTGCGTTGCCGGACCTGGCAATCACTGTTCTTGTTCCGGAAGGGCCGTCGGATACAGTGCGGCCCGTCAACAACTACATCAGTGAGCGGACAGGCACCGATTGGGATCCCGAGCATGAAGACCGCTGGCCAGCCGACGTAGTCGGGCAGTCGTCGTCGCCGCCGCTGGCTCTTGCGGACAAACTTGACGATACGAATGGTGGCCTCTCCATTCTCGATGGAAGCATTATCGGCAACAGGTTTACTGCAGCCCAACTGATGTTCGACGGGAAGCCCCGGAGGCTGCAAGCCTCCTCGGTGGTAGACGCTGTCAGTACGGGCGATGTAGAAGCCTCATCAACCTCAGTCGTCCAATCGTTGGATGGGCGCTCCGGATATGCCCTGGGCACTGTCATTTACCTGCACGTCTGCAGGGAGTACTCGGAACCGGCCCTGAGCCGGCTGGGCCGCTCGTTCAGCGAAAATGTCTTTGGCAGCGATGCCCAGAAGAACGCCAACGCATTCGCGTTTGTCATGTCACCTAGCAAAAAAGCCGCAAGCGAAGGACTGGCACTCATCAGCACCATTGGAGACGGACAATGACCCTGCTATTCCGAAATGTTCGCCGACGTGGGTTGCCCCGACCACTGCCTACTTTCGGTCTTCTCACGGCACTGTTCTTTCTGCTGTTCGGATTGTGGTCGGCCGCCACCCCCCTCATGGGCTCTCCAGACGAGCCCGCGCATACCATTAAGGCCGCAGCTGTAGTTCGCGGCCAGATCCTGGTGGAGGAAGGTACCTCGTTCGGCCACGGCGTCCACGTACGTGTACCCAACTATATTGCGAGCCTCCACGCCCAAAGCTGCTACAAGTTCAACCGGGCTCAGGCTGCCGATTGCACAGCTCCCATTTATGCCGACGACACCTTCACAAACATTGCTGTGACCTCTGCAGGCTCCTATAACCCGATGTACTACTTTGTTGTCGGGTTGCCATCACTACTGATGTCCGGCGCCCCGGCGCTCTATGCCATGCGGCTGGTAAGCGCTCTACTCTGTGCCGCTTTCTTTGCAGCCGGCTTCACCGCACTGACCGAACTGAGGCGTCCGAAGTACCCCGTCTTGGTTGCGGCCCTGACAATGACTCCGATGATCCTGTTCCTTGGCGGGGGCATCAACCCGAACTCCTTGGAGATTGCGGCCACCATGGCAGCATTCGCGGGGTTCGTGGTGATCCTCGACAACTGGCGGGACACAAGACGTGTGATCCCCGCGCTGGCCACTGTTGCCGCGTCCACGGTGGCACTCGCAAACGCCCGGCAAATATCGTTGATATGGCTTCTCTGCGCCCTGATCGTCGGTGTCTGCTCTTTCCGGTTCCGGCGCACTGTCACCGTCTTTAAGGACAGGCGGGTGCTCGCTGCCGTGGGTTTGGCCGTTCCAGGGGCATTGTTGGGGTTAGTTTGGATGTACTTGGCAGCTAACGGGCCAGCAAACGTCGGCGTGGCGCCAGAGGGAATTGCCAATCCACATCCCGACGCCCCCCTGTACCGCGGTTTCATGATTATGCTCGACCGGACGTACGATTTCTTCCCGCAGTACATCGGAACCATGGGATGGCTCGACACCCCTGCACCCGAACTGGTGACGCTGGTTTGGGGCGGATTGATGATCGCCGGCCTGCTGATCCCTTTCTGTGTCCGGCCGCTTCGCAACTGGACCGGATACTGGGTTGCCCTCGCAATGCTCTACCTGGTTCCTGCGCTGCTGCAGACCGCGCTATGGCGTGGGATGGGGTTCATCTGGCAAGGACGCTACACGCTTCCCCTTGTTGTGGTCCTATTCGTCAGCGTAGGTCTTGGACTGAGGAAACTCAGATTCCCGGACGGCCCCGTTGCCTTACACGTTTCGCGGATCATGTTCTGGCTCATTGTTTTCTGCCACACCTTGACCTTCGCATATGTCTTGAGGCGCTACGTTGTAGGCATTAGTGAGATCGCCAACTGGCAGACGCTTTTCTCTTCGCCTGACTGGCAGCCGCCGTTCGGTTGGCTCCCCCTGACCATCGCTTACCTTCTTATAACCGCGCTCGCGGGCCTGATCCTGTTCCGCTACCTCTTCACCGGGCAGCCTTTGATAGCTCGCTCGGTGAGAGCTGGAAGGCCGGGCCGGCTCTCCACTTCGGGAGCCACCGCCCACGCGGAGCGGAACGCTGCGGCAGACCTTATTTCCGCATCCGGGGCCTCCCACCCCGTTTCCCCCGAGCCCGAAGTCTCCAGGGCGCCGCGGGAACCGTCCATGTAATTCAAAGGTGCCGCACGGCACGCCGTGATGCGTACGCTTCAAGCCTCCGGCACTCACAACGAGCGCCGGAGGCTGTTTTGGCTATGCACATGTGTAAAGCCCGGGCGTGGCCGAAGCGTTCCACCCAGCCTGGGCGGCGCCATAGCCCTCCCTGCCCCTTCAGAACCGGGCACTGGATGTGGTCACACCGTCGATCGTGCTGGACCGTTGGGCCGGGCTTGGATGTGTTCGGCCAGCCGCAGGGCCTGCTCACTGCGGAATGAAAGGTGCCCGGGAGCAGGCCCTCCAGGGTTTGGCGTCGTTCGTCCGGGCTGTCTGTTGCCCGAGTTGCCCCCCGGAAGCCCCCTACCGGGCAGAGAACTAGTTCGTTTCCACGTCCTGCGGTTCACGCCGGAAGATCCAGTGCCGGTAGAGGAAATAGTTCCAAACCGTGGTGAGAGTCGTTGCAGTGGTCTTGCCCAAAACATACGACCAGCCAACAGCATCAAAACCGGTAACTATCACATCACTTACGACGATGTTCAGTAGAACCAGGAGCAGGTACTTTGCTGCACTGACGCTTCCCTTGTTCGTTGCCTGGAAAGTGAATACTCGCTGGAGCAGAAAATTGAAAACCAGGCTAACGACGAACGCAATGGGCGTGGCAATCCAAAGGTCTACGCCGAACCCTTCGTGAAGCACCGCCAGCAGTCCCAGATCAAGCGCAAATGAAAGACCACCAACCGCCAGAAATCTGACTACGGGATGCCGGTAAAGGACCATAGCAAGGCGTGGCACAGGAGGAGCTGCCTCGGCGGAAGATTTATTGGATGACGGCATGCCAGAACCGGGAATTCGCATCGTGGGGTTGATCCTCTCCAGTGGAACGGAGTGTTCAGCCTCTTGACAGCCAGCCTCCAAGTACGCTTAAAGCTATCATGCCACATTCGACGCTCCCTCCCCTGTTAGCCAAGTTCAACCACCTAAAGACCCACCGACCCGCCCCCTCATCCTTCCGAGTCCTCATAGTTGCCTGGCTGCTCTTTGGATGCATCGGAAGCGTATGGAGTTTCGCTTCGCCCCTCATGTCCATTCCTGACGAACCCGCTCACACCATCAAGGCGGCAGCAGTAGCCCGTGGACAACTGTCGGGAACCAGCTCCGGAGTCCAAGGTGCCCCCTTGATGGTTCAAGTGCCCGGTTACATCGCGGATCTTAACCAACATGTATGTTTCGCGCAAAAATCAAACGTAACCGCTGACTGCGCGACTCCGATCGACTCCTCCGATCGAGGATGGAGAACCGGCAAGACATCCGCCGGAAACTACAATCCTGTGTATTACGGCATTGTCGGCCTGGGTAGCCGCGGCCTCAGCGGCGAAACTGCGATATATGCCATGAGGCTGATCAGTACGTGGATGGTGGCATTCTTCCTGGCTGCAATCTTCGCAGCCACCGCGTCCTTGCGTCGTTTCCACCGGCCAGTCATCGCGGCTTCAATAGCACTGACACCAGCTGTCTTCTTCTTAACCGGCTCGATCAACCCGAATGCGCTGGAGATTGCCTCCACGGGGGCCGTATTCGCGAGTCTTTGCGCCATCGCCGAGCAAACGGCCAGCAAGGTTAGGCTCAGCACTCTGCTCTTAGTTGTCTTCACCCTGTCCGCCTCAGTTCTCGCACATACCCGTCCGCTTTCCCTCTTGTGGTTGGCAATTGCCGCGACCGCCGCTGTGCTCTGTTTTGGCATCAATGCTTCTCTGCGCACGCTGGCACAAAGGAGATTCCAGTTAGCGCTGCTCATCGTCGGCGTATCGTGCGCTTTTGCACTGTGGTGGGTCGTGTCGGCGAAAAGCTTCGAAAGCCTGCTGGCGGGCGCCCCCATTCCTGCGGAGAGTGCAGCTGTTGCCATGCTCGACAAAACGGTTTTCTTCATGGTGGAGTACGTAGGTGTCCTTGGGTGGATCGACACTCTGCCGCCGCCGGCCGCTCTCTACGCCTGGGTCCTGGGGTTTGGGGCCATGTTGTTCCTTGCCTACACGGCCCGCCCTCTCAGGGCGCGCTGGGTCATGGTGCTGCTGACGGTTACCGTTATCGCAGTTCCAACCGCCCTGCAAGCAAGCTCAAGCGAACAGCTGGGTTGGATTTGGCAGGGAAGATACACGCTGGCAATGGTTGTCACCCTCATCTTGGCGGCTGGAATCGCAACGCGCTTCCGCCCGTTCCGTATTACGCCTTGGACTAAGTCCATGGTCCGCTGGGGGTTGGTTCTTGGGGGATTGGCGCACGCCTATGTGTTCCTGGAAGGCTTGCGCCGCTACACCATCGGGATTCAAGATCACGTCAACTGGACAGAGATGTTTGAACCGCTGTGGCAGCCTCCAGGTACCTGGCAAGTGCTCGCGGTCATCTACATCCTGCTGTTGGCAACCTGCGGTAGTTTCCTCTACCGCCTCTTGACTACGCCGCCGGCACAGGCACGGCAGAAGCATATAGCCCCGTTGCAGCCACCGCTCAGCAGATGATGAGCGGCGGGAGATTCATTTAGAAGCGCCCGCGCTCCTGGTGGCAGGGTCATTTTTATGGCCCTGCGCCGGGGCGGCGGCATCGAAGGTGGCGCGCCAGGCCTCCATCGAAACAAGGGCCGGCAGCGCCGACCTGTAGTTATCAGCCAGCGCATTCCAGTCTTTGTACAGTCGTGCATGCTGTCTGGCCGACCGTGTCAGCATTGCCCTGAGCTTTTTCGGATCGCGCCTATACCAGGAGGCGGCCGTACCCTCCGCGTTTGAAACTACGACGGAGTCGTAGTGGGCTATCCGAAACCAGCGATTATCAAGGTGGGCAAGGTACGCCTGGGGGCGTTCCAGCGATTCCGGCGGGGGCTGCTTCATCAGCTGCCGCGCCACCATGGTCAAACCCCACTGGACCATGTCCTTCTTGGCGGGCATTTGGACATCGGCAGCGGCCGAGAGGCCGGCGCCCAGTGCAGGCGCAGGAAAATCGTCCACGTCCTCGCGCATCGTTGCGTCGGAGTATGACTCACGGAGTTCGTTGATCTCCGCGAGCTTTGTACTCAGGGAGGGATGCAGGTGCCCGGGACCTGTCAGGAGGTCGTCCCTTCCAGCCAAACGATTGTGCGCGGTGAAGTACTGCAGGGATACCAGATGTTTGACGTCTTCCTGGAAAGATTCCCGAAGGACGTTGCCCCCTTTGGGATAGGGACTATGGAGAAGTGCGGTAATGAGCCGGTTACGGTTGTGGAAGTAGGCCTGCCAGCCCACAAGGTCGTCTTTGTCTATCCAGGAGATGTGCCAGAGTGCCGCCCCTGGAAGGGATACCGTCCGGGTTCCGGCAGCTCTGGCCCGAAGACCATACTCGGAGTCATCCCACTTAATGAACACGGGCAGGGGCAGGCCAATCGTCCGGATGACGGACGTCGGGATCAGGCACATCCACCAACCGTTGTAATCTACGTCGACGCGGCGGTGAAGCCATGGCGTCTGCCGAAGGTTGGAAACGCCAAAGTCGTGCCGCATCTGCATATCCTGATGCGGCTGGCCTGGCGAGAAGCGGCGGGCGTCGATGGTCTCGCCCATCGAATACAAGGTGCTCCTGCTGTAGAGGTCGAACATATGGCCACCAACGATGGTGGGATTCTTGCATCTGCCGGAAAAAGCCATCATCCGCATGATGCTCTCCGGCTCCATGACGACGTCATCGTCCAGGAGGAGAACGTAGTCGCTGCCGTTTTCGACAGCTTCGTACATTCCCCGCGCGAAACCTCCTGAACCCCCAAGGTTGGCCTGGTCGATCACCCTGAGTTTTGGGCCAAAGAGCTCCGCAACCTCTGCGAATCCGGGCTGGTGCGCCACTTTTCGTGACCCTTGGTCGACGATGATAACTTCCTTCGCCAGTTCAAGGGCATCCGGATGCTCAACGAGCGAGCGAATGTTGGCGAGGCAGAAGTCGGGCTTGTCCATAGTAGTGATCTGGATCGTCGCCCGCTCCCCGGACCTCAGCGGCTGGGGCCCTTCCCAGCATGCCTGCTTTAGGACGAGGTCGCCGCGGCTCGACGCCAGATCGAACCAATACCAACCGCCATCACCGAATGGTTTGATGGACAACTCGAATGCCGTCGTCGTGTCGCCATCCAGCCTTGCGCCTTCAACACGCTGGATCGTTCCGCGGGCATTCGATTTGTAGACGGTGACCGAACCGTGGCCGGAGGTCTCAACGACAAGCCGGATTTGCCTGACATGGGTCCATCGCCGCCAGTAACTGGCCGGGAAGGCATTGAAGTAAGTTCCGAGCGAAAGCTGTTCGCCTGAACGCACACGAATGGAATAACGGGACACCAGGTCATCGAAATGCACCTCCTTCGGGCTTGCCCCAACAAGGTGCAGCCTCTCTCCGAGAGGCTTGGGATTCCGGGCAAACTCGTTGCTCTCCTGCATCCGAACGCCGCTTGCCGGGCCGGCGTCCGCATAGAGGGACATGGTGTCCACTCCTGATTCCGGAGGGAATATGACCCTCTGGAGCGTTGCCCAGCCCGGCGTGTCAGTCATGCGTCGACGCCTCCGCTTTCCAGCTTTACGCCGCTTTCGAAGTGCGGCCGGATCTTGTTGTCAAACATGCTCAGTGCCGAACCGATGGCCATGTGCATGTCCAGGTACTTGTACGTCCCGAGACGCCCGCCGAAGAGGACGTCCTTCTCGGCCGCCGCCAGGTCGCGGTATTTCAGGAGCCGTTCCCGGTCAGCGGACGTGTTGACCGGGTAGTACGGCTCATCACCCTTCTCGGCGAAACGTGAGAACTCTCGCATGATGACGGTCTTTTCCGTCTGGTAGTCACGCTCGGGGTGGAAGTGGCGGGGCTCGATGACCCGGGTGTAGGGGACGTCGTCGTCGTTGTAATTCACAACGGAGGTGCCCTGGAAGTCCTCCATGTCCAGCACTTCTTCCTCGAAGTCGATGGTGCGCCAGGACAGGTCACCTTCAGCGAAGTCGAAGTAGCGGTCCACGGGGCCCGTGTAGATCACCGGGATGTTCCCGACCACCTTGTTCTTGCTGTACTCATGCGACTCATCGAAGAAATCGGTGTTGAGCCGGACCTCGATGTTCGGGTGCTCCGCCATCTTTTCGATCCACGCCGTGTAGCCGTTCGTGGGCAGGCCCTCGTACTTGTCGTTGAAGTACCGGTTGTCGTAGTTGTACCGCACCGGGAGCCGCGAAATGATGCCGGCCGGCAGGTCCTTGGGATCCGTCTGCCACTGCTTGCCGGTGTAGTGCTTGATGAAGGCCTCGTACAGGGGACGGCCGATCAGCTGGATGCCCTTGTCATTGAGGTTCTGCGGATCGGTCCCGGCGAGCTCGCCGGCCTGCTCCTGGATGAGTTCCCGCGCCTGGCCGGGTGTCAGGTTGGCACGGAAGAACTGGTTTATGGTCGCCAGGTTGATGGGGAGTGAGAAGACCTCGCCCTTATGCACGCCATAGACCTTGTGGACATAGTTCGTGAAGGTCGTGAACCGGTTGACGTACTCCCACACCCGCTCGTTGGATGTGTGGAAGAGGTGGGCGCCGTAGCGGTGCACCTCGATGCCGGTCTGCTCTTCTTTTTCGCTGTAGGCGTTGCCGCCGATGTGGTGGCGGCGGTCGATGACGACGACCTTCAAGCCCAGCTCAGTAGCGGCCTGTTCTGCGATTGTCAGGCCAAAAAAGCCGGACCCTACGATGACGAGGTCAGCGGTCACAAAATCTCCTGGATTGAATGCGGGCAGCGCAATTGTGCGCATTGTCTGCTGCTCTAGCCTACCCGAGGGATAGCGGGCCCCGTCGAATCGAAGTGCCCCTGCCACTTGTCCACATAGAAGATTTAGGCCGTGTTCCACACCATGCCAATTGCCTAGCGTGGATTCAAAGGCACCGAAGGATTCACGCCCATGACACTCCACTGCACACTGGTCCGCAGCCCCCACGCGCTTCCGGCCGGGCCGCCCATGGAACTTTCCATTACGGCACCACCGGGCACTTCCGGCGCAAAAATCCACGCCCGGCTGGTGGAGAGGTTCGGCACGGGGGCGGTCTCTATCGGCGGGGATGACCTGTGTTCCATGAGCCTCGGCAAAGCACCCCTTGTGAATGGCGCCATCCTGGTCGACGGCGGGAGCCAGCCCCCCAGCCGAAGAAGGCCGAGGAGTCCGGCTCCTGATCCCGCTGCACCCATCGCGCTGGCTGTGCACACCGGCGCCGGAGCAGGCATCCTGGTCCCCCTGAGGCGCGGCACCTACACGATAGGCAGAAGCAATACGCGCATCGTGGTTCCCGATCCTGAACTCTCCCGCGAACATGCCCGCCTGGTGGTCACCGAGAAGGACATCATGATCGTTGATCTGGAGAGCGCCAACGGCACCTATGTGGACGGCGGACGGGTCCGCCATGCGCGCGTCACCACTGACTCCACCATCCGCTGCGGCAACACGGCAATGTCGCTCGTCTTCCTGGACCTGCCTGACAAGGCACTGGCCGACGCCGGCACGTCAGTTAAGGAGCCCCTCACCGTTCCAGGCCTCACCGAGTCCGGCAATCGCGGAATCCTTCTGCTCACCGCAGTGCTCCCCCTGGCCATCGGCATAGGACTCACGGTCCTCACAGGAATGTGGATGTTCCTTGCTTTCGCGGCCGTCTCAGCAGTCTCCGTACTCATCCCGCTGGCGACGGGCCGCCGCCAGGCGCGCGAGTTCGCACAACGGATCCAGTCGGCAGTGGAGGAGGACCGGAAGCGGCGGCAGCGGGCGGGGCCCTCCCTCCCGCTGCTGATGCTGGCTGCCCGCCACGGGCAGGTTGCGCCTTCGCGGGCCGAGGGGAACGGCAGGGTGTGGCTTCGCCTCGGGCAAGCGGCCCAGGAAGCCTGTCTGAAAGTCGAGTCGGGGACCGCGCCCCGCATTGTTCCGTCAGTCGGGGAAGTCCCCGTGCTGCTGGATCCGGATCCCCCCAACACCACGTTCCGCGGGCCTCGGACCGTGGCGGAGGCGATGATCAGGTCGCTCGTCATGCAGTTGGCAGGCTACCCGTGTGGCAGCAGGACCCGCATCATCATCTGCGGCCCGCTGGAAAGTCTTCCGCTCCCTGCCCGCTTTCTTCCCGGCGTGACCCTCGCAGGAACCCGGCGTGCCGGCATGAAGGCACTCGCGGACGGCTTCGGCTCCACCTATGATCACGGTGTCCTCCTGTCCATCGAAGCGTCACACATGCACGAGGACGGACTACGGGAAAAGGCAGCAGGGTTGGGCTGGCAAGTGCTCCAGTTTTGTGAGCCTGACACCGTTCCGGGTGTCCCCGAAGTGGTACTCGCCGAGCGGCAGTCGTTCCTGCGGGAAACGGGGCGCCGCATTGCGTTCGTCCCGGACCTGGCACCCGAGGACGTGTTCAGCAGCTTCTGTCGGCAGGTAGCGGCCTCTCCGAGGCCGCCGGAGGGCCAGGAGCGCCCGGTCCCGTCTGCCTGCGCACTGGACGAACTGCTGCCGATCACTCCCGCAGACACTGCTGCCCGCTGGGCTGCGAGCGCCGGCGTCCGCGGTCTAGGCGTTCCGCTGGGACTCGGAGCAACGGGGCCTCAACTTCTTGACCTGCTGAATGACGGGCCCCACCTGCTGGTGGCGGGAACCACAGGCTCGGGCAAATCGGAACTGCTCCGAAGCCTGGCGCTGGCGCTGGCGCTCACCCACCCCCCGGACAGGGTCAATTTCCTCTTTGTCGATTTCAAAGGCGGATCGGGCCTGGGTCCGCTGGCGGGCCTGGTCCACTGCGTCGGCGTCCTGACGGACCTGTCCACCCACGAACTCGAACGGACCCTCGCATCACTTCGGGCGGAAATCAGGGTCCGGGAGGAAGCCCTCGCCGCTGCCCGGGTTCCGGACCTCACCGCCTACCGTTCCACACGCGCATCCCTTAGTTGTCCCCTTCCCCATCTGGTCATCGTCATCGACGAGTTTCGGATGCTCGTGGACGACGCTCCAGAGGTAATCCGCGAACTCATGCGGATCGCTTCCATCGGGCGCTCGCTCGGTCTGCACCTCGTCATGGCAACCCAGCGTCCCCAGGGAGCGCTGACCGCCGACATCCGCGCCAACGTCACGTCCAGCATTGCGCTTCGCGTCCAGTCGGAGATGGAGTCCCACGACGTCATCAGGACCGCGGCGGCGGCCGACATCAGGCTGGCAACTCCGGGGCGTGCCTTTATCGCCCGCGGCATGGAGGAGCCGGAGGAATTCCAGGCGGCAGCAACTGGAGCGTGCCGTGCCATGGCAGTCGAAGAGACGGAGATACAGCTCGCCACGGAGTATCTGGAGGCCGTGGGCGAAGACACCGCGGCCACCGCCGGCACCGCAGACCTGACACCGGCAGAAGCAGCAGCTCCCCTCGTCTCGCTGGTTCGAAATCTTTGGGCCTCGCAGGCAGGGGCAGCACCACGGCCGCCGGTTGCCCCTCCCCTGCCCCGGAAGCTCACTCAGCCCCAAAGGAAGATATCCCGTGGCGGCCTGACCGCCGGGGCAACGGCGAAGGACGGCACCAGCCAGTGGACCATTGATCTGGGCCTGGTGGACTTGCCCGAGCGCCAAGAGGTGACGGCCCTGCTGTGGAGACCCGCAAAGGACAGCCACCTCGCCTTTGTCGGAGGTCCGGCGTCCGGCGCGGCGGAGGCCCTTGACCTGGCCGCCCGTGAAGTGGCCGGTCATACAGCGGAATCACACTGTTATTTCCTGGACGCCGGCGGATCCTTCCTCGGCCTGGCCGCGCACACCCGGACGGGGGCCCACGCAGGGCTGCACGAGCTGCGGCGTGCCGTCCGCATACTTGAACGGCTGGCCCAGGAACTGGCCAGCCGCCTGAACCGGGCTGACAGCTGCGTTCCGCTTGTCCTTGTGATCTCCGGCTGGGGGTCCTGGGTATCGGCTTTTCGGGCAGGACCGCTGGCCTGGGCCGAAGACCTTGTCCAGGATCTGGTCCGCGACGGCGCCAACGCCGGAATCACGGTCCTCATCTCCGGTGAGAGGGAACTGGTTACGGCCCGGTTCTGCGGATCACTTCCCAACCGCATCTACTTCCCCGCAGGCTCCAATGAGGACAGCCGAATGGCATGGCCAAAGATGCCTTCCATGGCCCCGGTCAAAGGCAGGGGCGCGGCCTTCGGGCCGATCGTCGGCGGCCCAGGAGCCGTCTGCCAGCTCTTCGAACCCGCTTCGGCCAGTGCAGCGCAGGACGGCACCAGCCCGGACGAAGTCGTTGCGGCGGGGACCCGGCCTTTCCGGGTTGAGCCGCTTCCCTCCCTGGTATCAGTCCCGGAGGTTGAGGCTTTGGCTGC
This sequence comes from Pseudarthrobacter sp. CC4, assembly GCF_048957775.1. Taxonomy (NCBI): domain Bacteria; kingdom Bacillati; phylum Actinomycetota; class Actinomycetes; order Micrococcales; family Micrococcaceae; genus Pseudarthrobacter; species Pseudarthrobacter sp. CC4. The sequence continues at coordinate 106,020 of NZ_JARCCZ010000003.1, read as the reverse complement.
CGGGATGGATGACGTCGGAGCGACGGTTCCCGAAGCGCCGCTTGCGAATGGGAAGGGACCACGCCGGATTGCCGGCGACGCCCACTCGCGGGACCTGCTCCTGGGCGTTGGTGGCGATGAACTTCAACCTGTCGCCGTTCGGATTCCGGCCGGAGGCGTCTTCGCCGTCCTCGGTGGAGCCGGTTCAGGAAAGACGAACGTCCTGCGTACCCTGCAGGCTCTGAACCCGGCCGCGGGCCGGTGGACCTGCCCGGACGGCGGCACGGACCCGGAGGAATTCTGGAAGTGTTCGCTGGCCAAGGCCAGGGAGGGGGAACTGCCGAGGGCGGCGGTGCTGCTGGCAGACGACATTGACCTCTTGCCTGCCGGCGCCTTACAGGACCTGTCTGAGTTGCACGCCCTCGGCCACCCTGTGGTCCTGACCGCAAATTACAGTCCCTTGCTGCTTCAGCGCGTTCCGTTGGTCATGGATTGCCGGGCCGCCGGACGGGGACTCCTGCTGTCTCCGCGGTCCGCTTCGGAGGGCGACCTGTTCGGGGTCCGGTTCGACATCGAGCCGGATCCCCCTGCGGGCAGGGGGATGCTGATATCCCGGGGGCGGTCCTCCCCGGTCCAGGTTGCCTGGGCAGGGACGGAATAACAGGACCGGGCGGCAGAACCTGCTAGAGTGCCGGCGTCCCCCCACCGGTGCGCGACGCATAACTGATCACCTTGCTTTGGAACAGAAGGACGATGGCAGTGACGGCCGGAACCAGCATTGCCAGCCCGGCTAGCAGGAGGCCGCTGCTGACCGTTGGAAATCCGATGGTCAGAACGAACAGCTGCGCTACAAGGGCAGCAGCCCGGGTCCAGCGGAAGCCACGGTTCAGGAAGAGGGCCACCGCATACAGCCAGGCGGAGAAGGCAAGCAGGAGTACAAGGGTGAACACAGCTCCCCAGAATGACAGGACAGGGCTCCCCGCCAGCAACTGGTAGCCGTACCACCCCGCCGCGACCAGGAGGGCAGTGGCCTCCGCGGCCACTACCAGGGCCACCACAAGCACCGCCGCGGGCCGGCCACCCGGGCCCTTATCGTGCTGGCCGTTTCGGCCCTGGCCGGGGTCCGGTGCGGGTGAAGGGGGCTCTGCTGGGTTTACCGGGGGTCTTGACACACTGGCACCCTACCGGACATAGTCGGACAGTGGTGAGGGCCAGCAGCGCCGGTGTGATGTATCGCTCAGCTTTCGGGGGATATCAAGCGTTATTACCCCTTGTTTACACAGCGTTAACATGACAGGCTTGATTCAGATGACCAAGGGGGCCCCGCCGGGCCCTTTTCCTTTGTAGCTACTAGTGAATAATTTCACAAGGGCTCTTCCCAGAAATGGAGCAACTGATCAGCATGGATTGGCGTAACCGCGCAGCGTGCCTCGAAAAGGACCCTGAACTCTTCTTCCCCGTCGGGAACACCGGGCCTGCCCTCCTGCAGATCGAGGAAGCAAAGAGCGTCTGCCGCCGGTGCCCCGTTGTGGATACCTGCCTGCAGTGGGCCCTCGAGTCCGGCCAGGACGCCGGCGTCTGGGGCGGCATGAGCGAAGACGAGCGCCGGGCGCTGAAGCGCCGCGCTGCCCGCGCCCGCCGCGCTTCCTGATCCCACCGGAAACCTCCAGGCACAAACAGCCCCGGCTGCAACCTTCCAAGGCTGCAGCCGGGGCTGTTCCAGTTGTTCCTCCTCGGTAGTCCGGCTCCGGCAAAGGTAGCCGGGCTCCCGACCTACTTCCCGGCGAGGCTGAGGCGGATCTCGACGGCAGTGCCGCCGCCCTCCCGTGGCCGCCACTGGATGGTCCCGCCCAGTTCGCTCGTCACGAGGGTCCGTACGATCTGAAGCCCCAGCCCCTCAACGTGGGGTGTGTCAGGAAGCCCCACGCCGTCGTCGGCAATGGTGACGGTGAGCTCCTCGCCGTCATCCCCTTCCGACCGGTCAGCGATCAGCGAGACCGTTCCGGCCCTTCCCTCCAGTCCGTGCTCCACGGCATTGGTTACCAGTTCGTTGATGACCAGGGCCAACGGGGTGGCGAGGTCGCTGGGCAGCTCGCCAAAGGTGCCGGAGCGTTCCGTCCTGACCTGTTGCGAGGGCGAGGCGACTTCCGCGGAAAGACGGAACTGACGTCCGATCAGTTCATCAAAATCCACGCTCTGGGTGAGGCCCTGGGACAGGGTCTCGTGGACGAGCGCGATGGTGGCCACCCGCCGCATCGCCTGCTCCAGGCCCTGTTTGGCTTCGTCGCTGACCATGCGCCGGGACTGCATGCGCAGCAGCGCCGCCACGGTCTGGAGATTGTTCTTGACCCGGTGGTGGATCTCCCGGATAGTGGCGTCCTTGGTGACAAGCTCCATTTCCCGCCGACGCAACTCGGACACATCGCGGCACAGGACCAGCGCGCCGAAGCGCTGCTGCTCGTCGCGCAGCGGAATCGCGCGCAGGGACAGGCTCACCCCCCGGGACTCGATCTCACTGCGCCAGGGCATCCGGCCGGTCACTACGAGGGGGAGCGTCTCGTCCACCATGCGGCGGTCCTTGAGGAGGCTGGCGGTCACCTCCGCGAGGGACCGGCCCTCAAGGGATTCCCCGTCACCCAGCCGCCTGAAGGCAGAAACACCGTTGGGACTGGCGTACTGCACGATGCCTTCTGCATCCAGCCTGATCAGCCCGTCCCCCACGCGCGGCGCACCGCGCCGGGAACCCGTAGGCGACGCGAAGTCCGGCCAGAGCCCCAGCGTGCCCATCCGCAGCAGGTCATACGCGCACTGGCGGTAGGTCAGTTCGAGCCGGGACGGCATCCGCGAGCTGGACAGGTCCATGTGCGTGGTGACCACGGCAAGGGTGCGCCCGTTGCGGACCATGGGGACCGCCTCCACCCGCAGGGCCATGTCACTGCTCCAGTTCGTTTCGCTGGAGCGTTCGATGGAACGGCTGTTCCATGCCTTGTCCACGAGCGGCTGCAGGTCGGACCGGATGCCCTCGCCCACGAAGTCGCCGTGGAACACCGTGTGCGTGGTGGAGGGCCGGACATGCGCCAACGCCACATACCCGTGGTCAGGGTGCGGGAACCACAGCGCAAGGTCCGCGAACGCCAGGTCCGCGACCATCTGCCAGTCCCCCACCAGGAGGTGCAGCCACTCGGCATCGCCCGGCCCAAAATCAGCATGTTCCCTGATAGGGTCCGTAAAGATTGCCACTGCACCTCCATTTGCGACGCCGGCTTGGCTAGCGTCGAACGATTGACCTCAAGAGCCTCAATGCTACCGACAGTGACGCCATATCGTCGGCCTCAAGTGAATTGACCTCGTCGAACATGGACTTGGCCCGGCTCAGCTGCTCGGCATTTTGAGCCTCCCAGTCCTTCAGGCGGGCCTCCGGCGAGTCGCTGGCAGCGGTGGCGTCCAGCACCGCCATCGTCATGTCCGAGATGGTGGAATACAGGTCATCCCGCAGGGCCGCCCGAGCCAGGGCCTGCCACCTGTCCTGCCGGGGCAGGCTGCTGATCCGTTCCAGCAGCGAGTCGGCGTGGAACCGGTTGAAGACGGTGTAGTAGACGGCCGCGATTTCATTCACAGGCTCCTTGCGCCCATGCGCGATCTTGGCAATGTCCAGCAGCACGAAGCTCTCGAAAAGCTCCGCCCATCGCAGGGCGAGGCCTTCCGGCAGCTCCCATTCACGCGCTGTCTCCAGCCAGCCTGCCACCCGTTCCCGGTCATCACCCCGCAGGTAGTCCAGCAGGTGGGCCCGCATCGGCTCCATCACGGGTTTGAACTCCGACACGACGTCGGCTATCGGCCGGGAGACCGTGCCCTGGCCCAGGAGCCAGCGGACTGCACGGTCAAGCAACCGCCTGATGTCCAGGTGGACGGCGCTCCAGTGCTCGGTGGGGAAGGACGCCGGCAGGCTGTTCAGCTCCCCCACCATGTGGTCCAGCTCGTAGATCTCCCGCAGGGCCACGAATGCCTTTGCCACCGCTGCTTCGCTGGCCGACGTTTCCTCCATCACCCGGAACGCGAACGTGATGCCGCCGAGGTTAATCATGTCGTTGGCAACCACAGTGGCAATGATCTCGCGCCGCAGCGGGTGGGTGTCCAGTTCAGCGTCAAAACGCTCCCGCAGCTGCGCGGGGAAGTAGGCGCGCAGCGTCTGCCTGAACCAGGGGTCGTCTGCCAGGTCGCTTTCCCGCAGTGCCGTCGCGAGCTCGATCTTGGCATACGCGGCGAGTACCGACAGTTCAGGAGATGTCAGCCCCTGGCCCTGCTGCAGCCGCTCCCGGAGCGCTTCGGTGGAGGGAAGCGCCTCAAGGTCCCGTTTCAGGTCGGCCGTCTTCTCGAGCCAGTCCATCAGCCGTTCGTAGCTCGGGCTCCACTCGGCCACCTTGGTCCGGTCGTTCAGCAGCAGGATGTTCTGGTCAATGTTGTCTTCAAGAACCAGCCGGCCCACTTCGTCGGTCATCGATGCAAGGAAGCCGGAGCGTTCTTCCGCCGACAGCTTTCCGGCAGCCACCATCCGGTCCACGAAGATCTTGATATTGACTTCGTGGTCGGAGCAGTCCACGCCGGCGGAGTTGTCGATGGCGTCCGTGTTGAGGATGACACCCTGCAGCGCCGCTTCAATGCGGCCGCGCTGTGTCATGCCGAGGTTTCCGCCTTCGCCCACCACCTTGACGCGCAGGTCCCGGCCGTCCACCCGGATCGCGTCGTTGGCCTTGTCCCCCACCGAGGCGTTGGTCTCGGTGCTCGCCTTGACGTAAGTCCCGATGCCGCCGTTGTAGAGCAGGTCGGCGGGGGCAAGGAGGACTGCGCGGAGGAGTTCCGGCGGGCTGAGTTCGGTGGTTTCGGCCGGCAGTCCCAGCGCCGTGCGGACCTGGGGCGAAACCGGGATCGACTTGGCCTGCCGGGCGAAGACTCCGCCGCCTTCACTGATGAGCGACTTGTTGTAGTCATCCCACGAGGACCTCGGCAGCTCGAACAAACGCTGCCGCTCCGCAAACGAGGCTTCCTCGTCCGGGTTGGGGTCGAGGAAAATGTGGCGGTGGTCGAAGGCCGCCAGGAGGCGGATGTGGCGGGACAACAGCATGCCGTTACCGAAGACGTCCCCTGACATGTCCCCCACGCCCACCACGGTGAACGGCTGGGTCTGGGTGTCCAGGTCGAGTTCGCTGAAGTGGCGTTTCACCGACTCCCACGCACCCCGCGCCGTAATGCCCATCGCCTTGTGGTCGTACCCCACGGATCCGCCGGACGCGAATGCGTCCCCGAGCCAGAAACCGTACTCGGCAGCGAGCCCGTTGGCGATGTCGGAGAACGTCGCGGTGCCCTTGTCGGCAGCCACCACGAGGTAGGAATCGTCGTCGTCGTGCCTTACAACGTCCGACGGCGGCACGAGCCTTTCGCTGTCACCCTCGGTGAGGAGGTTGTCTGTGATGTCCAGCAGGCCCCTGATGAAGGTCTTGTAGCTTTCGATCCCTTCCGCCATCCAGGCGGCGCGGTCAACCGTGGGGTCGGGAAGCTGCTTGGCAAAGAAACCGCCCTTCGCCCCCGTAGGCACGATGACGGCGTTCTTCACCGTCTGCGCTTTCACCAGCCCCAGGATCTCGGTGCGGAAATCCTCGCGGCGGTCGGACCAGCGAAGCCCGCCGCGTGCCACCTTGCCGAAGCGGAGATGGACCCCCTCCACCCGCGGCGCGTAGACCCAGATCTCGAACATGGGGCGCGGGAAGGGCAGGCCCTCAAGCCGGGCGGGATCGAGTTTGAAACTCAGGTGAGGCTTGTTCTGGTAGTAGTTGGTCCGGAGCGTCGCCTCGATCAGGTTGACGAACGTGCGGAGGACCCTGTCGGCGTCGAGCGTCTCCACCCTTTCAATGGCCAAGTCCAGGTCCTTGCGGGCGGACGCCTGGGCCTCATTGCGCTCTTCGTCGTTGAGGGAAGGATCGAAGCGCGCGGCGAAGAGCGCAGTCAGCCCCTTGGTCACGCGGGGGTTGGCCAGCAGGGTATCGGCCATGAAGCCGAAGGAGTTGGTGTTACCCATCTGGCGCATGTACCGCGCGTAGGCCCGCAGCACGGTGATCTTCCGCCACTGCAGACCCTCGCGCAGCACCAGCCGGTCGAAGCTGTCCGACTCGGCTGCACCCGTCACTGCAGCGCCGAAGGACTCGGCAAGGAGCTGGCCCGTGGAGACCGGGTCCACCTTTGCCGGGTACTTCAGGCCAAGGTCGTACAGGAAGAAGTCGCGGCGGTCCGCCGTTTCGATTTCGAAAGGCCGCTCGTCCAGGACCTCCAGTCCGAGGTTGTGGAAGTACGGCAGGATCTGGCTGAGGCTCTTGGGCTCCAGCATGTACAGCTTGACCCGCGCGTCCTCCTCCAGTGTTGCCCCCGCACCTTCCGGGAGATAGACGTGCACGCCGGGGCGCTCCTGGACAGTACCTTCAGCCCGCTCCGCGGCGGCACCGTACTTCTCGAACCGTGCAATGTCCTCGAGTGCGTCCTCGACTTCGTAGTCCACCCGGTAGCTGGCGGGAAACGCTTCCGACCAGATGGCGGCAAGCTCCTTTGCCTCAGAAACGTCCCGCCCCTCGCGCAGGACCTCCGCGATCCCTTCGCTCCAGGAGCGGGCAGCCCGCACAAGGCGCTTCTCCAGCTCCTCCGCATTGACGTTGCTGATGTCTGCGTTCTTGGGCAGCCGGATGCGGAAGAACAGGCGGGCCAGCGCCGACTCCGTCATGCGGGCTTCGTAGTCAATGGAGACGGCCTGGAACGTTTCGCGCAGCTCCTGCTCGATGCGGAGGCGAACGTTTGTGGTGTACCTGTCCCGTGGAAGATAGACGACGGCGGACATGAACCGGCCGTAGATGTCAGGCCGAAGGAACAGCCTGGTGCGCCGACGCTCCTGGAGTTTCTGGATACCGAGGGCAGTGGCGGCTAGGTCCGGGACCTCAATCTGGAATAGCTCGTCCCTGGGATAGGTTTCCAGGATGCCCAGCAGGTCCTTGCCGGAGTGGGAGTCCGGGGGAAAGCCGGCGCTTCGAAGCACCGCGTCAACCTTCTCGCGCACAATCGGAATATTCCGGACGGAGCCGGTGTAGGCGCTGGTTGCCAGGAGTCCGATAAAGCGCCGCTCGCCGTTGACATTCCCCGCGGCGTCAAAGCTCTTCACACCGATGTAGTCCAGGTAGGCCGAGCGGTGGACGGTGGAGCGGGAGTTTGCCTTCGTGATGACCAGGGCGCGTTTTTCCCGTGCCTTCTTCCGGCCGGTGTCCGTCAAGTGCTGAATGTGGGGCGAGTCGGTGGAGGGCCGCAACAGCCCAAGGCCGCTGTCTTCACGGAGCTCCAGGACGTCTTCCCCGTCAACGTTGACCAGGTCGTATTCCCGGTAGCCCAGGAAGGTGAAGTTCCCGTCGTCGAGCCAGCGAAGGAGGTCCTGCGCCTGCCGCAGTTCGGCGATTTGCGAGGAGTTGGCTGTCTGGTCAAGGCTTTCCGCAATTTGGATGGCCTTCTGGCGCATCTTTGGCCAGTCCTCCACGGCGGCGCGGACATCCTTGAGGACCCGTTCAAGGCCTTCGAGGAGGGAGGCTTTCGCGTCTTCCGAGACGCGGTTGATCTCGACGGCGATCCAGGACTCCATGTGCGAGGCGTTCTCACCCTGGGCAATGAGGTGGGACAGGCTGGGCATGGCGGCCGTGTCGCCGCTGGAAATCCCAAGGTGCGCCGGGACCCTGCTGACCTTGGTGAGCTCGCCGCTCTCCCTGTTCCGGGTAGCCACGAAGAGGGGGTGGATGACCAGCTTGATGGCGGCATGCTGCCGGACGAGTTCGGCGTTGACCGAGTCCACCAGGAAGGGCATGTCATCTGTGACAACGAAGACCACGCTGCTGTCTTCCTCGTCCGCAATGGCGACCTTCGCCTGGCCAGGCCTCCGGACGGAGGCGATCTCCCGGTGATAATCGGCACGGGCAACCAGCACGTCCCGGGGGTACGTTCGGGCGTCTTCTTCGGCTAGGTGCTGGTAGTAGTCCCCAATGAAGCCCTCATCGCCTACAAGGGAAAGGGGCTGATCCTCCACGCTGGATCCAGACGACATCGACAAACGCCTCCATCACAAGATATTCGCTGCACCCTTGCAGCTCTTATGGCGAGCCTAGTCCTTCGCCCGGCGCCGTGCTGTGGAAGAAAATACAGAGGATTTCCGATTTTGCTGGTCGGATGCACAAACCAAATTGCGGATGGCGTGGCGGAGGGACGAATCTGGAGCAACCTCAAGCAGCAGGGACCCGCCCAACAGTGCGGCATCCGCCGCAGACACGTCGTAGGGAAGGAAAGCCTTAAGCTCAGACGCGGGACCGTACCGCTCCCAGGCATCCATCAGCTGCCGCTCCGGCCCTCTGCCTACCGACGAGGCGCGTACGCGGTTCATCACAACAATGGGTGATGCCTGCGGAACAGCCAACTCGAGCTCTGCGAGGCCACGGACCAGCCTCGGCACTCCCACCGGGTCCGCGGCACCCACAGCGTAGAGCGTGTCAGCCAGCTCGAGCGACCGCAGCGTGGCTGCGTTCCGCCGCGGGGCCAGCGTATCGAAACTGAGTTCTTCGTCCGCTTCAAGGCAGAACCCGGCATCCACCACCACGACTTCCGCAATCTCCCGGGCGCGTTCGAGGACCAGCGCAAGGGCGGAGGCCCGGAGCTCCGTCCAGCGGTCCGCCCGGGTAATCCCGGTAAGGACCCTGAAGGTGCCCGCTTTGGTTGCCACTGGCGCGGCGATCTTCTCGAGCGCCTCCCTGTCCAGCAGGCCCTGGTCCGCGAGCCTGCATGCCTGTGCCAGGCCCGCCGACTCATCGAGGAGGCCCAGGACAGCCGCGATGCTGGCGCCGTAACTGTCGGCGTCAACAAGAAGCACGGCCGTTCCTTCCGCAGCCAACTCACCGGCGATATTTGCAGCAACGGTGGTCCGTCCGGGAGCTCCGGCCGGCCCCCAGACCGCAATGATCCTGCCCGGACCCGGTTCATCCGGCCCCGCCGGCGGCTCGGCCTGGACGGACTTCAGTGCAGCCCCGGGGTCAGCCGGGCCGCTTCTCCGGGCAACACCTGGCCCCTGCCCTGTAAGTTGGGCTACCGCCTCTGCGATCCTGTCCGAGAGCGCCGCGGACTCCACGCCGGTCAGCGCTGAAGCTACCCCTATCGACCGCAGCCGGGCGGCTTCGTCGGCGTTGTCAGTCAGGGCAATGATTGCCACCCCAACTGCCGAAAGCCTGTCCACGAGCGAGGAAGTCAGTCCTTCGGACCCGTCCGCCACAACCGCAGCCCTGGCCAGGCCGCTTTGGCACGCCGCCAGAAGTTCGGGAAGTTCCGTGCACCTCCTGACCACCGTTACCGGTCCATGCAGGCGCTCGAGCCCGCCCACCAGATCGTCCCTGCTCTGGCCGACGGTAACTACCGGGATGCTCACCTGGCACCGCCGCCCGGGTTCCAGACCACAGAGATTTTCGCCTCGTTGGCCTGGGCCCCCAGAAGGGCCGGCATTTGACCATCCTCCACCAACACCATCAGGACGGTGGTTTTTGATGAGCCCAGAGCCGTCGAGCCGGAAGTTACTTCCGCGATCTCAGCGCCGGGAAGGAGGAGTTTCGGTTCACTGAATCCGTTGCGGGCATCCGGCTGCGCAACCCAAACGTCCACCCTCGCGCCGGCGACGGCTTGCGTCGGGAGGGTTTCCTCGATGGTGAGGGCTACCGGCTTCCGGTCGAGTTGGTCGACTGAGCCAAGGCTGGCGCGGGGCACCAACTGGTCCTTGCCGATGCGCTGGACCGCCACCACCCCTTCGGGGATGCCTGATTCGGCCGTAATATACTGCTCCTCCGTCTCACCCAGGCGCACCTTTGCGCGCACAACGTTATCCCGGGTCAGCCTCTCCCCTACGGCGATGCCGTCACGGGCCGCATATACCTCGGTGGTCCGGTCCGCGCTGCCGACAAGGAACACAACACCCGCCACGGACACCAGGACCAGGAGGACACCTACCAGCAGGCGGGGGTCCTTCCATGATGGCCGTTTCAGCCTGGCCGCCGTGGCAGATGAATCAAGAACCATGAAAATTTCTCCCCCTATGTGCGCCGGCCCTGCTCGCCGTGTCCAAACACCCTCATTGTTACCGCCGTGACGCTGGAACGAAAGTCACGATGCCAAACAGGGCCAATCTGTGGATAACAGCAGCATAAGGTCCCATTCGATGGCAAAATGGAGGCATGCCAAGGTTCCTAACGCTCGCAGATGTCGCCGAGCAGCTTCAGATCAACTCGCCGGCCGCGTACGCGCTGGTCCGCAGTGGAGAACTGAAGGCCATCCAGGTGGGCGGGCGCGGTTATCTTGCTCAGCCAGTTGGGTCGATGCAATGCTTTGCCGGAATTCAGGGGCAGAGGGTCTGATGGCGGCGACTGATTTGTGCGAGGGTCGTGAGGATCGTAGGGCCTGGTTCGGTAGTCTTTGGGGCGTGATGTTCTGTGGCTGAGAAGCGATTTTTGGCGTTGGCTGATGTTTCGGAGATTCTGAATATTTCCTCAGCCCAGGCCTATGCCCTGGTGCGATCGGGCGAATTGCCGGCGATCCAGGTCGGGGGCCGAGGTCAGTGGCGGGTTGAGTCGCGCCTTTTGGAGGAGTACATTTCCCGGGGCTATGAGAAGACCGCGGAGTATGTCCGTGCGCAGTCCGCCGAGACCCGACCCGTGCCGGACGAGGTCTAGCGCTTTCAGGGTCTTCGAGATTCGAGCTCCGTGACGGGTGATGTCTCGTTCCGTTGTTTCATCATGGTCCTGTTGATGGACTGCGCGGCGCGCAGCTGATCGTTCAGGTCTTCGACTCTGGCTTCGAGGATTGAGATGGCGGTGCGGGCCCGGTCAGCGCTCTCCCGCTCTGCGGTGAGTTCGTTTTCCAGTTCCGTGATGTAGCTCGCCATCTGCTCCGGTGTTCGGCCAGCCAGTGCCTCGGCCAGGTTGGTATGCACCGCCCGCTTGTAGTCATCGCGTTGTCGGCTGACGGCGGCGAGCCGCTCTTGGAGCCGCAGGAGTTCCGTCACGGCGCCTTTTGGGGTCATCCCTGTTTGCTCGTGTCCTTCGGCCCATGCTGCCCGTTGCTGGGCGGCGGCGCGGGTAACCGTGGTTTTGAGCTCGGGAGTGTTGTAGATCAGCCAGCGGCTGACGCCGGCTGTCCTGGCTACTGAGGAGACCGTGAGGAGCTCCGGGCCTTTGAGAAGTTTGGCCGCCGCTTTGCGGACGCTGGCGTGTTTAGCTTTACTTTCCTTTTTCTTGGCCGCAATGAGCACGGCAACCGCTACCTGCCGTTTTTCGCTCACGTTCGGTTGCCGGTGCTGACGGGGGTCAATGGCAGCATTCGGCGCCCTCCTGCCGCGGTGTGAGGCGGTGCCGCGGCAGGGATCTGCTGCAGCAGCGTGACGGCGTCGTCGATCGCGGCCCTGTCTTCAGGAGTAAGCCTTGATTTTTCCTTCACGAGTGCGGTGCGCATTCGCTTATAGGAGCTGATCTCCTCTTTGAGTGACTGGTGGACCCAGGGTTCGGCGATGTCCCCGGCTGAGGCCAGGTCGGCGGTAAGGGCGACGATATGGGCATCGATCTGGGGCAGGTGGGAGAGGTTGGCGCGATAGTACTGGCAGCCGCCGCATTTGTTGCGGACGGGGCATGATTGTCCGGCTGCTTTCACGTTGCTGGGTTCGGTGCAGAGCCCCAGTGGTGTTGAGACGGATTCCCGGACATAAGCTGCATAGTCTTTGGGGCCGTGGAGCAGTCCCCGGCGGTCGATGGTGGTGCTGTTGACGGTCTCGATGGCCTGACGCTGTCGTTCCCTGGTGATCTTGATGTATTCCGTGGAGGTGGTGAAGCTTTTGTGGTTCATCAGTTCTTGGATGACGTCGGGAGGGGTGCTGTTGTCGCTGAGCCGTTGGGCGTAGGTGTGGCGCCAGTTGTAGAGGCCCATCCGGGAGCGAGTGAGGAAGTCGGCTGGTCTTGCTGGGTCGTCTTGGACTTCGGGCAGGTCTCGGATCCTGTCGATCCAGCGCCAGTAGTTGGTGTGGAAGCCGGTGGGCGTGATGTGGGTCCTGGACTGGGGACCGTAGGGCCTTGGCGAAGGGAACAGGTAACCAACGGCGTCGGGGTGGATGTTCTCGATTGTCCCGAGCGCATTCTGCCAGGTCTGGATAACTCGGGCCGTGGAGCGGTGGATGGGAAGTTCCAGCCCGTATTCGGCCGTTTTGTGGCTGTCGTAAATGATGTAGGGCTGGCCGTCATCGGTTTCCCGCAGGGTGTCGCGACGAAGCGAGTAGATTTCAGTCGGCCGCCGGCCGAGGTCCCGCATCAGTTGGTAAATGGTCTGCAGCATAAGGTTCTGGGAGGCCCGGGTTCGTCCGGCCGGAACGGCATAGGCCGGGTCCACGGCGAGCAGTTCCAGGTTCGCATCAAGAATCCTGATGATGTGGTCCGGGACCGCTTTTCCGGGGTTCTTGTGCGGTCCTGCCGTCGGCAGGGACTCTGCGGTGATGAACATGAATCGGGCGCTCACCCGGGCCAGAATCTCCAGGTCGCCTCCATTGCGCAGCATCCGCTGGAAGAGCTTGAAGTAGTCGTACTTGACAGAATCCGTGCGAGGTTCGCCGTCGGCGCCGGTGAGGTGACGGTATGCGTCCACGACCGCGTTCGCGTCGGCCCGGGTCAGCTGCTCGGGCCGGGTTCCGTGTGGCCGGCGTGCCAGAGCGTCCGAGGCGACCTGAACGGTGCGAATGACGTCGCGGACCTGATCGGCTGCGAGGTCGAAGTGGCGGCAGTAATCCTTGGCTGCCCGACGCAGCCAGTCCACCGTGATGGGACGAAAATCAAGAGTGCCTTTGGAGCAGATTGTGTGGGTTGTCCGGTCCTTGCGGAGGCCGATGACCGCGGCGTCCCAGATGTCCTCGGAGCGCATGTCCCGGCCCGAGTGACGGTAGCGCCAGCGGGCGGCGAGCAGGCCGGCGTGCCGGAGGAAGCCGACGACGCCGGCGTCGGGTCGTGGCCGGGCCTGTTCGGTGTCCAGCAGCCGGTGGATGGAGCGGGCGCGGGTTTCCATGGCCACGCGGACGATCCTGCGCATCGTGGCAGGCAGGATCCGGTATGAGTTCCGGTCGCGTTCCTGGAGGACGAGCAGCAACTCCGTGCGAAGGATCGGTGGCAGATCGATGAAGGAGAACTCGTGACGGTGGTAGCGGATGTCGAGGGGACGTTCGACGGTGATGAAGGCTTCGTGGTCGACACCGAGTTTGGCGAGTTTCCGGAACATGGCGTGGTGCCACAGGCACAGACCGGACGCGCGCTGGTTCGATTCCTCCCTGCAACCCCGCGATGCGCACGCCTTGCCGGGAGGAAACATCTCTTTCTCCGCCGCGGCGAAGTCTTCGATGGTGGGCCGTTGCTGTCCGTTGTTAGAGCTGTGGTGCCAGCGTGCGTAATGCCGGTGGCAGAGTCCCTTGATCATGCCCATGGCCCGGCAGCCCTGCCCGGCTGAGCCGACTATGCAGCGCGGTGGGTTCGGGTCCAAGGCCCGGCGCCGGGTGGGCGCAGGTTCAGCATCTGGTTCGCCGCCCGTGCAGGAGAGGCAGAGACGACCTGTGACGGTTGCGACCCGGGGGCACCCGGGCGTGGGGCAGGCGTAGATTCCGGTCAGCGGGTTGTCCGGGTCTGCAGCGAACAGCCATAGCCGGGCGTTCCATTCCTCTGAACGCCACGGGTGTTTCAGCATGGATTCCAGATAGGCGAGGTATGAACCGGCCTCGGGCACCGGTGATTCACGGCGCAGGAAGTCGGCGGCAGCTGTCACTGCGGTGCCTCCCGGCTTGGCATTGTGCTGTCAACCGCGTTGCGAAGCTCCTCCTGTGCAGGATGCAGATAGATGGAGGTCGACGCCAAAGACCGGTGGCCCAGCAATGCCATGATGACATCCGGATCGACCTTGGCCCTCGCCCAGCAGGTGGCTGCGGTATGCCGGAACTGATGGGCCTTGACCGGCAAATTCGTGGCCTTCCCGATAGCCGTGAGCATGCTGTGAAGCCCCGAATATCCCAGCGGTGCCGGGTTCTTACCCGCAGTCGACAGGAACACTGCGTCGGGCTGGTGGTGGCCAAGGGAACTGTATCTCTGGGCCATGTAGGCGGCGTGCACCTCGCAGACATCAGCCGGAGCCGGGACATTTCGCTCATAGGGTGACTTGGCCCAGGCCCCGTTCGGGTTGCTGCGCCTTTCGATGTGGACGTGGGGCCCTGGAATTATGCAGCCCACATGACCGGAGTCGGGCAGCATGTGCATGTCTTCCAGTCTCAGTCCGAGCGCTTCACCGGCACGCAGTCCGCACCGCAGCATCAACAGGATCAGAAGCCTGTCCCGGGGCCGTTCAACCGCTCCGAGGACGCGTTCAGCCTGCGACGGCGACAGCACAACCGGTCGGCGATGTATCTCCCGGGCCTTGAGCAGCCTAGCTGGAGGAGGAGTCTTTCCGGTTCCCGCCAGAAACAGCGGCGCTGCACCGTGCTGCCGCTCTTTCACTGTGGCCTGCAGCGTGTCAGTTCCAAAACCATGCGCCACCGCGTAACGGAGGAACACCATCACGGCCGTCAGATGAGCATTGACCGTCCGGCCCGATAGGCGGCCGCCTTCGGCGTCCTGCCGTTCAAGATGGGCTTTGTAGGCTGCCAGCCGATGGAACCGCAGAGTCTTCCAGAAAGAGTCAGTCTGCTCGCACCAGGACAGGAACCGTGCCAGCCTTAGCTGGTAGGCCTTCTGCGTATTTACCGCCCGCCCCGAATGCGCCAGCCACAGGGCGTAGCCGCGGCATTCATCACTCAGGCGGAACCGATCATCCACCACAGCCCACACCCTGGGGCCCTCCTCCGCTGCAATTGCGACCGCATAGAAAACCCGCATAAAACGCAACCTATCCAGTCCCAATAACGTCAACAACCACCATCAGATAACAGCGGGATTAACTGTATCCAAACGGATGCGAAGAGCTATTCCCCGGGATCCGGGCGTCTGCAAACAGAGGGTTAATGAAATCGCACTTCCGGCTGCCACCATGTGGCCCATTTGAGGAACCCTGACCAGGACTGTTAGCGCTAAGGGAAGCCTTTGAACCTGGTTTCCGACCAAGCGTCCACGCTCCACGTAAACTGATGCGCAGCGAGCAATGGGGGATTGATGCAGCCGGATGATTTTCACCTCACGGACGGACTCCGGTTGCCCGTTATTAAGCCTGCCGGGGAAGACCCGGCGTGGGACACACTGCCCCAGAGGCGGAATTTGCGGGCCAGGTCCTGGAAATACAGCGCGATTTTGGTCTTGACCCTTGTTGTGTCAGCGATCCTTTTTTCCTTGGCATCCAAACCATTTTGGGGAGAGTTCCGCCCCGTATCCGCGGCGGTTCTAAGCACCAGGGAATTTACGGTGTTAAGGGGCGGTGCAAACTGTGATGTCTTTCTTGGGTTCACGGTGGGATCGGAGCAAAGGACGACTGTCGTAGAGACACCAAACCATTGCCGCAGCATGCCTGGGCCGAATGAACCGGTCACATTGCTGATCGACGCCGATGGCCGGGCCATAAGGATTGTGGGCTACGACCGCTACCTGAGCCAATTATCCGAGTTGACTTTCCTTGTTGGACTGGGCGCAACCACCGTGGCATTCGGTGTCATGCTGTGGATCACCAGAAGATACGTTTTGGTGAAGCGTCTTACACGGGCCCGACCGTGGCATGAGGTTGAAGGCCTGGTCACCGGTGTATGGATTTACGACGGACCGGAGTCATTCGTGATGCTTGTTACCGACTCGGTCGGCAAGAGCCGCAACCTGTTGGTCCGCTGCAATGGGCGCAGACCTGCAGGACTCGAACCAGAGGAAGGGTCTCACATTCGGATGTGGTTCGCCGCGGACGGCAGAGGGAACGCCGTGCTAAGGGCGCCCAACGGTTCCCACTGGATTCTCGCCAAAGTCTCCATTCCGACGGATTTTGAATTGCGGGCGCTTCGGATTTGACGCCTAGCCACCCCACCGGCGCCGCTGTTGAGGGGAGGCACAGAACCATAGCAGCGCCAGCTGCAACCACTGGGCGGCCTTCCAAGGATCGGCGTAGTCCAAGGAACCCTATACGGCACAGGTGCAGTCGCCAACCAGCGCAGGGGATCCCAGCGGCGATAACCACCGACCCATTTGCCACAATCACGCTCACAAGCACGAGAAGAGTGTTAGGGACCTACGGGTATCGTGCCAAAACCCACAATTCTCACACCAAGAATCCATTGAAGATAACCGCGGCCAATGGCGGGTTGAAGAAAAGATGCTGGAGCAATACATCGAGGAGCGCTACGCCGAGGCCAGCCGGATGATCCAGGAATCCAAGTCCAGGTCCGTCTGAGCTCCGTCCGGGACTTCGGCGCCAACAGCACCGCCGGCTAAGAATCGCCAGTCCGCCGTGACCTGACGGCCGCCAACGCCGCCAAGGGGATGACTGACACCTGGCCGACTTGGTTGCTGCGGCGCACCTCTCCCGGAGTGAACGTCGCCAGGTCCAGATAATCCTTCCCCACCCGGTCGATGACCCCGGCCAGCCTCACCGCACCGGCACCATGCGCCAACGTCACCGCCAGTTCCGCGCGGTCCCGTGCCAAAGCGCGCAGCGCGTGCGCAAGTCCCAGCCCCCTGCGCACCGCCGACGGTTCAGCCACGGAGAACCTGCCCAGGCCCACATAACGTACAGCGGCGGCATACGGGACCAGGACCTGGTGCCGCTCCTCATCGAGAACCAAGGCGTCCGCGCCGGCGTGGCTCAGCGCGCCGCGGACAACATCGCCACACGCGAGATGCACGGCGAGGCGGCACCCCACGGCGCCGCGGAGCCGGTCCGCGAGCCCGACGTCCACCATCTCCGCCCGGGTCCGTTCGTTGATCTCCGCGTCCAGGGAAAGCCGCTCCGATTCGGCAAATTGGCTTTCCATGTCATTGAAGAGTGCATCCCAGCGCATTGCGTCAGCGTAGGACCGGGCCGGGCGGCCGGTCAATGCATCAAGTAATTCGTTCCAGCGTATGGACAAACCTGCACGCACGGGCTCAAACTTTCCTTATGCGTATCAAACAACATCAAACTGCGTCAAATGAGCAGTTCTGTGGCTAGGCCTGGATCACGGCGGTTGTCTGCCGACGCCGTGGCAGCGGCAGCTGTCCTCCTGTTGGGCCTTTTGCTGTGCCTCATCGGCTCGGGGCTGCTGGCACAGTGGAAGGATTCGTATGCGCGGCAGCAGCTGCCCGGCGTGGAGATTCATCTGGCTGCCGCAGCAGGCATTGCAGGAGCGGGCATTGTGGCCTGGTGGTTCGTGTCGCTGGCGTGCGCGGCCGCTACCGCCGTCCTGGCCAGAACAGGCAGAGCCCGGGCCGCAGCAGCCACGCGGAAGCTTTCCCCCGCTTTCATGCAGCGGTTGGTGCTCGGCGCGCTGTCCGTTCAACTCCTGGCCGGACCCGTGGCCCACGCCTCGGTACCGGCGCCCGGCCCGGTGTGGGCACCCACGCAAGGCCACTCATCCTCGGCGCCCGCCGGCCCTGCCACTGCGACAGCCCAAGATCCAGCCAAATCCCCGCCGGCCCATACGGAGACGCTGGCCGGTGCAGTGACCCGATCCGGGAATGAAGCACCGGCCGGCAACGTGGCGCCGGTCCATACAGGGAAGGAACACGCCGTCGTTGAAACAACGGCGCCACCGCCACCCGTCCACCCCGGCTGGCAACCGGTCCCGCCGGTGGTGAATCCGGGCATGCTTGCGGCTCCTGCCATCCGTGCCACCCGGGAAGCAGCGCCTGCGGAGGTTGAAGGCGTCACCGTCCAGGCGGGAGACACCCTGTGGGACATCGCTGCCCGTCATCTGGGACACGGTGCTTCGGACCTGGACATCGCACTTCAATGGCCCCGCTGGTACCAGGCCAACCTGGCACTCATAGGACAGAACCCTGACGTGCTGCTCCCGGGACAGATTCTTCAGCCACCTTCACCCGCCTACAAATAGCCGGGCCGCGAATAGCCAGGCCACACCCTACGAGCCAAGCCCGATCCCGTCCGCCATCCCACTGACGGGCAATCCAACCAAGGGGAAACCAATGAGTGCAGTGACACCGATACGCACGGCCAAGACCACAAACAGGGCGGGCCAAGGGACGGCCCCGGGAGCGGAGGCAGGACATGCGCCGCGCCGGCCAACCACGCCACCGTTGTCTCCGGGCCGCCAGGCAGCTTCCACGCCTTTGCGTCCCGTCGACGACATGGCGGAGGTCCGCGCAGTCACCCGCACCACAGTGCAGGCGGCCATGGAGGTACTTGCCGGGATCCGGCCGATCCATCAGCTTGCCCGGCGCCTTGACCCCCGTTGCCTGGCGGCCCTGCAACACCGGGCCGCCCTTATCCGCCGCGAGCTCACGCGTACGGGCAGTCCGGCCCTGGCAAGGCTCCATCGCAACTCGACTGTCAGGTCGGTCCGGGTCTGCGAGGTCGCCGACGGCATTTACGAGGCCAGCGCAGTGGTGGTGGACGACGTACGGGCCCGTGCCGTTGCCGTCCGGCTGGAGCAAAGCAAGCAGGTTTGGCGGGTGACCGAACTTGTCATTGGTTGACGACGCAGCGGAAAGAAAGCAGGGCCGGGAACCACTGTTCCCGGCCCTGCCCGCACTCATTGCCTGGCACCGCGGCCGGCAGGCAGGTCGTTCTGTGGTCAGCGGCGCTTTTTCTTTGCGGGGCGCTTTGCCGCATCCTGCGCGGCCGCCTTGGCCGGATTTCCGGAACGGCCGGAGGAACGGGTCTCTACCCTGGTCTGCGTGCCACCGGTTTCGCTCGGAGCCGTGTACTGCAGCTGGGCAGGCTTTTCCGGAGCTTCCAGACCGGCGGCCCGTACCTGCGGTTCGACATGCTCGGTGTGTCCGCCCTGTGCATCCGGCACCACCACGTCCTGGGCAGGAGTGACTTCCACTTCGAGATTGAACAGGAACCCCACGCTCTCTTCGCGGATGGCTTCCATCATGCTCTGGAACAGGAGGAAGCCTTCACGCTGGTACTCCACGAGGGGATCACGCTGTGCCATGGCTCGCAGGCCAATGCCCTCTTTGAGGTAGTCCATCTCATACAGGTGTTCCTGCCACTTCCGTCCAATGACGGAGAGGACCACTCGGCGCTCAAGTTCCCGCATGCTTTCGGAGCCGATGGCTTCCTCGCGCGCCTGGTACACCAGCCGTGCGTCGGACAACAGCTCCTCTTTCAGGAACTCAACAGTGAGCCTGGACTTCCCGCCGGCTTCCTCGATGATCTCGTCCGGAGTAACGCTGACAGGGTAGAGCGTCTTGAGGTTGGTCCAGAGCAAGTTGTAGTCCCAGTCGTCCCCGTTTCCTTCGGCCGTTGCGGCGTCGATGAAAGCGGTGATGGTGTCTTCGACGAAGAACTGTACTTTCTCATGCAGGTCGTCGCCTTCGAGGATCCGGCGCCTGTCGCTGTAGATCGCTTCTCGCTGGCGGTTAAGGACGTCGTCGTACTTCAGGACGTTCTTGCGCTGTTCGGCGTTGCGGCCCTCAACCTGCCCCTGGGCGGAGGCGATTGCCCGGGACACCAGCTTCGATTCCAGTGCGACGTCGTCGGGCACGGAGCTGTTCATGAGCCGTTCCGCCGCCCCTGAGTTGAAGAGCCGCATGAGGTCATCGGTCAACGACAGGTAGAACCGGGATTCGCCGGGATCGCCCTGGCGGCCGGAACGTCCGCGGAGCTGGTTGTCGATGCGGCGTGATTCGTGGCGCTCGGTGCCGAGGACGTAGAGTCCGCCGAGATCCAGGACTTCTTCATGCTCGTCCTTGACGGACTGCTTGGCAGCCTCAAGGGCGGCGGGCCACTGGGACTCGTACTCCTCGGAGTTCTCTTCAGGGTCCAGTCCGCGCTTCGCGAGCTCGGCGACAGCGGTAAACTCAGCGTTGCCGCCGAGCATGATGTCGGTACCGCGGCCGGCCATGTTGGTTGCCACCGTGACGGCACCCTTTCGGCCCGCCTGGGCAACGATGGCGGCTTCGCGTGCATGGTTCTTCGCGTTGAGGACCTCGTGGCGAATGCCTTCCTTGGCAAGGAGCCGGGAGAGGTATTCGCTCTTTTCAACGCTGGTGGTGCCCACCAGGACAGGCTGGCCCTTTTCGTGGCGTTCGGCAATGTCCCGCACAACGGCGTCGAACTTGACCGTTTCATTCTTATAGACGAGGTCCGGCTGGTCGATGCGCTGCATGTCCCGGTTGGTGGGAATGGCCACTACGCCCAGCTTGTAGGTGCTCATGAACTCGGCCGCCTCGGTTTCGGCGGTGCCGGTCATGCCCGAGAGCTTGTCGTACATGCGGAAGTAGTTCTGCAGCGTAACGGTGGCCAGGGTCTGGTTCTCGGCCTTGATCTCGACGCCTTCCTTGGCCTCGATCGCCTGGTGCATGCCCTCGTTGTAGCGCCGGCCGGCCAGGATGCGGCCGGTGTGCTCGTCGACAATCAGCACTTCACCGTCCAGGATGACGTAGTCCTTGTCCCGCTTGAACAGTTCCTTGGCCTTGATGGCGTTGTTAAGGAACCCGATGAGGGGCGTGTTCGCGGACTCGTACAGGTTCTGGATGCCGAGGTAGTCCTCCACCTTTTCGATGCCGCTCTCCAGGACGCCGACGGTGCGCTTCTTCTCGTCGACCTCGTAATCCTTCTCCGGCTGCAGCCGCTGGACCACTTTGGCAAATTCGCTGTACCAGCGGTTTGTGTCCCCCTGCGCGGGGCCGGAGATGATGAGCGGGGTACGCGCCTCATCGATGAGGATCGAGTCCACCTCGTCAACGATGGCGAAGTTGTGCCCGCGCTGGACGAGCTCGTTCCTGTCCCACGCCATGTTGTCGCGGAGGTAGTCGAAACCGAACTCGTTGTTGGTGCCGTACGTGATGTCCGCGGCGTACTGCTGGCGCCGGACCGCCGGGTCCTGGTTGGCCAGGATGCACCCGCTGGTCAAACCAAGGAAACGGTAGACGCGGCCCATGAGGTCGGACTGGTATTCGGCGAGGTAGTCGTTAACGGTGACCACGTGGACACCCTTGCCGGTCAACGCGTTCAGGTAGGCGGGAGCGGTCGCCACCAGGGTCTTGCCTTCGCCGGTCTTCATTTCCGCGATGTTGCCCAGGTGCAGGGCGGCACCACCCATCAACTGGACATCGAAGTGGCGCATCCCCAGGGTCCGTGACGAAGCTTCGCGGACTGCGGCAAAAGCCTCCGGAAGCAGGTCATCCAGCTCCTCGCCATCCTGGTGGCGTTCGCGGAGCCGGGCAGTTTCTTCCCGGAGTTCGGCATCCGTGAAGGTCTTGAAGGAGTCTTCCAGGGCATTGATGGAGTCGGCATAGTTCCTCAGCTGCCGGAGTGTTTTTTTGTCACCGGTGCGGAGAAGTTTTTCGATAAGTGATGCCACGTGAAGATGCTCCCAGTCTCATGCCGCCGAATTCTGGCGTTTTTAGTCTACGGGAGAGACGCCGCCGCGAGCCCCGTTTGTTCCCTCAGAGCGGATACTCCCCTGCCGCTGACCGCCGCGGCGAGGCTCCCGGCGAGGTCGCCAACCGGGAAGACTTCCACTTCGGACAGGCCGAGCCAGTCGGCCATGAGCCGAAGCTCCGCAGCGAGTTCGACGGCGGTGTCCGGCGGGGCGTAAGGCTCCGCGAAGGCGGACCTCGCCAGCAGGATCCCGCGTTGGCGGTCCGCCTTCAGGTCCACACGGGCCACGATCCTGTCGCGGAGGAGGAAGGGAAGGACGTAATACCCGTAGCGCCTCTTGTGTTCGGGCGTGTAAATCTCGATCCGGTAGTGGAAGCCGAACAGTTCCTCAAGCCGCCGGCGTTCGAACACCAGGGAGTCGAACGGACTCAGCAAGGCGCGGCCGGTGGCGCGCCGAGGCAACCTCGCTTCGACATGGCGGAAGACATCACGCTCCCAGCCCGGAACTGTGACGCGTTCCAGCCTGCCCATCCGCACCAGATGTTCGACGGCGGCCGCCGCGGCCTTCGGAGGGGTGCGGAAGTAATCCGCGAAACAACGTACGGTGCCGATGCCATGTGCCTGGGCAGCGGCGTCGATCAGCCGGTGCATCGCTTCCGCTGGACCGGCGTCGCCTGTCGCCGGCCCGGACAACTCCGGCAGCACCCTGGATGTCAACGTGTACCTGCGCTCGAACTGCTCCGTCCGCGCTGCCGCGGAGACCACGCCTTCCTCGAACAGGTGCTCGAGCACCCGTTTGACGGCGTTCCAGTTCCAGCCCCAGTTGGCAGTCTCCTTCTCCTCGACGTGGCCCATCCTGGCAGTCAGCTGGGCCGCGGTCAGGGGCCGGGAGCGTGCCAGCGTGTCCAGGATCTTCCCTGCGATTGCGGCGCGAAGGTCAGGGTCCATGCGGGAGGCGCCGACCCAGGAGCGCTTCTGCCACAGGAGGAGGTCCGCGTAGTGCTCCGGGCGGATGTAGCTCGCTTCGTGTGCCCAGTACTCCACCATGCGCCGCGGATGGACGGCGGTCATTCGCTGGAGGATGGTTCGGTCGTAGTTTCCCAGCCGCGAAAAGAAGGGCAGGAGGTGGCTCCGGGAGACGACGTTCACGGAATCGATCTGGACGAGCTGGATCCGGGCAAAGGTGCGGCCCACCGCCCGTGAGGTCACGGGGCCGGTGGGCCGTCCTTTGTCGAGTCCCTGGGCTGCCAAAGCGATTCGCCGTGCCTGGTCCAGGCTCAGCGTCGCTGACACTTCAGTCCTCTCTGTGGATGGTGTCAACCACCCTACGCGTTTGCGGCGGCGTCGTCCGAACGGTACGCAATGACCTTTTCCTCCACCACGGTGTCTCCGGGTTCGCACTCGTGATCCAGCGTGATGACCCCGTAGGTCCAGCCGCGGCGCCGGTACACGACCGACGGCGTGTTGGTGGCCTTGTCCACGAAGAGGTAGAAATCATGGCCCACAAGTTCCATGTTGTCCACGGCGTCGTCGAGGGAGAGGGAGGCGGCAGGAAAAACCTTGCGCCGGATCAGGACGGGCGAGTTGCCGGCCGGGATGTCGTTTTCAACATCGTAGGGAGACTTGTCCTCGGGGGCGGCGACGGCCTCATTCCGGTGGCTGGCCTCGACATAAAGCGGTTCTTGCGTGCTGGCGGGTTCCAGGGTGGCCGTCGCTTCCCGGACAGCCTTAGGGGTGTGCCGTCCATGGTGGACCTTCTTGCGGTCCTTGGCCCGACGGAGCCGTTCAAGCAGTTTGTTGTAGGCAAGATCAAAGGCCGCGAACTTGTCAGCGGCGCTGGCTTCGGCACGAATCACGGGTCCCCGGCCCAGCACCGTCACCTCAACGGTCAGCTGGTCGCCGGTCTGCCGGGCATTGGTCTCCTTCGAGACTTTCGCGTCCACCCGCTGGACCTTGTCCCCAAGCGACTCGATTTTCGAAATCTTTTCCCCGGCATATTCACGGAACCGGTCTGAGACTGTCAGATTTCGTCCGCTGATCATAAACTCCATGGTGCCCTCCAAATGACTTCGGTGACACGACGGCGGCGCTTCCCTGGGCCGATCTGTGTGACAGTCGAGCCCCTCTCCGAGCCGCCATCGAAAGGTACATTCTGTTCTTGGTACCCACCACCGACGTTAGTTCATAGGCACCCGTTATTCATCCTTTCTTGGTTTATTTTTTTCTAAGTCATGGCGGCTTCCGCGGGTCTTCGGGAGTGGGGCGCCGTGGCCCTCGGCGTCCGGCGGGCGTGTCGCAGCGAGGACGACGGCACCCGTTACCTGTGCCCCTGATGCATGGAGCGCGCGGGCTGCTTCGGCCAGCGTGGAACCGGTGGTCAGGACGTCGTCGATGATGACGCAGCGGCGCCCGGCCACCTTTGCCCGCCCCCGCCTGGAAACCCGCATGGAACCGCGCACCCGCAGCGCCCGGGCGCCCCGGCCCAGGCCTTTTTGGCCGCCCGGCAGCTGCAGGACGGACCCGCCGGCCTTGGCGAGGACATCTGCGACAGGCAACCCTGCAAGCTGCTGCGAGGCCCCGGCCAGCAGCAGGTGGACAGGGCTGAAACCCCGATTCAGGTAGGCCTTGGTGCTGGTGGGCACGGGGACGAGGCAGATCTCTCCGGAGCCCTCGGCGGCTGCGCGAACCGCCCCGGCGAGCGCGCGGCCCAGGCTTCGCTTGAGCTGCTGCTGGCCGTGCCTCTTGAACGAAAGCAGGGCCTGCGCGAGCTCTTCGCGGTAGACGCCGGCAGCCACCACCGGAAGCAGCACCGACCCGTCCACATCCATGAGTGCCGGCGCTCCGCTTTCTGCCCGGAACGGGGCTGCGGTGAGGTGCCGGATGCGACGATCACAGGGGATGCAGAGCGCCCGGTCTTCCGCGCCGCAGCTGACGCAGTCAACCGGAACAGCAAGCGACAGGAGGTCCGCCGCCGCTCCCGTGAGCTGGTCGGTGAACCGGAGGAAGGCGCTGCCGTGGTCTGAGCGGTGCCGGGCGGCAATTCCGTCGGGCGGGTCAAGGTCGGGATCGGGCCGGACACCTGTCACGGCCCGCCCGCCGGCTGAGGGTCTGCGGCTCACCCCACCATCTTCGGCCTGCGCCCCGTCGCCGCGCAGCGGGCAGGCGCGCTATGTGGACAGTGCCCCGAAGCGCTACTGCCGGCCACGATGTCCGGCCGCGGTTCTCAGCCGGGAAATGCCGGATCGATCGGGCCCTTGATCTGCGGAGACCAGCCGTTACCAAGCCGCTGGAAAATCCCTTCAGCCGACTGTGCATAGATTTCCTCAGCCCCGTTGCCCGCGCTGAGGGCCACGAGGCCTGGCCACGGTGCCAGCTGCTGCGGCTGCCCGGAGGTGAGGGACAGCAGTTCCGGGGTGACGTTCTGCCCCGCTGATGCCTTCATCACGGCAACAGTTGTATCCGTGACCCAGACGCCCTGGTCCGGATCGCTGCCGGTGGCCAAGGTGGCCGGTGGTGTCAGCTCCCGCGGGGTGCCGTCGGCGCCCCGGATGATTGCGGTTACCTGAACCCTGGTTTTGCCGTTCTGCTCCGAAATCACCAGCGCCCGGACCCCTTCCCTGGAAATCCGGAACTCCTTGACTGTCCTTCCAGCCAGCCATGCGGGCGACAGGGTGACAGTTGGAACGGGGGCGCCCTCCGCAATCCCGGCCGGGCGGAACGCCACAACTTCAGTGCCGCCCGTGGCACCCGGACCTGCCGACCACACCCATTCACTGAGGCCGAAGGATGGCCTGCTCAGGGTGCTCCTCGTGGTCAGGGCCCGGGCGGGTTGCCCGGGACTGATGCTGTACAGCGTCGTGCGGCTTTCGTTGAGGAAAGCGGCCGTCTGCGAAACCGGGGACTCCGCGGGGAACCGCGGCGCGAACGATGATACGGGCTGCATGTCCGGAAGCGGCGAAACCCTGTTGTTCTCGTACCGCACCAGCTCGTTGCCGCTGATGGCAATCTGGCGGGACGGCACGCTCTTGTCCTGGACCGGCGGGAGGACGGCTCCGTTGTCTTCCACCCGCACCAGGTCCTGGTTGGCGCGCAGCTCGACATTGACGACGTCGGGCTGGCTGCGGAACGTCAGCGTCAGCTGCATCTGCATCCGGAGCCGGTCCTCCGGGGACGTCTCCATCAGTTCCTTGGCCGTCAGGTCCACCTGCGCAGCCCCTGAGACGACGGGGACCGACTCCCGCGCGAGCTTGATGCCGGACGGAAAGGCACTCGCCACCGCCCCGCGCAGGTACGGCGCCGGCCCTGCCAGCAGTGCGCTGGTCATCGCCTTGACGGTCTTGTTCTTGATGAACCAGCGGACATCCGGGACAGCGAACGTGAATGTGGGGTCGTAGAAGTAGATGGGGTAAGCCCCGTAAATCACCTTGAAGGTTTCCTCAGCAATGGCGGTGCCGTCCGGGAGGCCTGAAATACGCCATTCACCATCCACCTGGGTGAGAGTCACCGGGATATTCTCAATGGTTCCCTCCGGCGACTGTGTGGCGATGCCGTCCGCATCCACGGTGTAGGCGACATCCAGCTCGTAGTTGTAGACGTTCTCGTTTCCTGTTGCCACCACCCGCGCCTCCCGGTAGACGAGCGCCCGCTGGTCCGGCTTCCAGGACACCGAGGCGGCCTGGGTCAGGTACTGGCGTGCCACAGCGTAGTCGTCCTCATAGCCGCTGCCGGCCCGGTAGAAGTAATCGATGATGGTTTCCGGCAAGGCACCCGGTTGGGGAGCTGCCGGCAGGAACACCGGCGCGCTGACGCTCCCCGCGCTGCCTTCGCTGCTTTTGCCCACCGGCCCCGAGGTGGGAATACGGGCGCAGCCGGCCAGCAGCACCAGCAGGAGGACCAGCAGTGAAGCATGCAGCTTCGCCCGGCGGCCGGCGCGACCGATCATTTTCCCTCCTTCGGGGACGATGCCGGAGCAAGCGACGCGGCACCCGTTTCCAGGACGAGTATGTTCTCTGAGCGCGGCTCACCGGGAAGGGTGATGTCCTCCGGCTCCAGCTGGACCGGCGACTTGTCGATCTCTTCTCCTTGGCGGAGCGGCAGCGTCAGCCGGAAGTTGGCGCCGCTTCCCTTCCTGCCCCACGCCTGGAGCCAGCCGTTGTGCAGTTTGGTGTCTTCCATGGCGATGGACAGGCCGAGGCCGCTTCCGCCGGTAGTGCGCGCCCGTGCAGGGTCTGCCCGCCAGAAACGGTCAAAGACGCGCGCCGCTTCCGCGGGATCCATTCCGATCCCCTGGTCCCGGACGGCAATCCCGACGGCGGTCTGGCTGGCTGCCACCGTGACAGTGACGGGCTTACCTTCGCCGTGCTCCACGGCGTTGAGGATCAGGTTCCGCAGGATCCTGTCGATACGGCGGGCATCCATTTCCACGATGACGGCCCCCTCCGGTGCCCTGAGGACAATCTCGGAACCATATTCGGCAGCCACCGGGGCCGCACCCTCGATGGCGTGGGCGATCACCTGCAGGATGTCCTCCGCTTCCGCATCCAGTACCGCCACACCGGCGTCGAACCTGGAGATCTCCAGCAGGTC
Organism: Pseudarthrobacter sp. CC4; assembly: GCF_048957775.1. Classification (NCBI taxonomy): domain Bacteria; kingdom Bacillati; phylum Actinomycetota; class Actinomycetes; order Micrococcales; family Micrococcaceae; genus Pseudarthrobacter; species Pseudarthrobacter sp. CC4. The sequence continues at coordinate 78,879 of NZ_JARCCZ010000003.1, read as the reverse complement.
CGAGAGGAGCGACTGGAAACGCTCCACCTGGTTGTAGAGCAGTTCCGCCGAACGCTTGTTGATGGGGTCGAAATCGTGCCGGGCGTCGTACAGGACCTCCGCAGCCATCCGGACGGTGGTCAGCGGTGTCCGCAACTCGTGGGAGACGTCGGAGACGAAGCGCTGCTGCATCTGGGAGAGGGTTGCCAGCTGGGTGATCTGTTCCTGGAGGCTGGCTGCCATGTGGTTGAAGGAGGCGCCGAGGCGGGCCACTTCATCTTCACCCCGGACCACCATCCGCTCCTGCAGCTGGCCCGCGGCGAGCTTCTCGGAGACCATGGCGGCGTGGCTGACCGGGCTGACCACGTTCCGCGTGACATACCAGGCGACGGCTCCGATCAGGAGCACCAGCACCGCACCGCCCGCCCACAGGACGCTCTGGATCTCGTCCAGCGTCTTCTGGGCGGTATTCAGGTCGTAAATAAGGTAGAGCTCGTAGACGGTGCCGTTGAAGGTCACTTTGTTGCCCACGGCAATGCCTGGCCGGTCCTCGGTGCCGACCGGGATGACCGTGGATGCCCAGTACTGGTCCTTCCCGGATTCCTGCACGGCCTTGCGAAGCGCCGGCGGAATGACGCTGACGGTCAACTGGTCGGAGGCCCGGGATTCGACCCAGCGGTTCCGCGGTTTGGTCTGTTCAGGCACGGCCTCGAAGACGTACCTGCGCTGGATGACCGACCCGCGGCCCTCCACGGCGTTCAGGGTGTCGTAAACGAGGGTGATCACGCTGGCCTGGTCGGTGACCTGCGCGCCGTCGAACGTGTCCTGCACCTGCTTGACGTTGTAGCGGGTCTCCGACTCGGCCTGCGTCAACCGCTCCTGGAAGAGGTTGTTGGCAATCTGGTTGGACAGGTACGCGCCCACCACAGCGAAGGAGGTGACGGCCAGGAGCAGGGTGGTGAGGACAGTCCGGAACTGCAGGGACCGGCGCCACCGGCGGTGGAGGGAACGTCCGACGTACCGCAGCGCCGGCAGGAACCGGCGGACTCCGGTCTTGACCAGCCGCGCAACGCGCAGGCTGACAATCAGGGACCGCCGCTGCCAGAGATGGGCGCGGAACGTCAGGCCCCGCAGGCTGATGGCATCCGTGTGTTCGGGGGGAGGCGGCGGCCCGGTGCCGCTGCTGTGGTGCCCGGAAGTTTCCCCCGGAGCGGGGTTCGCGGAAGCTGGCACGCCCGTACCGGGTGTACCGCCTTGCGCCGCGGGTTCAGGCCCCTGCTTTGTAGCCGACACCACGCACCGTCAATACGACTTCCGGAGCTTCCGGATCCTGCTCGATCTTGGAACGAAGCCGCTGGACATGGACGTTCACAAGGCGCGTATCGGCAGCGTGCCGGTAGCCCCAGACCTGCTCGAGCAGCAGTTCGCGGGTGAACACCTGCCAAGGCTTCCGGGCGAGCGCCACCAGGAGGTCAAACTCCAGGGGCGTCAGAGAGATCCGCTCATTGCCCCGGCTGACGGTGTGCCCGGCGACATCAATGGTGATGTCCGCGATGCGCAACGTTTCGGGCGCTTTCTGGTCACCGGGTCGGAGCCGTGCACGGACGCGGGCCACGAGTTCCGCCGGCTTGAACGGCTTGGGCACGTAGTCATCGGCGCCGGACTCGAGTCCGCGGACGACGTCGGACGTATCTGACTTGGCGGTGAGCATGACAATCGGAACATCCGACTCCGCGCGGACCTGCCGGCAGACCTCGATGCCGTCCACACCGGGAAGCATGAGGTCCAGCAACACAAGGTCCGGCCGGGATGACCGGAAAACGTCCAGCGCCTGGGCGCCGTCCGCGCAGAAGACGGGCTCGAAGCCGTCGTTGCGGAGAACAATTCCAATCATTTCGGCCAGCGCTTCGTCATCATCTACCACCAGAATGCGTGCCTTCATAGCTATATATTCCCTTATGAGGATGGCTTTGTCCTATTGGACGCCCTCCGGCATGGCGGGGCGCTAGGATGCCCGACGCCGGAACTATAGGCTGGTGCCACGCCGTGCGTTGGCGCGCCGCGCCTGCGTCAATGGAGCGGGCGCCTGGCTGACGGCGCACTGGTACGGGGGAAGGAACATCGGTGTCACCACAGGATTCGGACGCGCAGGAGCCTCAGGACCGGCAGGCTGCCTGGCGGCACCCTTCCGGCCACCAGCCGCCAGGACCGCAGCCATCGGGACAACAGCCGTCCGGGCAACAACCTCCGGAGCAGCAACCGCCGGCCCGGAACCCGTGGGGGCCGCCGTCGTGGCAACCGCCTTCGGCGCAGCAGCCTTGGGGGCCGCCGCCGTTTCAACAGCCCTCGCCGCAGCAGCCTTGGGGGCAGCCCGGTTCTGCCTATCCCGGGTTGCCGCAGCCCCGGTATCCCAGCCAGCACTTTCCGAACCAGGGCCCTCCCTACGGCCAGCCGCGGTATGTTGCTCCCCCGAAGCCGGGCATAGTCCCGCTGCGTCCCCTGGTGTTCGGGGAAATCATGGACGGGTCCTTCCAGGTGATCCGGCGGAACGCGAAGGCCATGCTGGGCGCTTCCCTGCTGGCGCAATCCCTCGCCGCCATCCTTACCGCTGTCCTCACCGCGGCCACGGCAACTTCGGCGGGCTCCATCGAAGGCTGGGCAAACAGCGCCAGTAATGCCGATCTGGCAACCCTCGGCCTGGGGTTCGTGGCCGCCATGCTGCTGGTGGCCGTCCTCAGCCTCTTCATTGCCTCCGTCCTGCAGGGCGCCATGGTGGTGCCGGTGGCCCGGTCCATCCTCAACCGGCCCACCAGTTTCAAGCAGATGTGGTCGCTCGCCCGCCCGCGGGTCGGAGCCCTGGTCCGGCTTGCTGCCTTGCTGATGGCCGCCGGCCTGCTGGCGGTGCTTGTCCCCGCAGCGTTGGCCGTCGCGCTGATCGCAAGCATGGAAGGGATCGGGATCCTGCTGCTCATCCCCCTGTTCCTCGGTTTCGTTGCCCTGTACGTATGGATTTACGTGAAGCTGATGGTAGCCCCGGCCGCGGTCGTGATTGAGGAGCTGGGTGCGCTGGACAGCCTCCGCCGGTCATGGGAACTGACCCGGGCCAACTGGTGGCGGATCCTGGGGATCACGCTGGTGGTGGGCATTCTGGTCGGCGTCACCAGCCAGATCGTCATGATCCCGGTAGGCCTGCTGCCCCCGCTGGTGGCCGGTTTCCTGTCCCCGCACGGCGGCAGTGAGCAGGAGGTGGCCCTCGCCGTGGCAGTCGGAGTCATCACAGCAATCCTCGGCGCGCTGGCCGGGGCCCTCGGCTACGCCTTGCAGACGTCTGTGATGGCACTGGTCTACATGGACCTCCGGATGAGGAAGGACGGGCTGGACATCTCACTGCTCCGCCAAATGGAGTCCGGCGCCGATCCGGACGGCATTCCGGGCCGGGGCCACGCAAGGGGCACGCCAGGCTGGAGCCAGCCTGGCTGGAGCCCCGGACCCGGACCCGTGGCGGGGGCATGGCCGGATGGCCGCTGAACCCCCGGTCCTGCCCGCGGCAGAGGAAGCCCGGCGGTGGGCGGCCGAGGAACTGGCTAAACCGGAGTACCGCGAAGCTGCTCCGGGCTGGCTTGAGGAGCTCTGGAAGGACTTCGTGGACTGGCTCCAGTCGCTGGACGGCTCCGCGGCTGACGGGAGCACAGTGCCCAGCCCGGTCATTGGGATCGTCATCGCCGTGGTCATCGCCGCCGCCGTGATCATTGCCAAGCCCCGGCTAAATGCGAAAGTGCGGCGGGCCAAGGAGGTCTTTGAGCCTGACAGCGTCTTGACGCCAGCGGATTACCGGCAGCGCGCCGAAACGTCCGCTGCGGCCGGGAAGTGGGGGGACGCCGTCGTCGACCGTTTCCGGGCACTGGTCCGTTCTGCCGAGGACCGCACCATCCTGGATCCGCAGCCGGGACGGACGGCTGACGAGGTGGTCCGTGAGCTTGCTGCACCGTTCCGTACCGAAGCGGACCGACTGGGCAAGGCAGCAGGGACCTTCGACGCTATCCGGTACGGGAACTTGGCGGCGGACGCCGCCGACTACCAGGCAATGGCCAGCCTGGACAAGAGCCTCGAAGCCATGAAGCCCGCCCGCACCCCCGCCCAGCAGGAGCAGGCCCCACAGGAGCAGGCCCGGCAGGATTCCCTGCCTCACACGGCGGCGCGCCCATGACCGCCGTGTCTCCGGCACCCTCAACCCGCGAGGTGCCTGAGCCGGGCGCTGCACCGGACAGCGGCACCGGGAAAGCCAAGGGGCTGTGGGGGTGGCTGGGGCGGCACCGTGCCCTCGCCGCACTGTGGGCCCTCGTCGGCGCAGCCCTGGCGCTGGTTCTCTGGGCGCAGCTCGCTCCGAAAGGTGACGCCGTTCCCCTGTCCCTCAACAACGCCGGCCCGGACGGTGCCCGGGCCGTCACGCAGATCCTGGGCCGGCACGGCGTCAAGGTCCACGGCGTCGGGAACTTCGAGGCGGCCATGGCGGCGCTGGAGGCGGGAACCTCCCCGACCCTTCTGTTGTACGACAGGAGCGGCTTCCTCGACGAGCCGCGGCTCCAGGAACTGGCGGCGTCCGCGGAGAGGGTGGTGCTGGTTTCGCCCAGGCTGCAGACCCTGGCCGCGCTCAGCGGCAGCATCCGCCAGGCAGGGGTGGTCCCGGACGCCTCCTCCGCGCTGGATCCCGGGTGCAGCCTTCCTGACGCGGAAGCAGCCGGACCGGTGTCCGGCGAGTCAGGCTTTATTTACGACGGCGGGACCTCCTGTTACCGGCCTGCCGGTTCTGCCGCCGGAGTGCTTGCCGTGGAGGGTCACGGGCGGCTCACTGTCCTGGGAAGCACCGGCATCCTCAATAACGGGCGGCTGGACGATCTCGGCCACGCTGCGCTGGCCATCCGCACCCTCGGCACCTCCCCGGACCTGGTCTGGTACCTCCCGACCATCGAGGACCTGGAAACCGGCGCTTCCCCGCAGACCCTCGACGAACTCGCACCCGACTGGGTGCGTTTCCTCGGGCCGTGGCTCGCCCTGGTGGCCGCGGCGGCAATAGCCTGGCGGGGCAGGCGCCTGGGCCCGCTGGTGTTTGAGCCCCTTCCCGTAGTGGTCAAGGCAGTGGAGACAGCAGAGGGCAGGGCCCGGCTTTACCACGATTCCCGCGCCGTGGACCAGGCCCGGGACAACCTCCGGGCCGGAACCCTGGTTCGGCTTGCAGGGCACCTGCGGGTGGGCGCCGCGGCCACGGCCGACCAGGTGGTCAACGCCGCAGCACGGCACCTCGGCCAGCCGGCCCGGCAGATACACGAACTCGTCAACGAACATCCGCGGACCGAGGCAAGGCTTGTTGCCTGGTCGCGGGAGCTGGACAACCTAGAGAAAGAAGTCAAAAGGCGATGAGCGAGCAAGGCAGCGGCCCCCGGGTCCTGGACCACATGGAACATGACTCCGCCCGGCAGGCACTCCTGGACGTGCGCAGTGAGGTGGCAAAGGCCGTGGTGGGCCAGGACGCCACCGTTACCGGCCTGTTGATCGCGCTGCTGTCACAGGGGCACGTGCTGCTGGAGGGCGTTCCGGGGGTCGCGAAAACCCTGCTGGTCCGCGCGTTGTCCGCCGCATTGAGCCTGGACACCAAGCGCGTCCAGTTCACTCCGGACCTGATGCCAGGCGACATCACGGGCTCGCTGGTTTATGACTCGCACACCTCGGAATTCACCTTCCGGGAGGGGCCGGTCTTCACCAACATCCTGCTGGCGGACGAGATCAACCGGACGCCTCCCAAGACGCAGGCTTCCCTGCTCGAAGCCATGGAGGAGCGGCAGGTGTCCGTGGACGGCGAGTCCCGGCCGCTGCCCGGACCGTTCCTCGTCGCTGCCACCCAAAACCCGGTGGAGTACGAAGGCACCTATCCGCTGCCTGAGGCGCAGCTTGACCGGTTCCTGCTCAAGCTGACCATGCCGCTGCCAGGGCGCCAGGACGAAATGGAAGTCATCCGGCGCCACGCCGCCGGCTTCGATCCGAGGGACCTTACCGCCGCCGGCGTCCGCGCCGTTGCAGGTGCGGAGGACCTGGCACGGGCGCGGCAGGCGGTGGCCTCCGTGGCGGTGGACCCTGAAGTCATCGCGTACATCGTGGACCTGGTGCGTGCCACCCGCTCCGCACCTTCATTCCTGCTTGGGGTCTCGCCCCGCGGCGCCACTGCCCTGCTGAACACTTCGCGGTCCTGGGCCTGGCTCTCCGGCAGGAGCTTTGTCACCCCCGACGACGTCAAGGCCCTGGCCCTCCCCTGCCTCCGGCACCGCGTGGCGCTGCAGCCTGAAGCCCAAATGGACGGAGTACGCGTGGACGACGTGCTGGGCAGCATCCTGGCGTCCGTTCCCGTTCCCCGCTGATGGCCGTCTCCGGGCGTTTCGTGCTGCTGGTGCTGCTGGGCGCCGTGCCGGTCCTGGCATTGCCGGGCTGGGGAACGGTGCTGCTGGTGGCCGCCGCGCTGGCGGCCCTTGCCGCCGTCGACCTCCTGCTGGCGGCTTCCCTGCGTCCGGTGCACGTCCTGCGTTCCGAGCCTGGCAACGTCACGCTGCATGCGGGTACGGACGCCGTGTTAAAGGTGCAGAACGACGGCGGCCGGCGGCTCCGAGGTGTCCTCCGCGACGCATGGCAGCCCTCCGCGGGAGCGCAGAATCCGGTGCAGGACATCGACGTCCCGGCCGGGGAAGGCAGGCGCGTCACCGTCCGGCTGCGGCCGGTCCGGCGGGGCGACCTGGAAGTACCCCACGTCACCCTTCGCTCTTTCGGCCCGCTGCTGCTGGCCGCGCGGCAGCGGACCATTGACTGCCCCGGCTCGCTGCGGGTGCTGCCTCCCTTCCATTCCCGGCGGCACCTGCCGTCAAAGCTGCGAAAACTGCGTGAGCTCGACGGCAAGGCTGCGGTGCAGATCCGCGGCGCGGGCACCGAGTTCGATTCACTGCGGGACTACGTCCGGGGAGACGACGTCCGGTCCATTGACTGGCGGGCCACCGCGCGCCGGTCAGCGGTGGTGGTGCGCACGTGGCGGCCTGAACGGGACCGAAGGGTGGTCATGGTCCTGGACACCTCACGGACCTCGGCGGCAAGGATCGACGACGAAACCCGCCTGGACACGGGCATGGAAGCGGCGCTCCTGCTGGGTGTGCTGGCCGAGCGGGGCGGGGACCGCGTGGACTTCGTGGCGTTTGACCGCCGCACCCGCGCCCGGGCGGGCTCTTGCGGGCAGGGGAACCTCCTGGGCCAGCTGGTCCAGGCGATGGCACCGCTTGAGGCTGAACTCATCGAGATGGACTGGCCAGCGGTCCCGGCCCAGGTCCGCGCCGTTTCCGCGCACCGTTCCCTGGTGGTGCTGCTGACGTCGCTGGACGGCGGCGCACCCGAGGAAGGCCTCCTTCCCGTCGCGGCACAGCTGGCCCGGCAGCACGTGGTGGTGGTGGCAGCCGTCCGGGACCCCCAGCTCGGTTCCATGCTCAAGGAACGCGACGACGCCACCGGTGTATTCCGCGCCGCCGCCGCAGAGCGGGCGCTGCTGCAGCGCGCGGCCATCAGTACCGAGCTCCGGCAGCACGGCGTGGAAGTGGTGGACGCCGAACCGCACCAGCTGCCGCCGAAGCTGGCCGACATGTACATCAGGCTCAAGGCCGCCGGTACATTGTGAATTCACAGCATCTTGTCCTACCGTTTCGCAGGAGGCCCCATTGAACATTCCCATTTACCAGCAGGCGCTCGGCGCGCACTTTTCCCGGCTCCAGCCGGAGCTCCAGGAATACTTTTCCCTGGCCCCGGGTTCCGGCAGCTACGGAGTGGGGGAAGGGACCTTCGACGTCGTTGGCTGCCGGCAGGAATGGCTGCGCCCCCTGCTGCGGCTTACCAGCGGGGAGGAAGCATTCTTCCCCGAGTACGGCGAGAACATTCCTTTCCGGATTGAGAACCATGCCCACCAGGACCCCTTTGGCCGCTCCAGCCTGACAGCCCGCCGCGAAATCCGGTTCCCGGGCCGGACGCGGATCTTCCAGGACACCACCAGTGCGACCCGCCGGGCCGGCGCCACCCAGCTGGTGGACTACGTGGGACGGTACCGGAGGCTGGTGACCGACCTGAACCTGAGCGTCACGCCGGAGGGCCGGCTTCGCGGCATCTCCGAAGCCTCCCGGCTCTTCATTGGCCCCCTCCGCATCCCCCTTCCCGCCGCCTTGGATGCCAAAGCATACGCGGAACAGTGGTGGGACCCGGCCGACGGCGCCGCGGGCAAGCACCGCATCCAGGTAAAGGTGATCCAGCCGCAGATCGGCCTGGTGCTGGTGTATGCCGGCAGCTTCGACTACAGGCTGCGCCCCTACACCGGCGGCAGTTCAGCCCAGAGTTTCCTGCCCCGCTACGCGCAGCCGGACCGTTGGGAAAACCGGGTCTGAGTCCCGCTATCCCAGCGCCAGCTGGTTCAGCCCATCCGCCACCTGCGTGAGGCGTCCGAGGACCGCCGTGGCCTGTGCCGGGGTGCCGCCGGCCAGCCCCTGCGAGGGAGTGATCCGCACGGTGCCAAGCGCTGTGGCGGGCAGCCCCAGCTGGCGCCAGGGGCGCCACACGCCCTCGACGCAGTCCGACACCTTTGGCAGGGACCGTCCCGCAGTATCCAGCGCGCCGATCCACAGGCGCTTGTCCGCCTCAACCGCTCCAGCCAACTGTTCCCACTGCCGGGAAGTCAGGGCGTTAAACGGAACGGCAATGCCGTCGGCTCCTGCCGCGAGGATCTGCTCGAAGGGCGCCTCGATCGCCGGCACGGCTATGACGACTTCGGCTGCGCCGAACGCGCGCAGTGCGTCCAGGACCACCCGCCACGATTCCCGTACTTCGGAGGCGGCCACAGCACGCAGGGTGCGGTAGCCGCTGGAGGTGGGGATGGTGCCGGCCAGCACCGCGGCGATGTCCGGCTCATCCACCTGGACCACCAGCCGGGCACCCGGCACGGCAGCGGCAACCCGCGAGAGGTACCGTCCCACACCGGCGGCAAGGGAAGCCGCAAGGTCCCGGCGGGCCCCGTAGTCGATGAGTGCCCGTTCGCCGTTGTGCAGGTGGAGCCCGGCCGCAAGGCTCAGCGGCCCCACCAGCTGCACCTTGATTTCGGCTGCCGGATTTTCCTCGGTCCCGGCCACGTCGGCCAGGACATTGATGTCCGTGGCAAGGGCGGAGGCCGCACGCCGGAAGTCCTTGCCGGGACGGTCCACGAGCCGCCAGCCATACGGCTGGACGTCGACCGCCAGCTCCTCCAGGAGGCAGGCAGTGCGTCCCAGGGCATCAGAGCCGACGCCCCGGTCCGGCAGCTCGGCGAGGAACGGCAGGTGGGGGCTGCCCAGCTCGCCGCGGATGATTTTTGCCGCTTCCACCGGATCTTCACCCGGCCAGGGTCCCAGCGCGGTGGCCGTCACCTGACGCGTCGGAGCCCCGTTCCCCGGTCCGGTGCTGGAGTCGGCGCGGCGCCGTTCGTCCCGGCTCACGCGCGTGCTGGTGCCTGCGGGTGCTGTCCGGAGGCCGCCTCGTGGTCTTCGGCAATCGCCTCGTGATGCCTGATGACCTCGCCGATGATGAAATTCAGGAACTTTTCCGCGAACGCGGGATCCAAGTGCGCATCCTCGGCCAGCCTGCGCAGCCTGGCGATCTGGGCTGCCTCACGGCCGGGGTCGCCGGCGGGGAGCCGGTGGGCGGCCTTGAGGAACCCCACCTTCTGGGTGGCTTTGAAGCGCTCAGCCAGCAGATAGACCAGGGTCGCATCGATGTTGTCAATGCTGGAACGGATGGACAGCAGCTCAGCCATCACCGAGTTGTCCACCTGGCCGGCCAAAGAACTGGCGGAGGGGTCGTAGTCATCGGAATCAGGAGAGTGGGGGTTGTGCTGCGTCATGGCTCAAGTCTATGGGAGGGCACGCGGATAGCCCGGGTGTTAAGCGCCGGCGCCGCAACCGGCACCGGCGCCGCAAACCCCGGGCTTGCCGCGACCCATCAGATGCCGAGCAGTGCCCGGTGCTCCTCCCGGCGCCGTGCCTGTTCCTGCGGGTCCGGCACCGGCAGTGACGCGATCAGCCGCCGCGTGTAGTCATGCTGCGGGCTTCCCATCACCTGGCTCCCGATTCCCTGCTCCACCAGCTTCCCCTTATAGAGCACGCCCACCCAGGATGACAGCGTGTCCACGACGGCCAGGTCGTGGCTGATGAACAGGCAGGCAAAACCGAACTCCTCCTGGATGTCCCTGAACAGCTCCAGGACCTTCGCCTGCACCGACACGTCCAGGGCAGACGTCGGCTCGTCCGCGATCAGCAGGCGGGGGTTCAGGCTGAGTGCCCGGGCCAACGAGGCCCGCTGCCGCTGCCCGCCGGACAGTTCGTGCGGGTAGCGGCCCGCGTACGACGCCGGCAGCTGGACTGATTCGAGCAGCTCGCCTACGCGCTTGCGCGCCTGGGCCGGGCTTGGCTTCGTGTGGATGACCATGGGTTCGGCAATGCAGTCCCCGATGGTCAGCTGCGGGTTGAAGGACGCCGCCGGGTCCTGGAACACGAAGCCAATGTCCTTCCGGAGCGGCTTGAAGGTGCGTTCCTTTAGGTTCAGCATCTCGTAGCCCAGGACCTTGAGGCTCCCGCCGGTGGTCCTGTTGAGGCCGGCGATTGCGCGCCCGATGGTGGTCTTCCCGGAACCGGACTCCCCCACCAGCCCGAAGACTTCGCCCCTGGAGACGGTGAAGCTGACGCCATCCACTGCCTTGAACGCCGGCGTTCCCAGCCTGCCGGGGTATTCGATGGTGAGGTTCCTGGCCTCCACCAGGATTTCCTCATCCTGGTGGGCCCGGCTGGTCAGGCCCTCCGACGCCGAGTTGCGCCCCAGGTGCGGCACTGCTGCGAGCAGTTTCCGGGTGTAGTCCTGCTTGGGTTCAGCGAACAAGGTGCGGGCCGGCGCCTCCTCCACCACGTCCCCCTGGTACATGACCACCACGCGGTCGGCGAGGTCCGCGACCACACCCATGTTGTGGGTGATGAGCACGATGGACGTGCCGTACTTGTCCCGCAGGTCCCGCAGCAGTTCCAGGATCTCTGCCTGGACCGTGACATCGAGGGCGGTGGTTGGCTCGTCGGCTACGATCAGCCCCGGATTCAGGGCCAGCGCGGCGGCGATCACCACCCGCTGCTTCTGTCCTCCCGAAAACTGGTGGGGGTAGTAGTTGACGCGGTGTTCGGGGTCGGGGATGCCCACCTTGCGGAGCGCGTCGACGGCCCGGGACTTGGCTTCCCTGGCCGAAACCCGCTTACCGCCGCTGCCGGCGTGTGCGCGGATGCCTTCGGCGATCTGCCAGCCCACGGTGAACACCGGGTTCAGGGCTGTTGAAGGTTCCTGGAACACCATGGCGACATCGCGGCCGCGGATCTGGCGCAGTTTGGCGGCGCTGACGCTGATCACGTCAGCGCCGTTGATCACCACGGCCCCCGAACTGCTGGCTGTTTCCGGAAGCAGGCCCAGGATGGTCTTGGCGGTGACGGTCTTGCCGGACCCCGACTCCCCCACGATGGCCAGCACTTCTCCCTTCCGGACCTCCAGGCTGACGTCCTTGACGGCATGGACCGGGCCGCCGTCGGTGGCGAAGGTGACCTGGAGGTGGTCGATGTCGAGGACCGGACGGCCGCCGCCGGACTCGTGGCCGGAGCCGGCCCCGGACGACGGATCGATGTTAACGGTCATGATGCCCTCACTTCTGTTGCGATGGCGGCGTTGTCCACCGGCGCGGGCGAACCGCCGCCCGTGCTCTTGCGGCCCCGGAGCCGCGGATCATTCAGGTCGTTGATGCTCTCGCCCACCAAGGTCAGGCCCACCACGGTGAGCACAATCGCCAGGCCCGGAAACAGGCCGGTCCACCAGATCCCGGAAGTCGTGTCGGCGAGCGCCTTGTTGAGGTCGAATCCCCATTCAGCGGCCGAGCTCGGCTCGATGCCGAAGCCAAGGAACCCCAGCCCGGCAAGGGTGAGGATGGCCTCGGAAGCGTTGAGCGTGAAGATCAACGGCAGGGTGCGGGTGGCGTTGCGGTAGATGTGGCGGGTCATGATGCGGATGTTGGAAGCGCCCACCACCTTGGCCGACTCCACGAACGGCTCGGCCTTGAGCCGGACCGTCTCCGCCCTGATCACCCTGAAATACTGCGGAATGAACACCAGTGTGATTGCCGTGCCGGCGGCAAAGATGCCGCCAAGCAGGCTGGACTGGCCGCCGCTGATGACAATGGCCATGACAATGGCAACCAGCAGGGACGGGAAGGCGTACACGGCGTCGGCGATGACCACCAGGATCCGGTCGAGCCACCCGCCCAGGTAGCCGCTGACCAGGCCGAGGGCAACACCCAGGACGATGGACATGGCGACGGCGACGACGATCACCAGGATGGCCGTCTGCGCTCCCCAGACGACACGGGACAGGACGTCGTAACCGCCCACCGTTGTGCCCAGAAGGTGCTTGCCTCCGGGGGCCTCCTGCGTGGGGAAGTTGCCGTCGGCGTCGGAAAGCTGGGAGAAACCGTAAGGTGCCAGCAGCGGCGCGAAAAGTGCCGTCAGGACAAAGAGGCCGGTGAGGATCAGGCCCGCCACTAGCATGCCGCGCTGGAGGCCCACGCTCTTGTTGAAATGTGAAACCACCGGCAGGCGCCGGTACCAGGGCGCCCTGGGATTTTCCATGGGGACGGGAACAGTGGGGATGCTCATGGTCAGTACCTCACGCGGGGGTCGATCAGCGCGGCGATGATGTCCACGATGAAGTTGGTCATGGCCACGATGATGGCGAGCAGCACCACGATTCCCTGCACCGCGACGAAGTCGCGCGCGGTGAGGTAGTTGGCCAGCTGGAACCCCAGGCCTTTCCATTCGAACGTCTTTTCGGTCAGTACCGCGCCGCCAAGCATGACCGCTATCTGCAGGCCCATCACCGTGATGATGGGGATGAGCGCGGGCTTGTAGGCGTGCTTGGTGACCAGTCGGTATTCGCTGACGCCCCTGGACCGCCCCGCTTCTATGTAGTCCCGGCCCAGGGTGCCGATCACGTTGGTCCGGACGAGGCGGAGGAAAATCCCTGCCGTCAGCAGTCCCAGCGCCACCGCAGGCAGGACCGCGTGCGCCAGGACGTCTCCGAGTGCGGCCATGTTGCCGCTCCGCAGGGCATCGAGCCAATAGATCCCGGTGGGGGCCTGGAGGGAGGTCAGGGCGAGTTCGCTGGAGGTCTTGGCCCGCCCGGCCACCGGCAGCCATCCGAGCCAGACAGAGAAGGTCAGCTTCAGGAGCATGCCGGCGAAGAAGACGGGGGTGGCGTAGCAAAGAATGGCAAAGACCCGCAGGACGGCGTCCGGCGCCTTGTCCCGGCGGTGGGCCGCCACCATGCCCAGGGGAATGCCCACCAGGAGGGCGACGAGCAGCGCGTTGATGCTCAGCTCCAGGGTGGCTGAGCCGTAGGTTGTCAGCATTTCGACGACGGCCCGGTTGTCGGTGAGCGTCCGGCCGAAGTTGCCGGTGGCCAGCTGGCCGAGGTACTCGAAGTACTGGACCAGGATGGGCCGGTCGTAGCCTGCAGCCTGGATCCGCGCCTGCAGCTGGTCCTCGGGCAGGCGTCCGCCCATGGCCGCGGTGATGGGGTCTCCCGTGATCCGCATCAGGAAGAAGACCATGGTCACCAGGATGAATATTGTGGGGAAAATCAGCAGGAAACGGATCAGGATGTACTGTCCCAATCCCCCGCCGGAGGATTTCTTGGCCGCCGGAAGCAGGCCGTCCGCGTCTGTTGGCGGCGCGTCGATCAATGTAGTCATGGTGCCTCAGGTTGTTATTTGCGGTGCCCGCGGTGGGCGTTCACCGCTTCCCGACCAGCAGACGGGGCGGGACACGCGCACCTGTGCAGGCGCACCGCGTCCCGCCCCGTCTTAGGTCAGAGCCGGATTGTTCAGTGGACCTACTTGGACATCACGCCAAGACGGGTCTTGAAGGACGCATCCAGGGTCTTCTCGACTCCCTTGACATCCGTTCCGGCCACCATTACCTGGGCGCCCTGCAGCAGCGGAAGCGTGGAGAGATCCTTCGCAATGGCTTCCTGGGCCTGGCCCAGGAGATCGCTGCGTTCCGCCTTGTCCGTGGTGACGAGCTGCTTCTTCACGATTTCCGTGACGGCCGGGTTCTCGTAGTGGTTGCCGAGGAAGTTGCCCGGAATGAAGAACGGGGTCAGGTAGTTGTCCGCGTCCGAGTAGTCCGGGAACCAGCCCAGCTGGTAGACCGGGTAGGCGTCAGCACGGCGCTCCTTGGTGTAAGTAGTCCATTCCGTGGACTTCAGGTCAACGGCGAAGAGACCTGACTTCTCAAGCTGCTCCTTGACCAGGGCGTACTCGTCGGCAGCTGACGTACCGTAGCGGTCCGTGTACTGCAGCTTCAGGTCAACCACGGAGGTGACGCCGGCGTCGGCCAGGACCTTCTTGGCCTTGTCCACGCTTGGCTTGCCGTTTCCGTCGCCGTACAGGCTCTTCAGCGGCTCCGCTGCTCCTTCGAATTCCTTGGGGACGTAGGAATAGACCGGAGTGTAGGTGTTCTTGAAGACCTGGGAGGCGATGACATCGCGGTCAACGAGGTGTGCTATCGCCTGGCGCACGGCCAGCGACTTCGCGGGATCGGCTTCGGGCGTCTTCGCGCCGAACGGCATGGTGTCGAAGTTGAAGACCATGTAGCGCAGTTCCCCGCCCGGGCCCTTGTGGACCTTGACCTTGGAATCCTTCTCGAGGTCGGCGACGTCCGTGGCCGTGAGGATGCGGCCGGCAACGTCAATGTTGCCCTGCTGCACGTCGAGCTTCAGGTTGTTCGGGTCGGCATAGTGCTTGAGGGTTGCGCCGTCGTTGGCCGCCTTGCCAAGCAGGCCCTGGTAGTCCGGATTGGGTTTGAAGCTGACCAGTTCGTTCTTCTTGTAGCTTTCAATCGTGTACTGGCCGGCGAAGGGCTTTGCGGCGACGATGGCGTCGTCGTCCATGACCTTGTCCGCCGGGAAGACCTGCTCGTCCACGATCGGCCCGGGGTTGGAGGCGAGGACGCCAGGGAACACCTGGTCATTTCCGGCCGCAAGGGTGAATACGACGGTGTTGGGGTCCGTCGCTTCGATCTTTTCCATGTTCGAAAGCAGTGAGGCCGGGCCGTTGGGATCGTCAATGGCCTTGACCCGCTTGAAGGAGAACACGACGTCCGAGGAGTCCAGCGTGTTGCCGTTGGCGAACTTCAGGCCGGGCTTTAGCTTCACCGTGTACTCGGTGGGGCTGGTGAAGGAGGCGGACTCGGCGATGTCCGGCGCGGCGTCTGCAGTGCCGGGCTTGTAGTTGAGCAGGAACGGGTAGATCTGGTTCATCACCATGAAGGATCCGCCGTCATAGGATCCGGCGGGGTCGAGGGTGACCACCTTGTCCGTGGTGCCGTAGGTGATGGCACCGCCTCCTGCCTCGCCGGTTGAGGTTCCGCCGCCGCCTGAGGGGCCCGTGCAGGCTGTCAGTGCGATTGCGGAGATGCCTGCCAGCGCGATTGCGCCATGCAGTGCTTTGTTGCTCTTCGTCATCTGTGAACTTTCTGTTCGATGAGTGCGCGCCCGCCGACCGCTGACGGGTACATGTGCTCAGGCGGGAAGCGCGCGGTGCTGATGCCTAGATTCAATCAGAGAGTCAACCCTCAGACGGGACGATTTTGTGAGTTGAGACACAAAATTTACCTGAATGAGCCCCGGTCCTCCCGCCAGGGCGCGCACAACAAAGAACACCGCCCCGGCGGAACCGGGGCGGTGCTCGAAAATAAGGGTCTAGAGCGCGGCGCGCTGAAGCGAGCGGGCAGCGTCGATCGTTGCCTGGCCCAGCACGCGGCTGCCCTGGTAAAGGACTATCGTCTGCCCGGGGGCCACTCCGCGCAGCGGAGTGGCGAGCCGGACGACGAGCTGGCCTCCGCCCGCTTCCGTATCCCGGCCGGCCGGCTCCATGCGTGCAGTGGCAGGAACGGGATCGCCGTGGGCACGGACCTGCGCGTGGCATTCGAAGTCCCCGCCCGTCCCTACTTCAGCGATGGGCATTCCGGCCCAGGACACTTTGATGCCGCGGATCTCGTCAATCGCCAGCAGCGCCTCGGGGCCCACCACAACCTTGTTCTCCTTGGGCCGGATCTCAAGGACAAACCGCGGCTTGCCGTCGGCGGCGGGGGTGCCCAGCTTCAGCCCGCGGCGCTGGCCCACGGTGAAGGCGTTGGCGCCAGGATGTTCGCCCACCTTGGTGCCCGTTTCATCCACGATGTCACCGGTGGACATGTCGATCTTTTCAGCCAGCCATCCGGCGGTGTCGCCGTCGGGGATGAAGCAGATGTCGTGGCTGTCCGGCTTGTTGGCTACAGACAAGCCGCGCCGCTCCGCCTCTGCACGCACTTCAGCCTTGGACGGCGTATCGGCGAGCGGGAACATGGAGTGCTTGAGCTGCTCGTGGGTCAGGACGCCCAGGACGTAGCTCTGATCCTTGGCCCAGTCAGCTGCGCGGTGGAGTTCGCGGTTACCGTCAGCGTCCTCGATCACCTTGGCATAGTGCCCCGTGCACACGGCGTCGAAGCCCAGCGCGATGGCCTTCTCCAGCAGTGCCGCGAACTTGATCCGTTCGTTGCAGCGCATGCAGGGGTTGGGCGTGCGGCCGGCGGCGTATTCATCGATGAAGTCCTGGACGACGTCTTCCTTGAACCGCTCGGAGAAATCCCAGACGTAGTACGGAATGCCCAGCACATCGCAGGCGCGCCATGCATCGCGGGAGTCTTCAATGGTGCAGCAGCCCCGGCTTCCGGTGCGCAACGTTCCGGGCATGCGGGACAGCGCCAGGTGGACGCCGACGACGTCGTGCCCTGCCTCGACGGCGCGGGCGGCGGCAACGGCGGAGTCGACTCCGCCGCTCATGGCTGCTAGAACTCGCATGTTTGCTTTCTGTTGGGGTACTTCCGGGGCCGAACTGCCGGAGGCCGGCTTAAAAGGCGGGCAGTCACCCGGAAACGATCTTCGCCTATCTATTCTACGGCGGTGTCAATTCGACGGGCGCGGCAAGCTACCGTCATTCCTGGGCCGGCACCCGGCGGGCCAGGGTTCCTGCGGTTTGGATACTGGACTCGTGTCCTGCCATGCCCGCCTGCCGCGCCCGCGCATAGGCTCCCGGAAGCGCGGCCAGCAGCGCATCGACGTCGGCCTCCACGGACGCGTGGCCCAGGGTGAACCGCTGCGCTCCGCGCGCCGTCTCCTCGTCCAGGCCCATGGCCAGCAGGACATGCGAAGGCCTCGGCACCCCTGCCGTGCAGGCAGACCCCGTGGATGACTCCACCCCTGCCAGGTCCAGGAGGAACAGCAGGGAGTCCCCTTCGCAGCCGGGGAAGGTGAAGTGCGCGTTCCCGGGGAGCCGGCCGTTCCCTGGGGCACCCCGCAGGACGGCTTCCGGAACCTGTGCATGGACGCCGTCAATCAGCCGGTCGCGGAGGGCCGCGATCCGCGCCGACTCCTGGCCCAGGGTGGCCGCAACCTTTTCCGCAGCCGCGGCGAAGGCTGCGATGGATGCGGTGTCCAGCGTGCCTGAGCGGACGTCACGTTCCTGGCCGCCGCCGTGCTGGACGGGCGTCAGTTTCACCGCCCGCCCTAGCAGGAGGGCCCCCACCCCCACCGGTCCGCCGATTTTGTGCCCGGAGATTGACATGGCGTCCAGGCCGGAGGCCTTGAAGTCCACGGGAAGCGAACCGAATGCCTGTACCGCGTCCGAGTGCACGGGCACCCCTGCGGCGTGGGCCAGTTCCACGATCCGGCTGACGGGCTGGATGGTGCCCACCTCGTTGTTCGCCCACATGACCGTTGCCAGGGCAATGGTGTCCGGGTCACGGGAAAGTTCCTTTTCAAGGGCGGTCAGTTCCACGACCCCCTCGCTGTCCACGGGAAGCCATGCCACCTCGGCGCCTTCGTGCCGCTCCAGCCACTCCACGGTGTCCAGAACGGCATGGTGCTCGACGGCGGAACACAGGATGCGGCGACGGGCAGGGTTTTCTGCCACCCGTGACCAGTAGAGGCCCTTGACGGCCAGGTTGTCAGACTCCGTGCCCCCCGAGGTGAAGATGACTTCCGAGGGGTGGGCCCCCGCTGCAGCCGCAATGGCCTCCCGCGCGTCTTCCACCGCGCGGCGGGCGCGTCGGCCGGAGCCGTGCAGGGAGGAGGGATTCCCGGTGCGCGCGAGCTCACGCGTCAAGGCAGCCAGCGCCTCAGGTGAGAGGGGCGTGGTTGCGGCATGGTCCAGGTAAACGGGCACCTCCCAATTCTACTGTCCATGCCTTGAGGCAGGAGCGGCTGCGCCTGGGGCTGCTAGCCGGCCGGCGGGACCAGAGGCAGGAAACGCACGACGTCGGACCTGGCCGACGCGAGCGAGGCGGCGTCCGGACAGGAGATGGAGACATAGACCGACGAACCGGCCGTGCCGAAAAGCCTGGCCAGCACAGCCGTTGCCCTGCCGCCCGGCTGCGGTGCCGGCTCCAGGGCCAGCACCTCCACCGCGCGCCCTGGCCCTTCCGGGGATGCGCCCCACTGCAGGGTCTCCGTTTTCAGGTAGCCGGGCAGGATGGACGGATCAAGGTATTCGAAGAGGGCAATGGTCGATTCCCGGTCATCAGCCCTGGCAAGGGCGTTCTGGTTGGTGCGGGCTTTGGCGGCAACCAGGCATCCGTCGGCCTTGGTGTACCGGCTTTCGCCCGCGACGTTGCGGCTCCCGGCCTTCCAGCCCGGAGCTTCCTTGAGTCCATCCGAGATTCCAACCGGCACCCCCGGGGCCAGGGTGCCGCCGGCAGCAAAGGGCAGGTCCCGGCCGGCTACTGCCTCAGCGTCGTGGCCCGGCGTTATGGTGGGCGTAGCCACTGCGGGCGTGCTGGCCGCAGGTTCCGGAGCCGCCGGGTCCCGTACCTCAACGCTGCAGCCGCCCATGAGCAGGGCCGCCATTGCGGCTGCCAGTATCGGCACGGGCCGCCGCCCGGCCCAGCCAGCCGTTCCCGCCGTCGCCGGCATTTCCATTCCTACCCCAATGCATCCCGCCGCGGCCGGACGGCCGCGCATGCACGAGTCTAGAGGTATCCGGGCCCGGGCCAACGCCCTGGTCCCCGCCCCGCAACGCCAGCCCCTGCCGGCTGCAGGGAACCCGGCGGGGCCGGAACGTCGTTGTTCAGGCAGGGCCATTAAACTGTGCAGACCGGGCTACCCGCGAAGACTGGCCGAATCAACCAAAGGATGGGTGCTTGACCGAGAGCAGCGGCTCGTATTACCAGGTGCTTCGCGTGCCGGTGACAGCCACGGAGAAGGAAATCAAGGTGGCCTACCGCCGGGCTGCCCGCACGGCCCACCCCGATCACGGGGGAGATGCCGCAGCATTCCGGCGGGTGACAAAGGCCTATGAAACCCTCATCGACCCCATCCGCAGGAAAGCCTACGACCGCTCCTACGCCGCCGGCACTGTCCGCGGGGACGAGGCCGGGAGGGAGCCGCACTTCGACGCCCCGGCGGCAGGCAGCCGCGCTTCTGCCACCGTGCACCGGCCAGGCAACGCCCGCAACACCGCCGGAGATCCCCCGGTCTACGTCCCGGCGTACGACAGCGTTCCTGCCAGCGAAGTTCCCCTTATTCCGCTGGAACTCGCCAGCCAGCAGGTCCACGGCATGCCCCGGAAACGTGGAATATTCGGCGCCGAGGCACGCATTCAGCGGGAAATGCGCACCGTCCAGCTCCTCACCCGACACGTCCTGCCGGCAATTCCGGCCGCCAGGCTCATTAATGGCCTCCAGTCCCCCGCGGACAACAGCCACATCGACCATGCTGTGCTGTCCGGGTACCGGCTGGCGCTGATCGGCTCCATGCTGTTGCCCAAAGGAGCCTATGCCTGGGACGGCCGGACCTTGAACCACGGCGGCCGTGCCATCCCCCCGCCGCAGCTCGCACACGTGGTGCGTGCCATGCAGGACATCTTCCCGGAACTGAATGTCACAGGCTGGACCGTCGTGCTCAGTCCGGGCGGCAACCTTCATGAGCCGGTGATCGACAACCACCGCCGGTCGGCAGGCGGGCTGGAAGCCGTACAGGTGGTCAATGCCGCGGGGATGGTGCGTGGCCTCAAGGAGTTCCTTGCCGCCGGGCCGGCCCCCAATACGGTGAACGTTCCGGTGCTGGCCAGGCTGCTGCGCGGCATGCACTGACCCTGGACGCCCTGCGCCTGCAACGGTCGCTAGGATGGAACCGTGTTCCGCATCCTTTTCCATGCCCCCGAAATCCCCGGCAATACCGGCAACGCCATCCGGCTGGCAGCCATCACCGGGGCCGAACTGCACCTCGTGGAACCGCTCGGCTTCGACTTTTCGGATGCGAAACTCCGACGGGCCGGCCTCGACTACCACGACCTCGCCGTCGTCACAGTGCACCCGAGCATCGAGGACGCCTGGCAGCACCTGAAGCCGGAACGGGTGTACGCCTTTACGTCGGACGGAGCCGCCAGCTACACGGACATCTCCTACCAGCCGGGTGACGTCCTGATGTTCGGACGGGAATCCGTGGGCCTGCCGGCGGAACTGAAGGCAGATCCCCATGTCACCTCCACCGTCCGGTTGCCCATGCTGCCGGCACTGCGTTCCCTGAACCTGGCCAACGCCGCCTCCATCGCCGTGTACGAAGCGTGGCGCCAACAGGGCTTCGCCGGCGCCAGGATCTGACCCGCTCCGTTCCAGGCACACAACGGGCGGGCCGTATCATTTTTCCCAGCCAACCCATCCGCCCCTGCTGCGGCGTCGAATCACTCCCGACAACATTCCATCGTGTTCAAGGAGCTGCAGGTGACATTGCTGGAGTCACGTTCCAGGACCGCCCGCAGCAGCCGGGGCGGCACTGCTGAGGATTCACGGTCCGGACACTTATGCTTGGTAGTAATGGAAACCCCCAATGCCCCGCATTCCGAGGCCCAGCATTCCGAGGCCCCGCATTCCGAGGCCCATGCCGCGGTAACTGACCCTCCGGCCGATCTCAGCCACCGGCTTTCAGTCCTGCTGGAAGGCATAGGCCGGGGCGACCAGGCCGCCTTCGCCGAATTCTACCGACTCACGTCGCGCCGGGTTTTCGGTATGGCCCGCCGCGTGCTGATCGACCCCGAACTCAGCGAAGACACCACGCAGGAGGTCTTCCTCCAGGTGTGGCAGAACGCGGCGAAGTTCGATCCCAAGGCCGGGAGCCCGCTCTCCTGGCTAATGACCATTTCGCACCGCCGCGCTGTGGACAGGGTCCGGTCCTCGCAGTCCTCCACTGACCGCGAGGCCAAATACGGCGCCAGCACCCAGGACATCGACCACGACACAGTGTCGGACCAGGTCGGGAGCAGGCTGGAAGCCGAGGCCGTGGTCCGTTGCCTGGGAACGCTGACCGAAACCCAGCAGGAGTCGGTGCGGCTGGCCTACTACGGCGGCCTCACGTACCGGGAAGTTGCCGAACGCCTGAACGCAGCAGTACCGACCATAAAATCCCGGATCCGTGACGGATTAATCCGGCTGAAGACCTGTCTGGAGGTGAGTTGAGATGAGTGACATGAACCATGGCCGCGACGGCCGTCCAGGTTCGTTTGGTGACACCGTAGCCATGGACCTGGCTTCCGGCCGGGCCGTGGACCTGGCGGAGCTGTATGCCCTGGACGCGGTGACCGACGAAGAACGCCGGGCGATCGAGCAGTACATCTCGGCTGCCCCGGAATCGGAACGTACCCTCTTTTTCGACCGGGTACGCCAGGCAAGGGAAACTCTGGCCAGGACTTTCCGGGTCGAGGAAGAGCCGCCGGCCGACCTTTTCGACCGCATCGTCGCCCAACTTCCTGCACAGGACAACCACCCGGAAGCGGACGACCCGGCCCCCGCCGCGGGGCCTGCCGCCGCGCCCGCCGGGCCGTCGGCAACAGGGCAGCCGGTTGCCGGGGACGAGCTCGCCAAGGCGCGGCAGCGCCGGGAGGAACGGCGCCGGCCTTCCGGCACCCGCCGCTGGCTGGCCGGAGTGGCCGCCGCGGCCGCCATCGCCCTCGGCGGCGTGGGAGTGGGTTCATACCTGGCGGACCTGAACGATCCCATCAACCAGGTGGTGCGGGCAGGGGACCTGCGGGAGGCCTCGGTGGATGTGGCCGGCGGCGGCACCGCCACCCTGCTCATTTCGTCCTCCGAGGATGCCGCCGTTGTCAAGATGAACGGCGTTCCTGCGCCGCCCGCCGGCAAGGTGTACCAGATGTGGCTGATCCCCAAGGATGGTTCGGCACCCGTATCCCAGGGCCTGATGGACGAGGAAGCCCTTTCCAAGCCGGCTGTGGTGGAAGGGATCTCCTCCGCAGCGGCGCTGGGAATCACCGTGGAGCCGGCGGGCGGGTCCCGGTCGCCCACGTTGCCCACGGTGGCTGCCGCACCCTTGGGCGCCTAAGGGGAACGCTCCCGCACCAGCTGAAAGCGCCCCGTTCCATCTTCCGGAAGGACATGGAACGGGGCGCTTTCGCCTGTGGTCTTCCCACCGGGGAAATGTGTCAGAAGCCCGCGATGGTTCCCGGACCGTTGACCGCAACCACATGGAATGCCTCGGCGCTTCGCCCCTCCGGCAGGCCGGCGCGTGCGGCATTCAGCTTCATGCCCCGCCGGACGGTTGCCTCCATCGCCTCCACGTCGGGATGCTGGCTGACGTGGACATGGATTGCCCGAAGCTTGGACTCCACGTGCTCCGTGACGTCCACGAAATGGTTCTCCCGTTCTTCCGGCCCGGCATAGAGCCACAGCCACGGCAGTTTGTAGGCCCCCAGGCCGGCTTCCGCCAGTTCAGGGTAGGCGAACGGATTCTCCACTGCCGGGTAGACAGCACGCGTCACGGCCTCGCCTACGGCCAGATGGTCGGGATGGCTCTTCTGGATGCGCTTCCAGTTCCGTTCCGGGTGCATGGAAAGCACGACGTCGGGACGGATTTCCCGAATCAGTTTCACCACGCCCTTCATCACCTCGTGCGACGGCTCAAGGTAGCCGTCACGCTGGTGGAGGTAGTGGATTTCAGTGACCCCCACCAGTTCGGCGGCCCGGCGCTGTTCAGCGTCGCGCAGGGCGATGATGTCCGCCCGGTGGGCGGGGTCGAAGCCGCCGGCGTCGCCGTCGGTCATGATGCAGTAGCTGACATGGACCCCGGCCGCCGTCCAGGCGGCGATGGTGCCCGCAGCACCGAAGTCGATGTCGTCGGGATGTGCCGCAAAACAGAGCACCCGCCCAATCCGGTGGATGTCCGGGTTGAACGGGCCCTGTTCCTGTGCAGGAGAGGAAGTCAAGGAGTCAGCCTTTTCGCTTCTTGATCTCGGCTGTGGCCTGCGGGAGGACGTCGAAGAGGTCGCCCACGATGCCGAAGTCCGCGATCTCGAAAACCGGTGATTCCGCGTCCTTATTGACGGCTACGATCACTTTCGCCGTCTGCATGCCGGCCTTCTGCTGGATGGCACCGGAGATTCCCGCCGAGATGTAGAGCTGCGGGGACACCGTCTTGCCGGTCTGCCCCACCTGCGCGTCATGGCTGATCCAGCCGGCGTCGGTGGCGGCACGGGAGGCACCCACGGCTGCGCCCAGCGCGTCGGCAAGTTCCTCAACCGGACCAAAGTCACCGTCAAGGCCGCGGCCGCCGGCGACGACGATGCGGGCGTCGGTCAGGTCCGGGCGCCCGCTGGCTACTTTCTGCTCCCGGGCGGTGATCCGCGCGGCCGCGGCGGTGCTGCCGGCGGGAACGTCCACCGTGGCCGTCTCCGGTGAGCTTGGCGCCGCAGCCGGCTCCGGGGTGACGTTGTTGGCCTTCACGGTCAGCACGCTGACCGCGGTGGAGGCCTTGCAGGCGGTGTTGTAGGAGCCCGCGAGGACTGACTTGTGCGCGGTGCCGTCAGCGTCCACGGCTACCACGTCGGTGATGACGCCGGCGTTCAGGCGGATGCCCGCCCGCGCGGCGATCTCCTTGCCCTCAGGCGAATTGTCGAGCAGGACGATGCCGGCCCCGGCCTGTCCAGCCGCAGCTGCCAGGTAGGCAGCCTTCGGGGCAACAAGGAAGTCATCGAGGTCCCCTGCCGAGGGGAACAACACCGTGCTGACGCCGTACTCGGCAAAGGTGGCCGCAACGTCGTCGTGCAGCGCCCCGTTCAGCGCAACTACCGTCTCGCCGAGTGAGCGGCCCAAAGTGAGCAGTTCAAGGTTGCTCTTCTTGAGCGCAGCCTCGGGGTTATCAATGAATACAAGTACTTTTGCCATGTCTGTGGTCCCTCTTAGAGCAGCTTCTGGGCGGCCAGGAAGTCAACGAGCTTGATGCCGGCATCGCCTTCGTCGGTGATGATGGTCCCGGCGGTCCGGGGCGGTCGTTCCTCCGCACTGAGCACGCGGGTCCAGGAACCGGCGTGCCCCACCTGCGCCGGGTCCACACCGATGTCAGCGAGGGAGAGCGTGGTGATGCTCTTGCGCTTGGCTGCGATGATGCCCTTGAAGTTGGGGTAGCGCGGCTCGTTGATCTGGTCCGTCACGGAGACGACGGCCGGGAGCGGTGCTTCCACCGTCTCGGACGACGTGTCAGCGTCGCGGCGTGCGGTGAGGCGTCCGCCGTCGACCTCCAACGTGGAGGCGAAGGTGACCTGCGGGAGGCCGAGCCGTTCGGCCAGCTGGGCGGGAACGAGGGAGGTTTCACCGTCGGTTGACGCCATGCCGGTGATGACCAGGTCCACGCTGCCCAGGTGCCGGACTGCTGCTGCCAGCGCCAGGGACGTGGCGGCGGCGTCCGAACCGGCCAGTGCGTCATCCGTGAGGTGCACGCCCTCGGTCGCCCCGATCTGCAGCGCCTTCTTGATGGCGTTGACGGCACCCGAAGGGCCCATGCTCAGCGCGATGACCTGGTTGCCTGCTTTGGCTCCCCCGCGGGCTTCGGCCAGCTGCAGGGCTGCCTCGAGTGCGTATTCGTCAAGCTCGGACAGGATGCTCTCGTCGCGGTCAGTCGTGTAGTCCTCCCCATTGAGGTGGCGGTCAAACTGCGCGTCCGGTACATGCTTGACCAGGACGATGATCTTCAATGTATCTTCCACTGTATTTACAGCAGCCTTCCATGCTTGTGGACAGCCAGCCGGGTGAGGTCATGGCCGCGGAATGCCCCGGCATACGGGTAGCTCCTAGCTAACCATATAGGCGCGCCCCGGCGCCCTCTTCCGTTAACGCCTGTGTCAGTGGGCTGGACATGCGCGCCGCTGCCCCCGCTGCCCGCCCATCGTTTAATATCCGACGGCGGCGCCCCCAAGGTGGGGACGCCGCCGTCGGGCATTGCTGACTACGCCTTGGCGGGCCGCCGCTGCTAGCCGGCAGCGGTGCCGAGGGTGACGTCGAAGGTCTGTTCCGCGCCGTTGCGCAGGACGGTGATCTTCACGGTGGCACCGGCACGCTGTTCGCGGACAGCCGCGGTCAGCTGGTTGGGTTCACCGATGGCGAGGTCGTTGAACTTCGTGATGACGTCGCCCACCTTGATCCCGGCCTTGGCCGCAGCCGAATTGGCTTCCACCGTGGCCACGTCCGCGCCGACCGAGAACTCGGACGAGGTGCTGGATGCCGCCTTCTTCCGAACGCTGACGCCCAGCTGGCCATGGGAAGCCTTGCCGGTGTCAATGATTTCCTGGGCGACGCGCTTGGCGTGGTTGATGGGGATACTGAAGCCGACGCCGATGTTGCCGCTGGTGGACGATGCGTTTGAGCCCGCTGATGCGATGGCCACGTTGACGCCGATGATTTCGCCGCTGCTGTTCACCAGGGCACCGCCCGAGTTGCCGGGGTTGATGGCGGCGTCTGTCTGGATGACGTTGATGGAAATTTCGCCCTGGTTGGCCGGCTGCTGGCTTTCGCCGCCGCCGGGAGGTGCGAACTGGAAGCCGCCGCCATCGTCCTCGGCCTTGTCGCCTTCCGGTGCGGCGGCCGAGGCCACGCTGATGGTCCTGTTGAGGGTGGAGACGATTCCGTCGGTCACGGTGCCTGTCAGGCCCAGGGGCGAACCGATGGCAATGGCGGTGTCACCCACGTTCAGCTTTCCGGAGTCGCCCAAGGTCGCCGGGGTGAGGCCGGAGGCGTTGTCCACCTTGATGACCGCTAGGTCGGACAGCGGGTCGGTGCCCACGAGTTTGGCGCCGAGGACACGACCGTCACTGGTACGCACTTCGAGCGCGGCGTTGGCCGTTTGGCCGTCCAGGGTGACCACGTGGGTGTTGGTGAGGATATGCCCCTGGTCGTTGAGGATGATGCCGGAGCCGGTGCCGCCGGCGCTGCCGGTGGACGCGCTGATGGTCACCACGCTGGGCGACGCCTTAACGGCAGCAGCCGTGATGGCATTCACGTTGTCCTTGTTGTTGACGATGACCGTGCCCGGCTGGCTGTTGCCGGTCACCGTCGAGCCGGCACCGGTGTTAACCAGTCCCGCGGAACCGACCGTGGCCACTCCGCCTCCCACCAGCCCGGCAGCGAGGATGCTGGCCACGAGCGTACCGACGCCGAACGAGGCCTTCCGCCGCGGCGCGTCCTTGGGGTTGGGGGCAAGGCCCACGGCTCCGTACTGGCCGCCTTGGCCGTAGAAGCCATGGCCGGGCTGCGGCGCCTGCTGTTGGCCGGGTGCCGGCTCCTGCGGAGTGTTCTGTCCGTAGAACGGCTGGCGCTGGGGATAGACCGGACGCGGAGCGCCGGGGATCTCCTGCGTGGGATTGTCCCCGTGCCGGTCCAGCCGCTCGGTGGGGTACTCCCGCGGGCCGGGTTTACCGGTTCCGGCAGCATTGCCCTCCGGCTGGCCGGGGTGCTGCTGCTCCCAGGGATCCCGGTCCGGGCCGTCGTTCCTCGGGCCCTGCCCGGGCGTCTGGTTCTCAGTCATGGGACTTCCTTTCATCCTCGTCTGCATTAACTATGGACTCACCGGCTGGAACAATCTCTTATGTTTGCTGAGAGCTTGCTGAAGACTTTCCAGCCCCGGCGGCGGTGGTTCCGGCGTTTCGCTGGTGGCATAGTCGGGCCGATGGACTGGCTCTGGGGTGCACCATAGAATCAAGATGAATTGCCACAGCGACCTGCGGCTTCACACCAAGCGTGGGGGCGCTGTGCATTCTCAGACGACCGGTTCGTCCCGAACTGGCGTCAGGCGTGCTGAAGGGTTGCACATGCGGTCAAAGTTCAAACGTATCCTCGCCGTGATCGGCCTAACCGCTTTCCTGGCGATGCCCGCCGGCGCGGCCTGGGCCGAACCACCGGTCACTTTGGATCCCGCAACGAAAATTGTGGATCCTTCGGGAGTCCTGGGTTCGAAAAAGGGTGAGGTCCAGGACGCCATCAAGAAGCTTGGTGCGGACCACGCCACCGTGCTGCACGTCGTCATCGTCAAGAAGTTTGAGAACCCCGCCGATCGTGAAGCCTGGTCAGATGCGGTGGCCGAAAAGGCCAACCTCGGATCCAATGCGCTGATTTTCGCGGTCGCCACCGATACCAGGCAGTACGTCCTCAACAAGGGTGGCAGCAAGATCACCACCGCCCAGATCGAGAACATCAAGAGCAAGGCAATCGGCCCGCAGCTCGCGAACGACAACTACGCGCAGGCGGCGATCAACGCCGCAGCGGCCATTGGTGATGCAGCCGGGGGCGGCAGTGGCAATGTCCCCGGTGATGGTGCCGGAGCGGCTGTCCTGGTGGGAGCCGGAATTGTTGCTGCCGGTGGTGCCGGCGCCTACCTTTATTTCCGGAACAAGCGAAAGAAGGCCGCAGGACAGGCGGCGGGCGCGGGACATGGCGGACAGGAAGCTCCGGCGGATCCTCTGGCCTCGCTGAGCATCGAGGAACTGCGCCGCAAGAGCGGCTCCCTGCTAATCGAGGCGGACGACGCCATCAAGTCCAGCGAGCAGGAGCTTGGCTTCGCCCAGGCGCAGTACGGAGATTCCGCCGTCGGGAACTTCACGAAGGCGCTGGCCGAAGCCAAAGCCCACCTGAGCGAATCCTTCAAACTGCAGCAGCAGCTGGACGACCACATTCCTGACACCGAGGAACAGCAGCGGACCTGGCTTGTCGAAATCATCCGCCGGTCCGAAGCCGCCCTGACCTCGCTGCAGGAGCAGAAAGCGGACTTCGATTCCCTGCGCGAACTCGAGAAGAACGCTCCGCAGGCCCTGGCCACGGTCAACGCCGGGGCGCGGGAAGCAGACGCGAAGATCAACACGGCCGAGCAGTCACTCACTGCGCTGCGCTCAAAGTATGCCGAGAGCGCCCTCACCCAGGTCTCGGACAACATCCTGCAGGCCAAGGAGCGCCTGGCGTTCGTTCAGAATGCAACCGCCACCGCGCAGCAGAAGCTGGGTGAGGGCGAGGACAGCCTGGCCGCGGTAGCTGTCCGGGCAGCCGAGGAGAGCCTGCACCAGACGAACGTCCTCCTCGATGCCATCGCCAAAGTTTCATCCAACCTCGACGAGGCCAGGAGCAGCCTCGAGAGTGCCGTTGTGGACACCTCGCAGGACCTCGCCCAGGCAAGGGCCATGGTCCAGTCCGGGGCACACCCGGAACTGGCCGGACCGGTGGCCGGCGTCGAAAGCGCCCTCGCGCAGGTCAAGGCGGAAATCCAGGGCGGCAAGATTGACCCGATCGCCACATTGCAGCGGGTGGAAACTGCCCACCAGTCGCTGGACCAGGCCCTCAGCGGCATCAGGGACCAGCAGGAGCAGGCGCGCCGGGCCCAGGCCTCGCTCCAGCAGACCATCATGTCCGCCCAGGCGCAGATCAGCGCAACGTCGGACTACATCACCGCTCGCCGCGGCGGTGTGGGCACTGAGGCACGCACCCGGCTTGCCGAGTCGCAGCGGAACCTCGATTACGCCCTGTCCATCTCGCGCACCGATCCGGTCACGGCCCTCACCTACGCCCAGCAGGCCCACGCGCTGGCGGCGCAGGCCGCCCAGCTGGCGCAGGCGGATGTGGACCACTTCGGCGGCTACGCCAACCAGGGCTACGGCCGCGGCGGGATGTTCGGCGGTGGCGGCGGCGGGGGCCTGGGGGGCGCCATCCTGGGTGGCATCCTGATCAACTCCATCCTCCATGGAGGCGGCGGCGCAGGCTGGGGCGGCGGCCACAGCGACGGCGGCGGCTGGGGCGGCGGCGATTTCGGCGGCGGAGACATGGGCGGCTGGGGCGGCGACTCCGGCGGCGGCGGGGACTTCTAGACGCCCGGCTGGCCCAAAGGCTGTGCAGTCCGGCCCACGGGCACGCACCACATAATTGTTCACTGGATTCAGTGGTCACCACAGAGCAGGACGAAAGGGTAACACCATGGTTAAGCAGTCCATTTTCGGCCGCATCGCGCAGCTGGCAAAGGCTAACGTCAACTCGTTGCTGGACAACGCTGAGGATCCGCAGAGGATGCTGGACCAGATGGTCCGGGACTACACCAACAACATCGCAGAAGCAGAGTCTGCCGTTGCCCAGACCATCGGCAACCTCCGGATGCTCGAGGACGACTACAACGAGGATGTCAAGAACGCCCGCGACTGGGGCAACAAGGCACTCGCGGCCTCGCGCAAGGCGGATGAATTCCGCGCCAGCGGCGACGTGGTGGACGCCGAGAAGTTCGACAACCTCGCCAAGGTAGCCCTGCAGCGGCAGATGGCCGCCGAAAATGAGGCCAAGGGCGCGGAGCCGAGCATTGCTTCCCAGCGCGAAGTGGTGGAGAAGCTGAAGACCGGCCTGGACCAGATGAAGGGCAAGCTCAACCAGCTGACCAGCAAGCGCAACGAACTGGTGGCCCGATCCAAGACCGCTGCAGCGCAGTCCCAGGTCCACGACGCCATCAAGAGCATCGACATCATGGACCCCACCAGCGAGGTTGGGCGGTTCGAAGAAAAGATCCGCCGCGAGGAAGCCAAGGTCCGCGGCCACGAGGAGCTCGCAGCTTCCAGCCTGGACGCCCAGTTCAACCAGCTTGAAGACCTCGGAGAGCAGGTGGAGATCGAAGCGCGCCTGGCCGCCCTGAAGTCGGGCAATTCAACCAAGCCGGCCCTCGGCACTTCAGGTTCCGCGGCCTCGGCATCCACCGTCGAGGAAGCTGACTTCGACAAACTCTGAACGGAGGCGGGACATGCCGCCACTTCCGTAGTGAAGAAGTAGGGCCGGGGCCACAGACGGGCCCCGGCCCTTCCTGTCCCTGTCCCTGTCCCTGTGTAGCGTGGTGCTATGGACTCCTCCGGTGTGACCTCGATCGTCTGGCTTCGCGACGACCTTCGGCTGGACGACAATCCGGCCCTGGTGGAAGCGGCTGCGCTGGGCCTGCCCCTGACGGTCGTCTTCATCCTCGACGAGGAGTCCGAGGGCGTCCGGCCACTCGGCGGGGCCACCCGGTGGTGGCTGCATCACTCCCTCACCTCCCTGGCGGCGGCGCTCGAGGCCAACGGCTCCCGACTGGTCCTCCGCCGCGGCCCTGCGCAGGAGGTAATCCGCCAACTCGCAGCCGAGACCAACGCAGGCCACCTGTTCTGGAACCGCCGCTACAGCCTGCCGGAACGCACACTTGACGCCGCCGTCAAGGCGTGGGCCGGAGAAAACGGTATTGAAGCCTCCAGCTACCAGGCGAACCTCCTGTTTGAGCCATGGACGGTCCGCACCGGTGCCGGCGGCCCCTACAAAGTGTTCACACCGTTCTGGCGGGCCTGCCTCGCGAACGGTGACGTGCGCGGCCCCCTCGACGCTCCGCTGAAGTTGCCGGCGCCGCCCAAGGGAACAGGTGGCATGCCGGCCGGGGACGAGCTTGAGGGCTGGCAGCTCCTGCCCTC
Source organism: Pseudarthrobacter sp. CC4 (assembly GCF_048957775.1). Classification (NCBI taxonomy): domain Bacteria; kingdom Bacillati; phylum Actinomycetota; class Actinomycetes; order Micrococcales; family Micrococcaceae; genus Pseudarthrobacter; species Pseudarthrobacter sp. CC4. The sequence continues at coordinate 47,960 of NZ_JARCCZ010000003.1, read as the reverse complement.
CTCCCCCGACTGGAGCGGCGGGCTGGCCGAAACCTGGGAGCCTGGGGAAGAAGGTGCCCACCGGCGGCTGGAGGATTTCCTGGACGGTCCTGCACGGGACTACGGCACCGGCCGCAATGTGCCGGGGGTGGAAGGAACAAGCCGCCTGTCTCCGCACCTGCGCTTCGGCGAAGTCAGTCCTTTCAGGATCTGGCGGGAAATCCGCAGCAGCTTTCCGCGGGAGGTGCCGGCCGACGTCGGGATCTTCCGTTCCGAGCTCGGCTGGCGCGAGTTCTGCTGGCACCTCCTGTACACCAACCCGGAACTGGCCACCCGTAACTACCGGGCGGAGTTTGACCGCTTTGAGTGGCAGTCCCTGGGCAGCGAGGAACTGAAGGCCTGGCAGCAGGGCCGCACCGGATATCCGTTCGTTGATGCCGGGATGCGGCAGCTTTGGCAGACAGGCTGGATGCACAACAGGGTGAGGATGGCGGCGGCGTCCTTCCTGGTCAAGAACCTCCTGGCGGATTGGCGGACCGGGGAGGCCTGGTTCTGGGACACCCTGGTGGACGCCGACGCCGCGAGCAACCCCGCCAACTGGCAGTGGGTGGCAGGCTCAGGAGCGGACGCGTCCCCGTACTACCGGATCTTCAACCCGGTGACCCAGAGCAAGAAGTTCGACGCCGCCGGGAACTACCTGCGCCGCTACATCCCTGAGCTGGCAGGACTGGACGGAAAAGGCATCCACGAGCCGTGGAAGGCCGGCGGTGACCTGCGGGGGTATCCCGCTCCCCTGGTGGACCTCCCGGAGTCCCGGGAACGGGCACTCGAGGCCTACCAGCGGCTTAAGGACGGCTGAAATCCCAGGCGGTCCTGGGTCAGCGGCTGACCTTGCCCATCAGGGAGGCGACGGGCCGCAGGAAGAGCGGGCGGGCCAGGAACCAGGCCGCCACCATGACCACGACCGAAGCGAGGAAGACCCAGAAACCGAACCACCCGTCGTTGTCCTGCACACCGTACATGTGGTTGAGGTTGCGGAGGGCTCCCGTGGCGAGCACCAGGAACACGTGCACCACGATGAACGCCACGAAGTAGATCATCACGGGGAAGTGCACAGCCCGTGCCCATTCAATGGGGAAGGCCCTGTTGAGGCCTGCCGCCTTTTTGGGCCAGGCACCGGACATGCGGAGGCCGGTGATGAAGGCCAGCGGAGCCGCGATGAAGACGGTCACGAAGTACGTCAGCAGCTGAAGCGCGTTGTAGTTGATCCAGCCGTTCTCGGTGGGCCAGTCCAGCGAGGCATACTGCAGGGCGGCTGACAGCGCGTTGGGGAAGACGTCCCAGCTCGTGGGAACAATCCGCATCCACTGCCCGGTGGCAAAGAGCAGTACAGCGAACACCAGGCCGTTGAGGATCCACAGCGCATCGAGTGTCAGGTGGAACCACAGCTCAAGCGTGATTTTGGCGGGCGGGTTCTTGGTCTTGATCAGGCCCTTGTTGTTCCGCGTCCAGTGGCCGCTGGGACGGGTGGTGGTGCGCACCTGCCACCCGGTCCGGATGATCAGGAGCAGGAAGAAGGCGTTGAGGAAGTGCTGCCAGGCAAGCCAGGCAGGAAAGCCCACGGGAGCAGCGGCCGGAAGCCCGGAATGTCCCGGATAGTCGGCAACGAAGGAAGCCACGGCAGGAAGGCCCATCAGCCACCTGGCAATCAACACCACGAGGACCAGCCCTCCCAGGGCGGCAGGTACCCCCCAGTAGAGTCGCGACCGCTTACCCGCCGCGGTACCGGGCTTCTTCGTGGGTGTGGACATCGAACAACATTCCTCTCGAGAATGACTGGCCAAGTGCTCACGACGTGTGAGGCTCTGCGAAAGAGAATACTAGGAACTACTCGTATCCAAGGAAAAAGAAGACCCCGGCCGGCTGATATGCCGGTCGGGGTCTTCTCATAGTTGCGGGGACAGGATTTGAACCTGTGACCTCTGGGTTATGAGCCCAGCGAGCTACCGAACTGCTCCACCCCGCGTCGCAAGATCTACTTTACCGGCACGTGAACTCCAGGCCAAATCGGAGCGGCGTGATGTCCGTCTCGCCAAAACGGACGCGGCACCTGCTCCCCGAAGGAGCAGGTGCCGCGTCCCGCCGTCGTACGTAATCAACTACCGGGCGGTATCAGTCAGGTACCAGTCACAATCACTTACTCGGCGAGGGCGAAGGCGTAGCCGTGGACGCCGGAGCGGGAGATGCCTCGGGTGCCGCCACGGGGATCTTGGCCTCCGCCTCGACGGCCCTCTTGAGGGCAGCGGCGATCCGGTTCTGCGCCTCACCGTACGCCGCGAAGTCGCCGGCAGCCAGTGCCGCCTGCCCTGCCTGCATGGCCGCGTTGGCTTCGTCCAGCGCCGCCTTCAGGTCCGCCTTGGCATCCGCACCAGCGGGGCTGGCAGGGGCGCCGGGACCGGCGGGCGCCTGGCCGTTGTTGTCCGAGTCGCCGGCAGCAGCTCCGGAGTCTCCACCGAACAGCTGCTTCAGCGCCTCATCCAGGGTGGGCGCAAAGCCCACCTTGTCGCCGAACGCCACCAGGACGCGCTGCAGCGTCGGGTAGGACGTCTCGCCGGTGGACTTGAGGTAGACAGGCTGCACATACAGGATGCCGCCGCCCACCGGAAGGGTGAGGAGGTTGCCGTTAAGGACTTCCGACGCGCCCTGGCGCAGCAGGTTCAGCGCCTGCGACACCGTGGGGTCCGAGTTGAACTTGTTCTGCGCTTGGCCCGGACCGGGGACCTGGATCTCCGGTGGGATCTGGAGCAGCCGCAGCTTGCCGTAGCTCTCCGCCTTAACCCCTGCCTGGTTGCCGGCATCCGAGTCAGCAGCAAGGAAGCCGTAGAGCACGTTGCGGGCGTTTCCATTGACAATCTGCGGGATGAACGACGACGTCAGCTGGAAGGCGGGCTTGTCCTGGTCCGGCATCTGCAGCGACATATAGAACGGCGGCTGCTTGACGCCGCTGGTGGAATCAACCGTGGGATCCGCCGGAACGCTCCAGACATCCTTGGTCTGGTAGAAGGTGGACGGGTTGGTCACGTGGTACTCGCCCAGGAGCTGGCGCTGGACCTTGAACAGGTCCTCCGGGTACCGGACGTGGCTCATGACATCGCCGGACATTTCCGAGTACGGCTTCAGCGTCGAGGGGAACACCTTCTGCCAGGACTTCAGCAGCGGGTCCTGGTCGTCCCATGCGTAGAGCGTGACCGAACCGTCGTACGCATCCACCGTTGCCTTGACGGAGTTCCGGATGTAGTTGACCGTGCTGTTGGGCAGGGCAACCGCCCGGCCGGACGTGGTCTGGGTGTCAGCGGTGGCATCCGAGAGCTGCTCCTGCTGGGAGTACGGGTAGTACTGGCTGGTGGTGTAGCCGTCCACGATCCACTTGACCCGGCCGTCCACCACTGCAGGGTAGGCATTGCCGTCCACGGTCAGGTAGGGAGCTACCTTTTCCACGCGCTCCCGGGGGTTGCGGTCGTACAGGATCTGGGACTCCTGGTTGACGCCGTCCGAGAGCAGCAGGTCCGATGACTGGAACTTGATGGAGTACAGCACGCGGTTGAAGAACGTCCCCACGTTGGGTCCGCCGTTGCCTTGGAAGGTGTACTGGGTCTCGCCCTCGCCTTCCCGGCCGGAGGGCCTGTCCTGCTCGCGAGCACGAGCACCTTCCGGCGCGCCAACAATTGAGTAGTCCGGCGAGGACTCGCCAAAGTAGATCCGCGGTTCATAGGTGGAGTCGTCGCCGAGGACACCGGTTGACGGGATGCCCGACTGCAGGAACTCCGGCTTGCCGTCCACTGTGAATTTGTTGCCCTTGGCTGCCACCACGCCGTATCCGTGTGTATAAACCACGTGCTGGTTGAGCCAGCCCTGCTGGTTGGTTGCGACGTTGGCAGGGTTCAGTTCACGGACCGCGATCACGGTGTCCTGGATCTTGCCGTCCACCTCGTAGCGGTCAACGTTGAGGGCTTCGGGGAACTGGTAGTACGGCCGGTACTGTTCCAGCTGCGAGAACGCGTCCGAGATCAGGTTCGGGTCCAGCAGCCTGATGTTCGCGGTGGTCTGGGCATCAGGCGCGAGGGCTCCGGTGCTGGCCGTGTTGGTGGCGTTGTAGCGGTCCACCTGGATCTTGTCCAGGCCATACGCAGCCCGAGTGTTGTCGATGTTGCGCTGGATGTATTCCTTTTCCAGCGTCTCTTCCGAAGGACGGACCTGGAACTGCTGGATCACCCACGGGTAGACGCCCCCGGCGAGGATGGACGTGATGACCAGCATCGCGGTTCCAATGACGGGCAGTCGCCATTTGCCGATCACCGCGGCGGCGACGAACAGGATGGCAACGAGGACCGCAGCCACCGCGAGGATGGCCTTGGTGGGGATGACGGCGTTGACGTCCGTGTAGAGGGCGCCGGCCCAGCGCCCGCTGTTGCTTTGCACTGTCGTAAAGCGGTCAAGCCAGAAGTTGATGCCCAGGAGCACCAGGAAGGAGGCGCCGGTGACAGCGATGTGGATCTGCGCCGCCCGGCTGGTGAAGACGCCGCGTTCCATCAGCCGGATGCTGCCGTAGAGGTAGTGGGTGAGGATGCCTGCGATGCCGGCAATGACCACCACGCTGATCAGGAATCCGGTCACGAAGCCGAAGAACGGAAGCGTCATCAGGTAGAAGCTGATATCCATGTTGAACTCGGGATCCGCTTGCCCGAAGGGCTCCTGGTTGAAGAACAGGAGGACTTTCTGCCACTGGCTGGCGGCTGCGCTGCCGGCGAAGAGGCCGAACAGGACGGGCAGGCCCACCATGACTACCCGGCGGACGGGTTCCAGCTGCGCCTGGTACCGGTTGAGGTTGTCCCGGATCTCGGAGTCGGGCGCATAAACCGGCCTGGCGTGGTAGGCGATCCGGATCGCGAAGAAGACCGCCAGGAACATAACCGCGAAACCGGCCGCGAAGATGCCGATCCGGGCCAGGTTCTCGGTCACGAACACTTCAATAAAGCCGAGCTGGCGGTACCAAAGGACGTCGGTCCAGACGTTGGCGAAGAAGATGAAGCCCACTACCACCAGGGCAACAACGATCAGGGTGGGCGTCAACGCCCCGCGTCGTGAAGGGGGCCTGCCTGTGGACATGGTGCTGGCGGGACGGGACAAACTGGGTACCTCATAGCTGGTCGTCAGATTATTCGATGCGTGCGTGCGAGCGACGTCCGGCACCGGTCAAACAGCTGGTTTCGTCCGTCACAATTGCCACGAGTGGCGGTAAGGCTTAGTTCCTGTCGAGTCTAGTTGCGCCCAGTCTAGTTGCTTGTGCACGCCGGAAGGCCGGACGTGTCCTGGCCGCTGCCGGCGCGTTCGACGGCGTCACGCGCCTCCGCGAGGTTCTCCACCCGGACCACCTGCAGCCCGTCGGGGATCTGCCCCACCACTTCCCGGCAGTTGGCGGCCGGCGCGAGGAACATGGTGGCTCCCCCGGCCCTTGCACCCTGCATTTTCTGCTCGATCCCGCCGATGGGTCCCACGAGGCCGTCCGGGGAGATGGTGCCGGTCCCCGCGATGTGCTTGCCGCCCGTCAGGTCGCCCGGGGTGACGGTGTCAATAATGCCGAGCGAGAACATCAGCCCGGCGCTGGGGCCGCCCACCTTCTCAAGCGAGATGTCGACCGTGAAGGGGAACGTGAACAGGTATTTGAGCATCACGCCGAGGATGAAGCGGCCCTCGCCGTTGTCCTTGGGGGTGATGGTCTCCGTGACCGGCTGCCCGCCGCGCTCCACCACCACGGTGGCCGGCGCGCCTTTTCCTGCCGCCAGTTCCTCCTGGACAACGGCCAGTGAGGTGATGTCCCGGCCATTGATGGTTTTGAGGATGTCCCCGGGCTCGATCTTCCCGGCGGATGCGGAACCTTCCGAGAGGCCCGCTGCCTGGAGCTGCTGCCCGAACGGAATGTCCAGCTCCTTGAGGGCCGACGCCACGGCGTTCTCCTGGGAGGTGGTCATGGCCACGGAACTCTGTTCCTCAGCCTCTTCCCTGGTTGTGCCGGTGGGGTAGATCAGTTCCACCGGGTGGACGGCCTTGGAGGGGGCAAGCCAGGCGGAAAAGGCATCAAGGATGCTGACGGGCCCGTTGGGTCCGCCGTCCACGTAGACCGTGGTGAGGTCCAGGTTGCCTTTCGCCGGGTACGCATCCCGGCCCGTGATGCTGATAACCGGCTTTCCCTGGCTCTCACCCAGGGTGTTGTACGTGGGTCCGGGTGACTCGATGACGTACGGCACCGGAATGGTACCGACGGCGATTCCCAGCCCAAGGGCCGACATCCCGGCCAACAGCATGGCGGACACTTTAGGGTCGCGCGGCGCACGGTCCGGCAGCAGCCTGCCGACGGCCGGACCGCCGTCGTTGGTTTCTTCTGTTGGTGCTTCTTCTGTCTGCGCAGGTAACCCGCGGGTGAAGAGCTCAGGAGCGTGGTCCTCTGAGGGGTGGCCGCCACGGGTTGTAGTCACCCAACCAAGACTACGCGGTGACCAGTGCCTGCCAACGCTTTGCCTAGAGCGAACGGGCCGGCGGTCCGGCAGACAGCCGGGCATGGCCGGGGTACCGTGAAGGTTGACAGTCAAACCGACGATCGGCGGGATCATGGCCTCCAATCCACTCAATTCGTCCAATGGGGATGACACCCCCAAGGATCCGTTGACCGAAATGCTGCAGAACCTCATGGGCGGCAAGGGGATGGAAAATTTCGACCCCGCCGAGCTGGCCAAGGCTGCCGGGCTGCCCAACGACCCCAACCTGCTCGCGCAGATGTTCTCCCAGGTGCAGGCAATGATGAGTGCGCCTTCCGAAGGTCCCGTCAACTGGCAGCTTGCCCATGACAACGCCCGCCGGGTCGCGGCGAGCAGCAGCGACCCTTCAGTCACTGCCCAGCAGTCCCGCGAAGTCGACGAGGCCCTGCGCCTTGCGGAACTGTGGCTTGACCCCGTGACAGACCTTCCCGCCACCGGCCTGATCGGCCACGCGTGGTCCCGGGCGGAGTGGGTGGAAGCCACCCTTGGAACGTGGAAACGGCTGACCGAGCCGGTTGCGAACAGCATCGCGAACGCCCTGTCCTCCGCAATGACGGAACAGATGCCCGAAGAGATGAAGTCAATGATGGGCGGGGCATCCTCGATGCTCCAGAACATGGGCGGGGCGATCTTCGGCATGCAGTTGGGGCAGGCCATCGGCGCCCTGTCCGCTGATGTGGTCAGCTCCACCGATATCGGTGTTCCGCTGGCCGACCTCGAGATGGCGCTGCTGCCGGCCAACGTTGCGGCGTTCGGTGAGGGCCTGTCCCTGCCCGAGAATGACATCCGGCTTTTCCTTGCGGTACGGGAAGCTGCGCACGCGCGGCTCTTTGTCCAGGTGCCGTGGCTGCGCGGCCATCTGCTGGGCGCCATCGAGGCCTACGCCCGCGGCATCCATATCGACACCTCGCGGATTGAGGAACTTGCGCGGGACCTTGATCCCGGCAACCCCGAGGGCATCCAGGAGGCCCTGTCCCAGGGCGTGTTCATGCCGCAGCGGACACCCGCACAGGAACAGGCCCTTGAGAAGCTTGAGACGGCGCTTGCGCTGGTGGAAGGCTGGGTGGACGAGCTCACGGCGGCCGCCACAGAGAAGCTGCTGCCGTCCGCGGGCGCGCTCCGCGAAACAGTGCGCCGCCGCCGGGCAACCGGCGGTCCGGCCGAGCACGCCTTTGCGTCCCTGGTGGGCCTGGAGCTGAGGCCCCGCCGGCTGCGGGATGCCGCCACGCTGTGGGCCACTTTGAAGGAAGAGCGCGGCATCGAAGGCCGCGACGCCATCTGGCACCACCCGGACCTGCTGCCCACCCCCGAGGACCTGGATGACCCCAAGGGCTTCAGCGGGCGCCGCAAACTGGCCGAAGCCAGCGACAGCGAAGTGGACGACGCCCTGGAGAAACTCCTCAGTGGCGGCTTCGACGCCGCCCCCGAAGGCAGGAGCGGCGCTGAGGGCCAGGGCGGCGCCGAAGGCCAGGACCAGGGCGGCACCGCAAAGGACGACGGCGACGGCGGGCGGCCGGAGGAGGGGCGGGACGGCCAGCCGAAAGGCTAGGACGTCCGGGCCCGCATTGTTGCGGGTGCGGCTTCAGTCCGCGTCCGGATCGGCCATGCCGCGCCCGGTGGCGAAGGAGACACCTTCCAGGAACGCTTTGGCCCGCTGGGTCTCGGGATAGGCCTCCAGCAGCTTCCAGAACGCGGCATTGTGCGCGGCCACCAGCAGGTGGGCGAGCTCGTGGAGCAGGACATAGTCGATGACCCACTGCGGCATTGGCCGCAGCTTGTCCGAGAGCCTGATGGTGCCCTCAGCGGGAGTAGCCGAACCCCACCGGGAATTCTGGTTGCTGACCCAGCGCACCGACGTCGGCACTGCCCGCCCCCCGAGGTACTGTGCGGACAGGTGGGCGGCATGGGCGGCGAGGGCGGCGTCCGTGGCCGGGCGCCGCTTGCCCGCTGCTGCCCGCCGCTCCCCCTGGCGCTGCAGCTTGGCCACCATCCGGTGGACCCATTCGGCCTCCTGGGCGGCGGTAAACCGCGCCGGGATGGCCACAACTGCGCTTCCGTTCTCCCAGAAGGCCGCCACCGTGCGGGTGCGCCGGGCCGAACGCCGCACCACGACGGGCGCACCGTCGTCAGTGGTCAAAGGGGCAGTAACCGCTCCGGCCGTCTTTGCGCCCTGGCCGGGCCTCACAGGGAAGTGCTTTCCGTGAGGACGCGCAGAACGTCCTCCCCGTACCGTTCCAGCTTGGACGGGCCCACTCCTGCCAGCCCGGCCAGCTCTTCGAGCGAGGCGGGGCGCGCCTCGGCGATGGCCGTGAGCGTGGCATCGGTGAACACGACGAACGCCGGCACCTCGGCGGCGAGGGCAACTTCGCGGCGCCAGTTCCGCAGGGCATCGAAAGTCTGCTCCTCATAACTCGGCGGACAGGAATTGCACCGGCCCACCTTGCGTTCCGCGCCGGTGGCGAGCATGCTTCCACAGACCCGGCACATGGCAGGAGCGGCGGCCTTCCGGCGGGACACCGTGACCTTCCCCCGGGTGGTTGAAGTCGCCACCGAATCCGGGCGCAGCCCGTCAAGGAACCTGGACGGTTTCCTGTTTGCCCGTCCGCCCGGGGTCCGGGCAGTGGACCAGGACAGCGACAGGTGCTCCCGGGCACGGGTGATTCCCACGTAAAGGAGCCTGCGTTCCTCGTCCACCGATTCCGGCGAGTCAGCGAAGGAGATGGGCATCAGCCCCTCGCTGAGGCCCACCAGGAACACCGCATCCCATTCGAGGCCCTTGGCCGCGTGCAGCGAGGCAAGAGTCACGCCCTGGACCGTGGGGGCGTGCTGGGCGAGGGAACGTTCCTGGAGTTCGTTGACGAAGTCGGCCAGGCCAAACCGGGCACCCCGGGTTTGGACCAGTTCGTCGGCAAGCGCCACCAGGGCCGCCAGCGATTCCCACCGCTCCCGCAGTGCGCCGCCGCTGTGGGGGGCGGAGTCCGTGTAGCCGAGGGACGAGACAATGTCCCGGACCAGTTGCCCCAGCGGCTCGGGGGAATCCGTCTCCGCGACGGCCCGGGTTGCGGCCCGAAGCTGCAGGATGGCGTCCCGGACCTCCTTGCGGGCGAAGAACCGCTCGCCGCCGCGCAGCTGGTACCCGATGCCGGCCGCAGCGAGGGCCTGTTCGTACGCCTCGGACTGGCCGTTGGTCCGGAACAGGACGGCCACCTCGCTTGCGGGCGTGCCGGCGTCGAGCAGGGCCTTGATCTTCTGGGCAACAGTGGCAGCCTCTGCTTCATCGTCCGCGCACTCGGTGAACTGGGGTGCCGGGCCCGCCGGCCGCTGGGCCACGAGCTGGAGCGGTGTTGCCCAGGCGACGTCGGCCAGTGGACCGCCGCTCCGCCGGCCTGCCAGGAGGTCGTTGGCGAGCTTGACCACCTGGGGCGTCGAACGGTAGTCCCGGATCAGTTTGACCACGTTGGCCTGCGGGAAGCGGGCTTTGAAATCCAGGAGGTGCTTGGGGGAAGCCCCCGTAAACGAATAGATGGTCTGGCTGGCGTCACCGACGACGCAGAGTTCGTCCCGGCCGCCGAGCCAGAGGTCCAGGAGCCGCTGCTGCAGCGGGGAGACGTCCTGGTACTCGTCCACCACAAAGTGCCGGTACTGCTCGCGGACGGTGGCAGCGACCTTCTCGTCCTCCTGGAGAATTCCCACCGTGATCAGCAGGACGTCCTCGAAGTCAATGACGTTGCGGTCCGTCTTCACGTCCTCATACGACTGGAAGACCCTGGCCACGGCGGTGAGGTCGAACCCTCCCGGGGCGCCCCTGTCCTGGGCATTTTCCAGGTAGTTGGCCGGCGTGAGCATCGACACCTTGGCCCACTCGATTTCGGAGGCGAGATCGCGGATGGAGGCCCTGTCCGTGCTGAGCCGGAGCCGCCGCGCGGCCTCGGCCAGCATCTGTGCCTTGTGGTCCAGGAGGTTGGGCAGCGTTCCGCCAACCGCCTGCGGCCAAAAGAACTGCAGCTGGCGCAGGGCGGCGGCGTGGAATGTCCGTGCCTGCACGTTGCCCACCCCGAGATCCCGCAGCCGGCTCCGCATCTCGGCAGCGGCCCGGGCCGTGAACGTCACCGCAAGCAGCCGTTGCGGCGAATAGACGCCGGAGTGGACGCCGTAGGCGATGCGGTGGGTGATGGCGCGAGTCTTGCCGGTCCCTGCGCCTGCCAGGACACACAGCGGGCCGTTCAGGGTGCTGGCGACTTCGCGCTGCTCCGCGTCCAGGCCGCCAAGGATGCGGTCCTCCAGGGAGGCTGTCCCGTCAATATGTTCTGTAGTCACTTCTGCTGCTCTTGGTCTCGACTACCGCGTGCTGGAGTCTGGTGGATACGTAAAGGAGTCAGGCCCCGGCCCGGTCCTGGATGCGTCCGCCGTACCAGTGCTCAATCAGCGAGCGGGCAATGGAAAGCCGGCTGGAGATGGTGATCTCCCCGCTGAGCACGGCTTCCTGGAGTTCCTCCCGGCTGAACCAGCGCGCCCTGGTGACCTCGACGCCGTCGGGCGTTGCTTCGGAGTCTTCGGTGACGGCGGTAAATCCAAGCATAAGCGAGGCAGGGAACGGCCAGGACTGCGATCCGAGGTACTGGCACGCGGTCACCCGGACCCCAACCTCTTCGTAGATCTCGCGGACTACTGCCTGTTCCAGGGACTCCCCGGGCTCCACGAAGCCTGCCAGCGTGGAATAGTTCCTGGCATCCGTAGGACCTCCGCCGCCCAGCAGCAGCCGGCCGTCAGGGCCCTCGACCGTGACGATGATGGCGGGATCCGTCCGCGGGTAGTGCTCCGACAAGTCCACCGGGCAGCGACGCACCCAGCCCCCGGCTTCCACCTCGGTGGGCTTCCCGCAGCGCGGACAATGCGTGTGGCCGGCATGCCAGTTGGCGATGGCACTTGATTCGACAAAGAGCGCGGTGTGGGTTGGGGTCAGCCCGGCAGCCACGTCGCGGAAACCGGCCCACTGGGCGTCGGAGGGGATTCCGGCTGTTCCCGGAGCCGCCGGCTCCGGCAGGACAAACAGCAGCAGCCCGGTTCCTGCGGGAAAGTCCGAGTCCGGGAGGGCGGTGCCCAGGAAGATGACCAGTTCCGGGGCTGAGCCTGCCGTGGTGAGTTCCTCAAGCAGGGGCGCCGCAGCGGCCGTAAACAACCCGCCGCCCTGTACCAGCCCCCGCCGGCCCGACAGGACAACGGCCAACGTTGCGGGGTTGGCCAGCTGGCTGGCAACTATTCCGGGAGCCGTGCGCTCGGCCGATCCGCGGTCCACCAGCGCCGGCCTGACAGGGAGCAGTGTGTCCCTGAGGTGGTTGGCGGGCAGCATTGCCTGCTGCCCCTGGTAGACCGGTGTAACAGACTCGGCGTGGCTCATAGGTCCACCGTACTGACTGGCGCTGACAATTGACATTTCGAGGCCGTTTCCCGGCCGACCTCCCCTCCCCTGATTTGCAGGTATCTCAAGACTCGCCGCCGCCGGACCGGCCTCCCGGACGGCAGGCAATCTACCGTGGAATGGTGAGAAGAAAACCGATTGAACTGGCAGCCGTTGCAACCGCGGCAGTCCCCGGACTGACCCCGACGGCCGTTAGCTCTGCCCCGGACGATCCCGCGGACTTCGACTCTGCCCTGCTCCTCGATTCGGAGGGGAAGCGCTGGCGGGTGAGGTCCCCGCGGCATGCCGAGGCCAGCGCACGGCTGGAAACCGAGTTCCTGGTCTTGCGCGCCTTCGCGCCGGGCATTCGGGCTGAGCTGCCTTTTCTGATGCCCACGGTTGCGGGCAGTGTGCGGCTGGGCAGCCTGAGCACCTTCGTGTATTCGCATCTGGGCGGGAGCACCCGCAGCGTCGAAGAGCTCACGGCTGGACCGGATGCCCTCGCCCGCGAAATCGGCGTCGCGCTGGCGGCCATTCACGATCTTCCCCGGGCCCTGGTCAGCAACGCGGACCTGCCCAGCTACACCCCGAATGAATTCCGGCAGCGCAGGCTGAATGAGCTGGACCAGGCAGCCACCACCGGGAAGATTCCCCCCGCCCTGCTGCTTCGCTGGGAACACGCGCTGGAAGACGTGTCCCTGTGGCGCTTCAATCCCTGCGTCGTGCACGGGGACCTGCATGAGGACAACCTGATGGTAGAGGGCCAGCGGGTCACGGCGGTGACCGGCTGGACCGATCTCCGCATCGGCGACCCCGCGGACGACTTCGCATGGCTGGTCGCCTCCAACGAGCATGATTTTGTGGATGCCGTCCTGGCGGCCTACACCTCCGGCCGCCGTGACACCCCCGACAACCACCTCCTCCGGCGGGCCGCGCTCTCCGCTGAATTCGCCCTCGCGCAGTACCTGGTGAAGGGGATCGCTGCCGGCGATGCCTCCATGATTGCCGAGGCAGAAGAAATGCTGGACACGCTGGCAAGCGACATCGCTGAGCACGGCGGGCAGCCCATCAGCGTTGAGCCCCTCCCGCCCGCGGCAGCTGCCGGGGCCCCGGGCGCCCCCGCTGCCGGGGCACCTGACGCGGTACGGCATGAGGGCGTTGCTCCCGAGGCTGTCCCAGGCATCAGGGCGGCCGACGACGACGTGCCGGCAGCCGTGCCGCCGGTCACCGTCCTGCCCGTCCCGGCCCAGCCCGCCGTCGTCGTGACTCAAATTCCGGTTGCCGTGACTCCACTTCCGGTGGAGCCGGAGACCCCCGGCCAAGGGTCCGCCGGCGGACCGGACGACACCTCCACCGCGGCGCTCTCAATCGTCGACATCAAGAAGGACTAGGGGAAGCTAGGGCTGCCGCCACGATCTCCTCCAACTGGCCTGCTGTACCCAGGTCGTGGGGCCGCACCACCTCGTTATCGGCAACGTAGAAGAACGCTGCGCGCACGTCCTCCAGCGGCACGCCCTTCAGCCGCGACCATGCCAGCCGGTACACCGCCAGCTGGACGGCCTTGGCCCGAAGCAGGTCCCCGGAGGGCCGCCGGCCGGTCTTCCAGTCCACCAGGTCCCAGCGCCCGTCAGGATCCTGGAACACTGCGTCAACACGTCCACGGACCACCACGTCCCCTATTCGTGTCTCCACCGGAACCTCAATGAAGGCCGGAGAGCGGTGGGCCCAGGGGGACGACCGGAAGGTGGCCACCATGGCGTCGAGGTCGTACGCCGCGTCGATGTGATCATCCGAGCCCGGCGCTTCACCGAGGTCCAGCATGCCGGCCGTGCCAAAGTACTCTTCCACCCACGCGTGGAAAGCCGTGCCCTTCCGGGCCGACATGCCCGGTTCCCGGGGCACGGGCCTGCGCAGCCGCCAGGCCACGGCTGACGGGTCCTCGCCAAGGTCAACGAGCGTGGATGCCGAAATGTGGGCGGGAAGGTGGACGTCGTTGGCTGAAGACCTCCTCGCCCGGCGTTCGAGCAACAACGCTGCTTCCCGGGCCCACCCGGCGGCAACCCCTGTAAGTTCGGGCTCCCGGGTGGCTGTCCGCGCGCGGGGAGCGTCCTCCAGCGCCGCTGCCACCCGGGCAGCCGCGGATTCCATAGCGCGCCTCCGGCCGCCTGCCAAGCGCAGGCGCTCCCCCGTGCGGGGGTCCACCGGCCCCTCCAGGGGATCGTACGGCCAGCCGGCCACCTCAGTATCGAGCGTCAGCGGACTGGTCTCAGGCAGTGAGGACTCCTCCACTGAGCGCGGATGGATGACGGCCGGCACCGTGCCCTCGCTTGCCGCGGCGGCCAGAGTTTCAAGCTCTGCCAGGAATGGCGACATTTCCGCCCGTCCCGACCTGGACCCCACCCAGGCGGCGCTGGACGCCCACAGGACATGCTTGGCCCGGGTGTACGCCACGTAGGCCAGGCGGCGCTCCTCCGATTCCGCGTGGGCCTGGACAGCTGCCTTGAAGTCCTTTTCCGCATCCAGCCAGCCTTTTTGGTCAGGCTGGTCGAGGTCCCACTGGGGAAGGTCTGCCCGGTCACCGCGCAGCGGCCAGGGCAAGGCTGCGGACCCGCTGCTCCAGCGTGAGTCGCGGTCGCTGGGGAAGTCCTTGGCGTTCAGTCCCGGGACAAAAACGACATCCCATTCCAGCCCCTTGGAAGCATGGACCGTAAGCAGCTGCACGGCCTCCCGGTTGACGTCGCCCGGTGGTGCTTCCAGTCCGTTTTCTTCTGCTGACGCAGCCTCCAGCCAGGACAGGAAGGCGAGGATGTCCACGCGTTGGGACGTCCGCAGGAACCCGGCAGCGGCATCCTGGAAGGCATCGAGGTTCCGGCGCGCCTGGTGGATGCTGATGCCGGGCCTGGCGGCAACCTCGATATCAAGGAGCATGGCCCTTTCCACTTCCCCGAGCAGGGTGGTGAGGTCATCCCCAAGGTAGCCCCGGAGCTGACGCAGCTCCGTGGAGAACCGGACCATCCGCTCCCGTGCAGCGGGGGTCAGGGACCTGCCGTTCGATGAGGTCCATCCTTCCCGGGGCAGCCAATCCAATGCCTCCACCAGGCTGGCACCGTCGGTAAGGTCGCCTTCGAGGACGGCCGGGCCGGCATCCGGAAGCTGGTCATCGCCCCGTCCAGCCTGGGCCCGACGCCGGGCAAGCTGGCTGGACCAGTCCCGCAAGGCCATCAGATCTGCGGGGCCGATCCGCCAGCGCGCCCCTGCCAGCAGGCGCATCAGCGCATCGGAACGGCCGGGGTCGGCGAGGACACGCAGGGTGGCAACAAGATCCACGATTTCGGGGGTATCAAGGAGTCCGCCCAGTCCGACTATCTCGTAGGGAATGCCTCGGGCCTCCAACTGCCGCCGGATGGGCTCCATTTGTGCGCGCCGCCGGCAAAGGACGGCGATGGCGGGCGGAACCGGCGAACCGTCGGGCTTCAGCTCGAAATCCGTCACCCGGTACTTCAGGACGTCATCGGCGAGCGCTGAGGCTTCTTCCACATCGCTTCCGAACCGCCCCAGCACCACAGATCCCGCTGCCGCATACGGGCTCGGCTGCAGCGGCGGCACCTTGGGCGCGGCCGGCCCTCCCCCGCCCGCCGGTCCGCGCTGCGCCGCTGACCGGGCCAGAGATTCAGACATCACGTTGGCAGCGGCCAGGATGGACCGTCCGTTCCGCCACGCCGTTGTCAGGTACGACGTCGGCGCGGGAGCCCAGTTGGCCCCGCCTTCCGCCATTCCCCCTGCCGGGGTGCCCTCCGCCCCGGTTGGCTCTGTCCCATGTCCTGGCCTCCCTTTCCACACGGGGAACTCGCGCACGAAATGGAACAACTGGCCTGCCGACGCACCGCGGAAACCGTAGATCGACTGGTTGGGGTCGCCAACGGCGGTCACCGCGTGCCCGCCGCCGAAGAGCCGGGAGAACAGGACCAGTTGGGCGTGGGACGTGTCCTGGAACTCGTCGAGCAGGACCACTTTGTAGCGCTGCCGTTCCATGTGGGCGGCCAAAGGCACGTCCTGCGCCACGCGGGCGGCAAGGGCCACCAGGTCGCCAAAATCAAGTGCTCCCCGGGCCCGCTTCGCCGCCGCGTACCGGCCAACCATGTCCGCCACGCTTGCCCTGGTCCTCAACATGCCGGCGAGGTCAGCCGCTGCCTGCGGGGCGTTCCTTTTCTTGGTGGCGAGATACGGCAATGACTCAAAGTCGGACAGCCGCGCCATCAGCCAGGCTTCGACGTCTTCGGGTTCCTGGAGGTGCTCGGCGCATTCACCGGCAAGTTGGATGACTGCTTTCACGAGCGTGGACTTGGCGGCGCGGAAATGCCCGTACTCGCCGTCGTAACCCTCCACGACCTCGCTGGCCAACTGCCAGGCCTGCGCGCCGCCCAGCAGGACCACGTCCCGCTCCACTCCAAGGCGGAGCCCATAGTCAGAGACGATGCCGCTGGCGAAGGAGTGGTAGGTGGAAACTTTCGGTTCGAGCGCATCACTGCTGAGCAGCCCGTGCTGGAACACCCTGCCCCCGCTGTCCGCGTCGGCGCCGTCCTGGACACCTCTATCCTGGACAACCACGCGCTGGAGGGCGGCCAGTTTTCCCCTGATGCGCGAAGCGAGTTCACCTGCTGCCTTCCGGGTGAACGTCACGCCCAGCACTTCCTCGGGACGGACCCAGCCATTGGCCACGAGCCACACCACCCGGTCCGCCATGGTGGCTGTCTTGCCGGATCCCGCCCCCGCAATGACCAGCCTCGGCGCGAGCGGCGACGAAATGATGGCCGACTGCTCGGGGGTAGGAACGTTCTTCTCCCCGAGGAGCACCGAAAGCTCCTCGGGGCTGAAGCGGGGCTCCGGGGGTGGCCCTGCATCCCCGCCGGGCCCGGAAACCGGGGCAAGGGCGGAGAGGGCAGTCGGGGAGTTTTGCATGTCCGGCCTCATTCGGTCACTTGCCTTCCGCGCACGCACAGCGGACACACCTCGGGGAGCCTGCAGCCGTGGCCGCCATGGCTTCCCTTCGAGGGATCGTGCCGTGCTTCGAACGTGGTGCCTCCCATTACGGCGGCTGCATCCTTCACCATGTCCATCGCCCAGTTCTCCTGAGGGTCTATGGCGTCCTGATGCTGGATGGCGGGATTCTTTGCCCCGGTGCCGAGCTGGGCCAGGACGGCACCGCCAGAGAGCGGAGCGGCGGGGCTGTCCGGTCGGTCCTGGAAGCCCCCGGCGAGCACCGCGGCCTGGTAGGCGCCGAGCTGGGGATGCCGTGACAGTTCCCCCTTACCGGGCTGGCGTTTTCCGGTTTTGAGGTCCACGATGACCAGCCTGCCTTCGGCGTCCACCTCAAGCCTGTCCACCTGGCCGCGCAGGACAGCGTCCCGCGCGGGAGCATCATCGACAGGAACCTTTCCGAGGGCGACGTCGAAATCCTGTTCCACTCCGAGCAGGCTTCGGCCTTCGCTTCGCATGAGGAGTACATACTGTGCCAGCTTGCGCACCATGGACTCGGCACGCTGGAAGTCCAGCCTGCCCTCCCAGTTGTCCTTCATTCCCAGTGCGGGCCAGCGCCGGACCAGTTCTGCGACATACTCACTGCCGGACGCATCCGGCAGCTCCTGGGCAATGGCGTGGACCAGGGTGCCAAGGCTGCGGGCGAAGTCAGTGGCAGCTTCGCCTCCCGCGGCCTGGATAAACCAGTCAAGCGGGGATTTCTGCACGGTCTCGACTTTTGACGGTGAGACAAAGACGGTACCGCCAGGCGGAACCACCGCTGCCGCCGACGTCAGCGGAAGAAGGCCCCACCAGCTCTGCGGATGCGCGCCGGGCACCGGCGGGTCAGCCTTTGCCAGCCGGGCGAGGACCCTGGCCGCCTCATCCGCCTGCGGAGCGTCCCCGCCGTCCAGCTGGGCGTGCTGCCGGAGTTCGGCAACAAGGGCCCGCAGCGCCATGGGCCGCTGCACTGCCGTGAACGGACGGCCCTCCTGGCCCGGTTCCAGGGGCACAACGTAGTCCAGGAAGGAGGACGGCTGGTCATCCTCGGAGGAAACAGCCGTGCATACGAGCAGTTCGCGGGCGCGGGAGACCGCAGTGGAAAAGCTTCGCAGTTCGTCATACCGGATGTCGCGGAGCCGGCTCAGGGGATCACGCTGCAGGGCGTACCCCGGCCCGTGTTCCACCGCATCGCTGTACAGCGTACTTCCCAGAAGTTCGCCGCGGAGCCGGGTATTGGGCCACACACCTTCCTGGAGGCCCGCCACTATCACCACCGGCCATTCACGCCCGGCCGCACTGGCTGGAGTCAACAGTTCCACGGCGTCGTCCACCTGGGCACGGGCAGCGAGGGTGTCCATGGGAAGCTCCTGGTTCAGGAGATACTCGAGGAACTGCTCGGGGCCGGCCCCGGGCATCTGGTCCACGTAGCGCTCCGCGGTGTGGAAGAGGGCCATCATGGCATCCAGGTCCCGGTCCGCACGCGCGCCGTGCGGACCGCCGGCAAGGGCGGTTTCCGTCCAGGAACCGGCGAGTCCGGTGGCATCCCAGAGTGCCCACAGCACTGATTCGGCGTTGGCGCCAGGTTGCGCAGCGGCGTGGCGGCCCGCCTGGATCATGCGTGCTGCCCGGCGTGCGGCACGGCCTTCGATGCCGAGCGTTTCCAGTGCGCCGGGTTCCAGCAATGCTTCAACCAGCAGGGCGTCGCTGGTCCGGCCTCCGCCGCCCAGGATCTCGTCCCTCCTCAGCGACTGCCGCAGCCGGCGGAGCTCGATCGATGTGGCACCGCCGATCCGGGAGGTCAGGAGGGATACTGCGGCCTCCGGGGTCAGCAGCGCGGGATCCAGTGCAATCGCGAAGGCATCAAGCAGCGGGCGCACTGCCACTTCGTCCCGGACCGCGGACTCCGCCACCGGGACCCGCACAGGAATCCCCTGGCCCGACAGGTAACGCTGGAACTCGCTCACCTGGGCGCCGTTGCGCACGATCACCGCGAGTTCGGCAAGGTCGCGCCCGTGGTTGATGTGCTGGTCCAGGATGCGCTGGGCAACGTAGCGCAGTTCGTGCACGGCGGACGGAACAAGGTGTGCTTCCACTGCCCCTTGGGGTCTGGCGTCGTCGGGTTGATCAGGGTCGGGTTGGTCAAGCCGCCGGGCCAGTTGCCCGCCCGCGCGCTGTGAAATCCGCCCGGCCACTCCAAGCCAGGCTTCGGCCACCGCGGGCGCTTGCCGGTGGGCGTACCGCAGTGGACGCTCCGCCACGGGTGCACCGGGCGACAGCAGCCCGGGCAGTTCTGCCACCAGGTCGGGCCTGGCACCGCGGAAGCCCTGCACCACAGTGTCCGGTGAAAACGCCACGTAGCAGTCCTTCCCGCCGGCGATGTCGGCCAAGAGCTCAAAGACTGCGGGGTTGGCTTCCTGGATGTCGTCCACCAGGATCACCTGCAGCCGGTCCCGTTCCGCCGCCAGGAAGCCGGGAGAGTCCTGGAAAATCTGCCGTACTGCCGTGATGATGCCGGCCGGATCGAAAGCCTCAGGCATCCGCAGGTCCAGGACGTCCCGGTACTCGGCGTACAGGGACGCAGCGGCGATCCAGTCAGGCCTGCGGCACTCGTGTCCCAGCCCTACCAGGTCGCCGGGGGTACGGCCCGACTCGATGATGCGGTCGAACAGCTGCCGGACTTCCTGCCGGAAGCCCCGGGTTTCCAGGGCACCTTCAATGTCGGCGGGCCAGGGAAGCTCCAGGCCGGGCAGGCGATGGCCTTCAAGGAGCTCCTTGATGATGAGGTCCTGCTCCGGGCCTGAGAGGAGCCTGGGCGGCCGGGACAGGGGAAGGATCCCTTCCGCCTTGGCACGCCGGATCACGTCAAAGGCGTAGGAGGCCCAGGTCCGCGCGGGGGTGGTGCTCAGGCTCCTGTCCAGCCGGGCCGTGAAGCGGTCCCGCATGGCATCGGCAGCCAGGCGGCTGGGCGCCAGGATCAGTATCCGCTCGGGATCCACGCCGTCACGGGTGACCCTGCTGACGGCGGCCTCCACAAGGACGGTGGTCTTGCCAGTTCCCGGAGCGCCGGGCAGCAAAACCGGCCCTGTTCCCTGGGGGACGTCGACGGCCGCCTGCTGGTCGGCGGAGAGCAGGGGCGCCACGACATGCACCTGGCTGGGCGGCAGCAGCCGCAGGCCGGTTCCTGCAGCTCCGGCCTGCCGCGGGGGCGTACGGCCGTCTCCCGGGCCGGCGGGTTCACCGGAATGACGCGCGGGGCCGTCCGCGGAGCCATCCCGGGATTCGTCAAGGGGGCCGGTGAGGGGCATGGTTACTGTCACAGGGACATTCCATCATCGGCCGCCGACAATCTGTGCAGCCGCCGCTCCAGCATTTCGGCGACCACATCAATCCTGTCGAACTGGGCATCGCTTGGCGCCCAGCGGGCGGCCGAAAGATCCACCCGCCAGCGCCCCTCGCCGGTCCGCTGGAAGTCGAGGTAGGCGCCCAGCAGGGGTGTGCCCTCGGCCAGGTAGCGGCGGAGGGCCTCAGCCTCGTATCCGTCCGGTGCGTGGCCGCTCGCCTTGAGAATCCGCCACCAGGGGACTCCGCTCCCGTAGTGGCTCATGACCGTGCCGACTTGCCTTGGCCCGCCTGAACCCAACAGCTCGGCGACGTCGCCATACGCGACGGCGGATCCGGCGGGCACCAGTTCCACAATGGCCAGCACCGCCTCCACATACTCAATCCGCATTGATCCAATCTAGCCGCAGTGGCGTTCCACGGAATTGTCGGTGGTGCCCTTTAGCGTTGAAGCATGAGCACCTGGAACACCCTCCCCCGCGCAGCCTTCGACCTCGAAACCACAGGGCGCAACTCCCGGGCTGCACGCATCGTCACCGCCTCGGTGACGGTGGTGAACCACACGGGCGACGTCATCCAGGAACACGAGTGGCTGGCGGATCCCGGGGTAGAGATACCCACCGAGGCCAGTGACGTGCACGGCATCACCACCGAACAGGCACGCCGTGAGGGCAGGCCTGCCCACGAAGTGACCCGGGAGGTTGCGGCCGTGCTGCAGGGACTGTTCGACGACGGGACCCCCGTCATCGCCTTCAATGCCAGCTATGACTTCACGGTGCTGGCTGCCGAGTCGGCCCGGTACGGGGTCCCTCAGCTGACCCGCTTCCCGGTCCTGGACCCGTACATCATGAACAAGCAGGTGGACCGCTACCGGAAGGGCAAGCGGACCCTCACGGCGTTGTGCGAGGAATACGGCGTGGTCCTGGACAACGCCCATACGTCGGCCGCTGATGCCCTGGCCACCTTGAGGGTCCTGGACGCCATGGCCGGCAAGTTTCCCAAACTCAGCATGCCGGCCAGCCAGCTGCACCAGCTGCAGGTCGAGTGGGCAGTAAGCCAGGCCGCCGATTTCCAGGACTACCTCCGCAAGACGAAGCCCGCAGCCGTCATCGAAGGTGACTGGCCGGTCCTTCCGCCGCAGGACGCCACTACGGCCGGCTTCTGACCGGGACCGTCTCCGGCAGGGCCACGGCGAGAGATATTTCACAGTCGCACTGCTCACACAACGGGGCCGGTGAGGGACTCATGGATTCGTCCGCACGGGGCCGCAGGACTCCAGTACGAGGGCCATCAGCGCCTATACGAAAGTTCCTTCGATCATTTGCCTTCAGAGCCAGCACTTGTTCGCCTCACGGCCGCCAAACACTGAAGTGAGACAATAAAGTTTTGCGGTCACCCCTGCCATGCAGTGCTTGAACAGCCTCGGGCAGGTGCCAGGCGCCACCAGCGCAGCCTTGCGGCCCGGTTGACTTATGACTCAATGAAAGCGACAGACTGATGAAAATCAAAGCGATGAAGTGGCTGACAACCGCTCCCGTGGCAATCGCCCTCGCGGTTTCCCTGGCAGCGTGCGGTTCAGGATCAGCCCAGCCGAGCGGCACGCCCACGGACGCCCTCGCCGGCAGCGACCAGCAGACGCTGGACAAGTACACCACCGCTACCGTCACCCCGATTGACCAGATCGACAAGACCAAGCTCGGCCTGAACACCGAAGGCAAGCTTGAGGTGGGCACCCTGTCGGACGCCCCGCCGAACATATTCATTGACCCCTCGGGCAAGTTCACCGGCTACGACAACGAGCTGCTGCGGGCCATCGCCGGCAAGCTCGGCCTTGAGGTCGAGTTTGTTGCCACGGACTTCTCCGCCCTGCTTTCCCAGGTTTCCACCAAGCAGTTCGACGTCGGATCCTCCTCCATCTCCACCACGGACGCGCGCCGCCAGAACGTCGGCTTCACCAACGGCTACGACTTCGGCTTCATGGCCGTGGTTGCCAAGACCGACAGCGGCATCAAGGGCTTTGCCGACCTTAAGGACGATCTCCGCATCGGCGTCGTCCAGGGCACCGTCCAGGACGACTACGTGACCAACACCCTGAAGATGGAACCCATCCGCTTCCCGGACTACGCCACGGTTTACGCCAACGTGCGCAACGGCCAGGTGGACGCCTGGGTGGCTCCTTCGCAGCAGGCCAGCGGCCAGGTGAAGGAAGGCGACGGCACCGCGATCGTCGAATCCGTCGTTAACACGCAGAACTTCACTGCCTACGCGGTGGCCAAGGACAACCAGCCGCTGATCGACGCGCTGAACTCCGGCCTTGACGCTGTCATCGCCGACGGAACCTGGACCAAGCTGACCAAGGAATGGTACCCGGACCGCGAGATGCCCTCTGACTGGAAGCCGGGCAGCAAGGCCGCCACGGTTCCCCAGAGCTGATTGAGCCGGGACGTTCATGGATCTCTTGGACCAGCTGGCTGACACCTTCTTCAACTGGGAGGAAATGGCCAAAGTCATTCCCGCCCTGTTCATGGTGGGCCTGCCCAACACCCTGATATTGGCCGTCGCCTCCGGCATCCTCGGCTCCCTGCTGGGGCTCGGGCTCGCCATGATGGGGATTTCCCGCAACGCGGGCGCCCGTTGGGTGGCGCGCATCTACACCGATATCTTCCGGGGCCTCCCTGCCATCCTGGTGATCCTGGTCATCGGCATTGGCCTCAGTCCCATCGCCCGGGAAATCACCGGATCCAGGAACCCCTACCCCCTGGGCATCCTGGCCTTGACGCTGATCGCGGCCGCCTACATCGGCGAGATCTTCCGCTCGGGCATCCAGAGTGTGGAGAAGGGCCAGCTGGAGGCCTCCCGGGCCCTTGGCTTCAGCTACGGCAGTTCCATGCGCCTCGTGGTGGTGCCGCAGGGAATCCGGCGGGTCCTTCCCGCCCTGGTAAACCAGTTCATCTCGCTGCTGAAGGATTCCTCACTGGTGTTTATGCTCGGGCTTGCCGCCTCGGACCGGGAGATCTTCCGGATCGGAAACGACGCGATGGCCAACACCGGCAACCTGTCTCCGCTGGTGGCCGCAGGTGTGCTGTACCTGATCCTGACCGTCCCGCTCACCCACTTCGTGAACTTCATCGACCACCGGCTGCGAACCGGCAAGCCGGAAAAGAAGGAACCGGATGAGCTGGCAGCACCTATCGGCAAGGGGGCACAGGCATGACGGAATTCGCTTCCGGAACCCTGACCGGCAAGAACCTGCACCTCTCCTTCGGCCACAACCATGTTCTCCGCGGCATCGACCTGCACGTGGAGAAGGGCACCACTGCCTCGGTGATCGGCCCATCGGGGTCGGGCAAGTCCACCCTCCTGCGCGTCATGAACCGGCTGATCGAGCCGGACCAGGGCGACATCCTCCTGGATGGCCGTTCGGTCCTGAAGGACAACCCGGACGAGCTGCGGCAACGGATCGGCATGGTGTTCCAGCAGTTCAACCTGTTCCCGCACAAGACCGTGGTGGACAACGTATCCCTCGCGCTGCGGAAGCTGCGCAAACTCTCCAAGGAGCAGGCACGCGCCGAGGCCCTGGAGCAGTTGGACCTGGTGGGCCTGAGGCACAAGGCCGATGCCCGCCCGGCAAACCTTTCCGGAGGCCAGCAGCAGCGCGTTGCCATCGCCCGGGCACTTGCCATGAAGCCGGAGGTGATGTTCTTTGATGAGGCCACCTCCGCGCTGGACCCCGAGCTTGTTAAGGGAGTCCTGGCGCTGATGGCCGACCTCGCGAAGGGGGGCATGACCATGGTGGTGGTGACCCACGAAATGGGCTTCTCCCGCAACGTCTCGAACACCGTGACGTTCATGGACGCCGGAGTGGTTGTCGAATCCGGGCCGCCGGAGCAGATCTTCACCGCACCGGCAACGGACCGCCTCAAGGGCTTCCTCTCGGACGTCCTGTAGTTCCCGAAGCACATAAAGAAATCCCCGGCTGCAGCCCGCAGCCGGGGATTTCTTTATGTGTGGCCGGGATGTTCCGGAGTTTCTAGCCCCGGGCCGCTGCTGCCGCCTTGGCTGCGGCAGGCAGTGCATCATAGATCCGGTTCATGGCCGCGTCGTCATGAGCAGCGGACAGGAACCAGGCCTCAAAGACCGACGGCGGCAGGTACACCCCGGACTCCAGCATCGAGTGGAAGAACGGCGCGTAGCGGAAGCTCTCCTGCGCCTGGGCGTCAGCGTAGTTGTGGACGCCGTTGGCTGAGGTGCCGAAGGCCACCGAGAAGAGGTTGCCGGCAAACTGGATGGAGTGGTCCACCCCGGCGGAGTCCAGAGCGCTGGACAGTGCCGAGGAAAGTTCCAGCGAGCGGACATCGATAAAGGAGTAGACGTCCCGGGTGGCATGGGTCAGGGTGGCCACACCGGCCGCCATCGCCACCGGGTTTCCGGAGAGCGTTCCGGCCTGATAGACGGGACCCGTCGGGGCCAGGTAGTCCATGACGTCGGCACGCCCGCCGAGGGCCGCCGTCGGCATTCCTCCGCCGATGACTTTGCCAAACGTAAGCAGGTCCGGGGTCCACGGCTCGGCAGCGTCCGGCGCTCCGCCGGTAAGCCCCCAGTAGCCGGAATAGCCGGTGCGGAACCCGGTGAGCACTTCGTCCACGATGAGCAGTGCCCCGTGTTCGCGGGTGATGCGGGACAGGCCCAGGTTGAAGCCTTCCTCCGGTGTCACCACGCCCATGTTCGCCGGCGCTGCCTCCGTGATGACAGCGGCGATGTTGGGCCCGTGGGTGGCGAAGGCTTCCTTGACGGCGGCAAGGTCGTTGTAGGGAAGCACCAGCGTTTCTGCGGCCGTGGACTCGGTGACGCCGGCGGAACCCGGCAGGGCGAGGGTGGCGACGCCGGACCCTGCGGCGGCAAGGAGTCCGTCCAGGTGGCCGTGGTAGCAGCCGGCAAACTTGATGATGAGGTTGCGTCCGGTGAAGCCGCGGGCCAGGCGCACGGCGGTCATGGTGGCTTCGGTGCCGGTGGACACCATCCGGAGGCGTTCGACGGCGGGTACGCGGTCCTTCACGATTTCCGCCAGGTTGGCCTCGTCCGGGGTGGACGCTCCGAAGGACAGGCCGCGGTCCACGGCGGCGTGGACGGCCTCCAGCACAGCCGGGTGGGCGTGGCCCAGCAGCGCCGGACCCCAGGAGCAGACCAAGTCCACGTATTCCTTGCCGTCGGCGTCCGTGAGGTACGGTCCCTTGGCGGAGACCATGAAGCGCGGGGTACCGCCCACGGACCCGAAGGCGCGGACCGGTGAGTTGACCCCGCCCGGCATCAACTGGCGGGCGCGGTCGAAGAGTTCCTCGTTGCGAGGGTTGCTGGCAGTCATGGTTCCTATTCTCTCAGGTGGCCGGCGCCGGGTGCGTCAGGTGCCGAGCAGTTCAGCCACGCGCGGCGCCACGGCCGTACCCAGCAGCTCGATGGAGCGCATCATTGCAGAGTGCGGCAGCGGCCCGTTGCTGTATTTGAGGTCGAAGCGGTCCACGCCCAGGTTCTGTTTCAGCAGCACGATCTTGCGCGCCACCGTTTCCGGGGAGCCGACATACAGCGCCCCTTCCGGAGCGCACAGCGCCTCAAACTCGCCCCGTCCGGCAGGCCCCCAGCCCCGTTCAGCGCCGAGCTTGTTCCGCAGCTTCAGCCAGTGCGGGAAGAGTTCCTCCCTGGCCTGCTCGTCGGTCTCCGCCACGTGTCCGGGAGAATGCGTGGCAACCTGCTGCATCGGGTGGCCGTACTTGGCCATGGCCTCGCGGTACAGGTCCACCAGCGGCCGGAAGCCACGCGGCTGCCCGCCGATGATCGCGAAGATGATGGGATAGCCGTATTGGGCGCACCTCAGCACGGACTCGGGGGTGCCGCCGACGCCGATCCAGGTGGGCAGCAGGTGCCGCTCGAGCGGCGGGTACACGCTCAGCCCGGCCACGGGCGGCCTGGTACGGCCCTCCCAGTGCACTGGTTTCTGTGCCCGCACCTTGTCAAAGAGCTCGAGTTTTTCCTCGAACAGGATCTCGTAGTCTGCGAGGTCCAGTCCGAACAGCGGGAAGGACTCGATGAAGGAGCCGCGGCCCAGCATGACTTCAGCGCGGCCGTTGGAAAGGGCATCCACTGTGGAGAAACGCTGGAACACGCGGATGGGGTCATCGGAACTCAGGACCGTGACGGCTGAGCCCAGCCGGATCCGGGTGGTGCGGGCGGCAGCGGCGGCGAGGAAGACTTCCGGCGCTGAAACGGCATAGTCCTTGCGGTGGTGCTCGCCCACGCCAAACGCATGGAGTCCGACGGCGTCCGCCATCTGAGCCTCTTCAAGCAGCTGGCGGAGTACCCGGGCATGCGGCTGCGGGCTTCCGTCCGGATTCTCGCCGACGTCGCCGAACGTGTTCAGGCCCAGGAGTATCCGGTCCGGTGCCACCGGGGCGGTGGGACTCTCCGGAACAGCGACGGGCCGGGGTGTCGGTGAGCCAGCCATCAGGACTCCTTCAGCCAGCCGGCCAGTTCGGCGGCCCAGTAGGTCAGGACCATGTGGGCACCGGCGCGGCGGATGCCCAGTACCGATTCGGTGATGGCGGCGCGCCGGTCGATCCAGCCGTTGGCGGCCGCGGCCTCGATCATCGCGTATTCTCCGGAGATCTGGTAGGCGGCCACCGGCACCGGACTCATGGCGGCGACGTCTGCGACGATGTCCAGGTAGCTCATGGCGGGCTTGACCATGACGACGTCGGCCCCCTCGGCGAGGTCCAGTTCCACTTCGCGCAGGGCCTCGGTGCGGTTGCCGGCGTCCATCTGGTAGGTCCGCCTGTCCCCCTTCAGCTGGGAATCAACGGCTTCGCGGAACGGGCCGTAGAACGCCGACGCGTACTTGGCTGCGTAGGCGATGACGGAGGTGTTGGTGTGCCCGGCTTGGTCAAGGGCGGACCGGATCGCGGCAACCTGGCCGTCCATCATTCCGGAGGGCCCCAGCATGTGGGCGCCGGCGTCTGCCTGGGCCACGGCCATCCGTGCGTAGATCCCAACCGTGCGGTCGTTGTCCACGTAGCCGTCGGCGTCGAGCACTCCGCAGTGCCCGTGGTCCGTGAACTCGTCCAGGCACACATCGCTCATGATCACCAGGCTGTCCCCGACTTCGGCACGCACGTCCCGGATGGCCTTGTTCAGCACCCCGTCCGCGTCAAGCGATGCCGTTCCCTCGGCGTCGCGGGTTTCCGGGATGCCGAACAGCATGATTCCGCCGAGCCCCAGCTCCACGGCTTCCGCCGCGGCGCGCTTCAGGGTGTCGGTGGTGTGCTGGACAACCCCTGGCATGGAGGTGATGGGGTTGGGCTCGGCCAGGCCTTCGCGGATGAACGCCGGAAGAATCAACTCGGCGGGCGCCAGGCGGGTTTCGGCGGTAAGCCGGCGCATGGCCGGCGTGGTGCGGAGGCGGCGGGGGCGGTCGCTGGGAAAAGTCATGATCCTGTCCTTTGCTTTGGTTCAAGCGTGGTGGGTGTCCGTTGGCGGGCGTCCCCCGCGTCAGGGCGGCTTCCCTGCGTCCTGTTCCGGCTGGAGGGCTGCCGCCACGGCAGCAACAAGCCCGGCCGGCGTGGGCCGGGCCGCGATGGCGGCCACCGGCAAGCCAAGCGCGGAAGCCTGGTCCGCCGTCGGCCGCCCAATCGCCACGAACCGGCAGCGGCCCAGGGGAAACAGCTCATGGAGGCGCCGCGCGGCGCTAGGTGAAGCGGCGATCACGGCGTCGATGCGTCCCGCGGCGAGTTCGGCGGCGGCGGTTGCCGGGGTCAGCAAAGCGTACGACGGCGGCTGCCCCTCCCCTGCCCCGGCCTCCGCCGGGATGGCGAGCCTGCGCTCCGCTGCCGCCGGGTAGTCCACCGTGCGGTAGGCCGTGACGGCGGTGACGCTGCCGCCGGCCCCTGAAAGTCCCTCCGCCAGGCGCGGCGGCGCGATGTCCGCCTGCGGCAGCAGGACCTTGCCGCCCCCGTCCGGCCACACGGACAGCAGGCCGGCGGCGGACTGATCCTCCTCCGGCGCCAGGGCCACAGCAACCCCATGGGCCTCCAGTAGCCTGCGGGTCGCAGCGCCCACGGCTGCGATGCGGGTGGCAGCCGGGATCCAGCGGGCCAGCGCCAGGCCACGTTCGGCGGCCTTGGCAGCGAGCACATGGACCGTGGTGGCGCTGCTGACTACCAGCCAGTCGAAGGCCCCGGCGGCCAGGGCATCGCAGGCAACGTCAAGGGAATGCTGGTCCGGAGCCCGTTCGAAGTCGATCAAGGGCAGCAGCAATGCGTCGGCTCCAGCCTTCCGCAGCGCCTCCACGAGGGGCAGCGAGCGCTCCGGGCTGCGGGTGATGAGTACCCGCGCCCCCGCCAACGGTGCCTTGGGCATGGCCGGGATCAGGAAGCCTGCAGGTCCGCTATGTCAGCGGCGCCGGCGGCCAGGAGTGCTTCGGCAAGTTCGATGCCGAGCAGCGTGGCACCCACCTCTGTCAGGCCGTCGGTGGCGCGCTTGTCCCGGACCGAGGCGGTGCCGTCCACGGCACATACCGCCGCCTCCAGGTGGAGCAGGCTGCCCTTGCGGTAAGCGTAGGCGCCGACGGGCGCCGCGCATCCGGCCTCAAGCCGTGCAAGCAGGGCCCGTTCCGCCGTGACGGCAAGCCGGGTGTCCGGATCATCCAGCGCAGCCAGCGCCTGCGCCAGGACTTCCTTCGAACCTTCTGCGAAGCCGGGCCTCGGCGGAGCGTCCGCGGTGCGGCACTCGATGGCGAGCGCGCCCTGGCCTGCAGCGGGCAGCATAACGTCCGTTTCAAGGAACTCGCTGACCGTATCCAGGCGGCTGATGCGTTCCAGGCCTGCGGCTGCGAGAACCACGGCATCCAGGTCGCAGGACTTGCCCGGAACCACGTCGCTGACGGTGTTGCCCGGCAACCCGGGAACCCGCCCCAGGCGGGTGTCCACGTTGCCGCGGATGTCCACGATCTCCAGGTCCGGGCGGGCGGTGCGGAGCTGGGCTGCGCGCCGGGGCGAACCGGTACCCACCCTGGCACCTGCGGGAAGGTCAGCCAGTTTCAGCCCGTCGCGGGCACACAGGACGTCGCGGACATCGACGCGCCGCGGGGTGGCCGCGAGGCTGAGCCCCACTGCCGCCCCGGTGGGCAGGTCCTTGAGCGAGTGGATCGCGACGTCGCATTCATTGCGCAGCAGCGCATCACGCAGGGCGGCAACGAAAACCCCGGTGCCCCCCATCTGCGAGAGCGAGCCGGTGAGGACGTCGCCGTCGGTCCTGATGTGGACGAGTTCCACCGGGAAGCCTCCGACGGCGGCAAGCTGGTCTGCCGTCTGCTGCGTCTGGGTGAGCGCCAGCTTGCTGGCACGGGTGCCGATGCGGACCGTCACTGCTGCGGCGCTCCCCCGGAAGAGGCCGGCTGCCCCGTCCCGGCTTCGCCGGGATAGGGGGCGTGCCCGGTGCCAACGGTGGTGTCTGCTCCGGCGATGGTGGGCTTCTCGCCACGGAAGTTCTGGCAGCATCCCGGCCGGCAGACGTCGTACCAGGGACCGAGGTCCGTCAGCGCCGGACGGCCGCTGATGTTGTTCGCCACGGTGCGTTCGGAGATCAGGTCCACCAGGCCGTTGACGAATTTGCGGTGCGTGCCCGGCGTGGGGACGCGGGTGGCGGCGAGTCCAAGGTTGGCGCAGGTTTCCAGGGCTTCGGTGTCAAGGTCCCAGACAACTTCCATGTGGTCGCTGACGAACCCCAGCGGCACGATGACGATGCCTTTGACGCCCTGGCCGGCCAGCTCCTCGATGGCGTCATTGATGTCCGGCTCGAGCCATGGCACGTGCGGAGCGCCGGAGCGTGACTGGTACACCAGGGACCAGGGGGCGGTCAGGCCGGTTTCGTCCTTGACGCGCTGGATGACGGCGTCCGCGGTGGCAAGGTGCTGGGCCACGTAGGCCGAGCCTTCCTCGAACTCGCGGGGTTCGCCTTCGGACCGGCCGGCCGCTTCCGCGTCCCGGGTGGGAATGGAGTGGGTGGCGAACAGGATCTGGACGGGCGCGTCGGGAGTGCCGGCCGCTGCGAGCTTTTCCCGGACGTCGGCGAGGCCTGCGGCGGCGCCCTCAATGAAGGGCTCCACGAAGCCGGGGTGGTCGAAGTACTGGCGCACCTTGTCCACTTCCAGCCGGCCGTCCAGGCCGGTCTCCGTCAAGGCCATGCCGATGTCCTCGCGGTACTGGCGGCAGCTGGAGTAACAGGAGTAGGCACTCGTGGTGATCATCAGCAGGCGGCGGTGGCCGGCGTCGTACGCGTCCTGCAGGGTCTGCGGGATGTACGGTGCCCAGTTGCGGTTGCCCCAGAGGACGGGCAGGTCGATCCCCCGGGCGGCGAGTTCCGCCTCCAGGGCAGCCTTGAGCTCGCGGTTCTGCTGGTTGATGGGACTGATGCCGCCGTTGGCGCGGTAGTGGTGCGAGACCTCTTCCAGCCGTTCGTCCGGGATGCCCCGGCCGCGGGTGACGTTGCGGAGGAAGGGGATGACGTCCTCCTGGCCTTCCGGCCCGCCGAAGGAGGCGAGGAGCACGGCGTCGTAGTTCTTGGGCGCCATCCGCCCGGCTTCGGTGACCGGATTGACGGCGGCGGCGTTGCTGGAAACCGGCAGGTTCATGCGAGCACCTCCGCCACTTCGGCCGGGGAGATCCGGCGTCCGGTGTAGAACGGGACTTCCTCACGGACGTGGTTGCGGGCCTCGGTGTTGCGCAGGTGGCGCATCAGGTCCACCAGGTCCACCAGTTCCGGGGCCTCAAGGCCCAGGATCCATTCCCAGTCGCCCAGGGCGAACGAAGAAACGGTGTTGGAGATGACCTGCGGGAACTCCCGGCCCAGGAGGCCGTGCTCGCGAAGCATGGCGCCCCGCTCGTCCTCGGGGAGGATGTACCACTCGTAGGACCGGACGAACGGGTAGACGCACAGCCACTCCGCCGGCGCAACCCCACGGGAGAACGCCGGGGTGTGGTTCTTCGCAAACTCGGCCTCGCGGTGCACGCCCATGGCGGACCACACAATCTCTGTGCCGGCAAACAGGCTGCAGCGGCGGATGTCCCGGATGGCCTGCTGCAGGGCTTCCGGCTTAGGGCCGTGGAGCCACACCATGACGTCGGCGTCAGCCCGCATCGCGGAGACGTCGTAGCTTCCGCGGTGGGTCACCCCGGCGTGGGCAAGCCGCTCCAGCAGGGTCTCGAAGTCAGCGGCGGCGTCGGCGCTGCGGATCAGGTTTTCGGAGCGCTTGAATACCGTCCAGAGGGTGAAAAACTGCTCGGCTGATTCTTCGGTTTTAGTGACAGATTCGGCAGAAGTGTGGCTCATGGTTACAAGTTTGCCCCCTTCTGCCCACCAAGGCGAAACCAGCGACTTCTACAAGCGGTAGAAGTGATTAAAGTCACGCCGGCGCCGGGGCTGCATGCGGCATCCACCGGTTTCGGCTACGGCTTCCGCATCCGGAAGTAGGCTGCACCGGCCGCGGCAGCCAGGCCCACCAGGCCAACGCCGAGCCCGACCATCACGGCTTCCAGTTCCGGCTGCGACTTGACGATGGCGCCAACACTCTGCGCCGCGCTGCGGGGGACGCCCGCGGCCTGCGGGCCGGGGCCTCCGGCTTCCTGTGGCGCGGCGGCAGCCTGCGTTGCGGCCGCGGGTACCGGCGCTTCAGCCCCGGCCACGGATTCCCCGCCGGGCCCGGCCTGGCCGGCTCCGCTTTCGCCTGCCGGCAGTTCCATCGCGGGCGGGTTTCCGCCGGCTGCCGCGGCGCCGTTCACCTCTCCGGCAGATTCCGACGACGGCACGGGCACCGTACCCGGAGCCGCGGCCTGGGCAACGGTTTCCGGGGTGGGGGCGGCAGGAGCCTCGGCTGCGGGAAGCTCCTGGGCCTGGGACTCCGGCGATGGCGAGGATGGCACCGGAACGATTGCTGCCGGAGCCGTCGCGGCCGGGAGAAGCGGAACGTCCGACGGCGTCGGGAGTGGTATCGACGGCAAGGGTGCCGGAAGTGCCAAGGAAGCTGTCGTGGGAGCCGTGGTCACGGCCGGCGCCAGCGAAGTCGTGACCGCCGGCAGGAGCGCTGCGGGGACGGACAATACCGAAAGGCTTGCCGCCTGCCGCGCTTCCTTCCCATCCCGGCCCTGGCCCGGGGCGTCCTGGCCCGTGGCGTCCTGGCCCGGGCCGGCATCGACGCCGGATTGCGGATTCCCGTCATCACCGTGGGACGCCGGAACGCCTGCTGCAAGGACCAGTACCGCTCCGACTGCCGCAGCCGCAGTGCCGCGCCGGAGCCCCCCATGGATACCGGTCCGGGATGTGAAAAGTTCGGACCTGATGTAAACCATAGTCATCGACCCTAGCCATATCGGAAGGGGAAACGGAAACCGGCGAAGTGCCCGGCCGCAACACCTGTGCGGCGCCGTAACGCCCTGCTGCGCCGCTGACCAGCGGCGACATCTAGCGGGCCAGGGCCCGGATCTGTTCGTTCGTGTCGGACACCACGGCGGCAAGCCCGTTGCCGGCCACCCAGCCTCCCACCACGGCCAGGTTCCCCGCCGACGCGCAGGCTTCCCGGATTTCGGCCACCCGCGCTTTATGGCCTACGGCGGCGAACGGCAGCGACCCGCGCCAGCGGACCACGTCCCAGCCCAGCAGGTTTTCCCTGGTGATGGGGACGCCCAGCAGGGCCCGGGCATCGCGCAGCGACGCGGCCAGGAGTCCTTCATCCGTGTCCGGGCCACCGGACTGTTCGCCGGCCCCGTCCACGCGCCCGTACGAGAGCCGGACCACGTGCCGTCCCGGCCCGGCGGCATCGGCCAGCCAGTCCCACTTTCCGGTCGCGTGCGTCAGTGCCTTCGCTTCAATACCGGGAGTCTGCGGTGCCACCAGGACGCCTGAGCCGCGCGGCCGGCGGTCAAGTTCATGGCCGGCCAGGACCAGCGTGACAAGCTTGACGTCCGGGCCTGCCGGCGGCCGCTTCCCTGCAAGGCCGGGCACCGCGTCTTCAAGCAGTCCGACGGCGGCCGGACCGTCCACTGCCACTACCAGCAGGCCGGCGTCGAACGTTGCTCCTGCCGACCTGACGCGCCAGCCTTCAGGGGTGCGGATCACAGACTCGGCCGGGGTGCCGGGCAGCAGCCTGACTCCCCGGCGGCGGAGGTCGGAGACCAGGGCGGAGATGAGCGTGTGCATGCCGCCCTCCAGCCCCGCAACCGCGGAGCCTGCCTTGGCCGGACCGGCAGGGGCCGGCGTGTCCCCCTGCGCGGCAGGAGCAGCCCCCATGCGGCGCTGGGCGGAGACGGCGGCGGCCAGGGACCCGTACCGCCGCAGCCCCTCGCGCAGCCCGGGTGCCACCATGTCGACGTCGAGCATCCCGGGATCCGCCGAGTGGACGCCGCCCACAACCGGCGCCACCAGCCGCTCCAGGACACGGGTGCCCATGCGCGCCTTGACCAGTGCCGAGACACTGATAACGTCCGCTGTGGTCCCAACCGAAGCCGGGAGGAACCTATCGAGGGAGGCCCGGAGGGTGCCGATGAGACCGAGGGAACGCCGGACTTCGGGATCCCACGGGTTGGCCGGAATTCCCAGCACACCTGTCTTCGGCAACTCGCGCGGGCCGTCCGGGAGCTGGACCCAGGCACCCCCCGGGCGGGGCGGCACGATCTTGGCCGACAGTCCCAGCTCAGCGGCCAGCGCTGAGACAGCGTCGGACCGGGTGGCGAAGGATTCGGCGCCGCTGTCAAGGGTCAGGCCGGCCACCGTGTGGCTGCCCACGCAGCCGCCCCATTCAGCTCCGGCTTCAAGGAGCGTCACCTGGTACCCGGCGGACGCCAGCCCGCGGGCGGACAGCAGTCCCGAGATGCCGCCGCCCAGCACCAGTGCCGTCCCGGTTGTTGCCGACGTACTGCCCATCGGCCTACTCCGGGGAGATGGAGTGGATAAGTTCAACCACGCGGGTGAGGACGGCGGGGTCCGTCTCCGGCGGAACGCCGTGCCCCAGGTTGACCACGTGCCCGGGAGCAGCCGCGCCTGCGGCTATGACGTCGCGGACGTGGGCCTCAAGGATTTCCCACGGAGCAGGGAGCAGGGCGGGGTCGATGTTTCCCTGCAGCGGCACCGTGCCGCCCAGCCGGCGGTTCGCCTCATCGAGCGGAAGCCGGTAGTCCACGCCCACAACGTCCACACCCACATCCCGCATTGCCACCAGGAGCTCTGACGTTCCGGTGCCGAAGTGGATCAGCGGCGCCCCGAGGTGCCGGACATGGTCCAGGGCGCGGCCCGAGGCCGGCGCCACGTACTTCGTGTAGTCCGCCAGGCCCAGGGAACCGGCCCAGGAGTCAAAGAGCTGGGCCGCCGAGGCACCGGCCTCAAGCTGTGCCTGGAGGAACATTCCGGAGGCGTCCGCGGCCCAGTTGGCCAGGGCGTGCCAGGTTTCCGGATCAGCGTGCATCATGGTGCGCGGACCCAGGTGGTCGCGGGACGGCTTTCCCTCCACCATGTAGGCGGCAAGGGTAAAGGGTGCGCCCGCAAAGCCGATCAACGGTGTCTTGCCGAGCTCGGCCACGGTGAGGCGGACCGCTTCACGGATGGGTTCCAGCGATTCCCAGGTGAGCTGCGGCAGCGCCGCCACGTCCGCAGCAGTGCGGACCGGGGTGTCCAGGACCGGCCCCACGCCCGGAACGATGTCCACGCCCACGCCGGCGAGCTTCAGGGGAATGACGATGTCGGAGAAGAAGATGCCGGCGTCAACGTCGTGGCGGCGGACGGGCTGGAGGGTGATCTCGGAAGCCAGTTCGGGGCGCAGGCAGGAGTCCAGCATGGCGACGCCTTCGCGGACCTTCAGGTACTCCGGCAGTGAACGTCCGGCCTGGCGCATGAACCAGACGGGACGCCGGGACGGCTTGCCTCCGCGGTAGGCCGTGATGAGGGGTGAGTCTGCGGTGCGGCCATCCACCAGCGGGTGGTCTGCGGCGAGGACGCCGGCAGCGGATGTGGCGGGGCTGGAAGTCATGCCTTTGATTGTGCCGAAAAATGACTGCAAAAGATAACGACAAAGTGTCACGCGGGAGCCCTGCCGCCGCGCCGTGGCAGGAATCACAGCCCGCGCTCCCGTCCGGCAGCACGGGGAGTTGTTCTACCGAGTAACGAAAAAGCTATGATTGACCTGCTGTGGTTCTTTTTTCATTGGTGGCTACACACGCCGACATCGATCTTGAGACCGTTGCTCAGTTGAGCAACGGTTCTTCGGAGATCGCCACATCCGCCCTCTCCGGATCGACGGCAGTGACGGGTGCGATTGTCCTTGCCACCTGCAACCGCTACGAAATCTACGGCGAAGCCGCCCGGCCTGACGATGTGGAGGCGGCCCGCGCCGCCCTGGTTGCCAAGATCAGCGAAACCAGCGGACTGAGCGAACCGCTCGTCTCACGCTCCTTCAGCACCCGCACGGGTCCTGAAGTCAGCCAGCACCTCTTTGCCGTCAGCGCCGGCCTGGACTCCGCAGTGGTCGGAGAGCGGGAGATCGCCGGACAGGTACGGCGCGCACTGATCACCGCCCAGCATGAAGGCACGGCAAGCTCCGGTTTGGTCCGGCTTTTCCAGGCGGCGTCCAAGACCGCCAAGGACGTGGGAGCACAGACTGCCCTCGGTTCCCGTGGCCTCTCGATCGTTTCCGTCGCACTCGACCTGGCCACTGATCTTTCCGAAAACCCGGACTGGACCAGCAAGAAGGTTGTGGTCTTCGGTACCGGCGCCTACGCCGGGGCCACCATGGCGCTCCTGCGTGAACGCGGCTGCACCGACATCTCGGTTTTCTCCTCGTCCGGCCGCGCCGAAGGATTTGTTGCCACCCGCGGCGGCACGGCGCTGGACGCCGATTCACTCCGGCCGGCGGTCGCGGCAGCAGACGTGATGATCGGCTGCAGCGGTTCCGACACCCGGGTGGAGGCCGACGAGCTGGCCGAAGTCCGGGCCGACTCCCCGCAGCCCCTGATCGCCATCGACCTTGCGCTCACGCACGACTTCGATCCGGGGGTCGGCGAGCTTGACGGCGTGGAGCTGCTCACCCTGGAATCGGTACGCCTCGCCGCACCCCAGGAACAGGCCGAGTCGCTTGCCCAGGCCAGCGGAATCGTCAGCGGCGCCGCCAAGGCGTTCGAGCAGGAACGCGAGGCCCGCTCCGTGGATTCCGCGATCGTTGCGCTCCGCCGCCACACCATGAGCGTCCTGGACTCCGAAATGGAAAAAGTCCGGGCCCGGCACGGCTGCACCGCCGCTGCCGAGGAAGTGGAGTTCGCACTCCGCCGCATGGTCAAGCAGCTTCTCCATGTGCCCACGGTGCGGGCCCGCGAACTTGCCGCCAACGGCCAGCAGGATGACTACGTGGCCGCCCTGGAAGCCCTCTACGGCATCACCGTGGAGCAGCCGGCATCGGTGGCGCCGCAGGCCGAATGCCCGGTGGACCACCGGGGCCTCGAAACCGCCTGACCGCGCCTCCCGCCGCGCGGATCCTCTCTCACTTAATGCCCCTTTTCCGGCGATGCTCTCTCACTTAATGCGCCTTTTCCGGCGATGCTCTCTCACTTGCCTCAGGAAAGTGAGAGAGCATCCATCAAAACAGCGCATTAAGTGCGAGAGCGTCGTGTTAGAAGGGACGTCAGGTGAGAGAGGGCTGAAAGGGGCGGGGATCAGTAAACGGGCTTGTGGGGTTCCACCTCGCGCACCCAGGCGAGGATGCCGCCGTCGAGATGGCTCACCCGCTGGTAGCCCGCCTTCTGCGCCGCGGCGAGCACATTGGCCGAACGCGACCCGGCCTTGCAGTGGAACACAATATCCCTGTCCTGCGGGAGCTCATTCCACGCCTCGCCTGCAAGGATCCGGCCCTGCGGGATGAGCTTCGCGCCGTCGATCCGGACGATGTCGAACTCCCCCGATTCGCGGACGTCCACCAGCTCAAAGTCCTTCAGCCCCGCCTTGCGCGCGGCGAGCATGGTGGCCAGCTGGGTGGCCGTGACGGTGTGCTCCGTGTCGGAGGGGGCCGCCGGCGTGACGCCACAGAAGGCCTCGTAGTCGGTCAGCTCCGTGATGGGCGCGGCCGCGGGGTCCTTTGAAACACGGATCTCGCGCCAGCTTCCGCCCAAGGCGTCAAACAGTGCCACACGGCCCAACAGGGAACGTCCGACGCCGGTAATCAGCTTGACTGCCTCCGTCACCATAAGCGATCCCACGGCTGCGCACAGCATGCCGAACACGCCGCCCTCGCCGCACGAGGGCACCGAGCCTGCCGGCGGCGCCTCAGGGTAGAGATCCCGGTAGGTGGGCCCGAACTTCTCCCAGAAGACACTCACCTGGCCGTCGAACCGGAAGATGGAACCCCAGACGTAGGGTTTGCCCAGGATGGCGGCGGCGTCGTTGACCAGGTAGCGGGTGGCGAAGTTGTCCGCGCCGTCGAGGACCAGGTCGTAGCCGGCGAACAGCTCCAGCGCGTTGGACGCGTCCAGCCGGACATTGTGCAGCCGCACGTCCACCAGCGGGTTGAGGGCCGCGATGGCGTCCCGGGCGGACTCGATTTTGGGGCGGCCAACATCCGCCACGCCATGGATGACCTGGCGCTGCAGGTTGCTAAGGTCAACGTCGTCGTCGTCGATGATTCCCAGCGTTCCGACGCCGGCGGCCGCAAGATACAGGAGTGCCGGGGAGCCGAGCCCGCCGGCACCGATAACGAGCACTTTCGCATTCTTGAGCCGCCGCTGACCCACCGAGCCGATCTCGGGGATGATGAGGTGCCGGGAATAGCGCTCCACCTCGGCAGGGGTAAGGTCCGGGCCCGGTTCCACCAGCGGATCCAAGGACACGGGTGAAACATTTGCGGTGAATGTCGAAGCCATACTTCAATGTATCCCCCGGATACTGCCGGGTCATATTACCCCGCAGTAAAGTGGAAGTAACTGCAACGGAAAGTAGGACAACTGTGGTCCATGAAGCACGGGCTGACCGCCCGTCAGCCGCCGAACCGCAAACTCCCCCGCGTCCCGCGGGTCAGCGGTCGGCCAGGCTTCCGCGTGACGAGCGGCGCGCGCAGCTCCTCAACGCAGCCCAGGAAGTCTTCGTGGCCAACGGGTACCACGGCGCGGCCATGGACGAGATTGCCGAGACGGCGCACGTCAGCAAACCCGTCCTTTACCAGCATTTTCCCTCAAAACGCGAGCTGTACCTCGCATTGCTTGAAAGCCATCTGGCCTCCCTCACCGAACTGATGCTGGGTGCGCTGAACTCCACCACCGATAACGACGAACGCGTTCAGGCCGTCATGCGCGCCTACTTCCAGTTCATCGCCAGCGATGACCAGGCCCACCGGCTGGTGTTTGAGTCCGACCTGATCAACGATCCCGACGTCAGCTCGCGGCTGGAGACGTTCAACAGGACATTTGCCGATGCCATCGCCCGCGTCATCGCCGAGGACACCAAGCTCCCCCATCTCGAAGCGCAGTTGCTGGGCCGGGGACTGGCCGGGATGGCGCAGGTCAGTGCCAGGTACTGGCTTGAAACGGACGGCAACCTGGACATCAATGTGGCCAGCGACCTCATCTACCGTTTAGCTTGGCGCGGAATCTCGCGCTTCCCCAAAGAGTCCTAGACTAAAAATAAGACATCACCAACGAACTTTGACTGGCTGGGAGGCCCCTGTGGAAATTAAGATCGGCGTTCAGAATGTTGCCCGCGAAATTGTGCTCGAATCAACCGAGGACGCGGCTTCTGTGGCCAAGGTCGTGGGGGAAGCCATCACCGCGGGCAGCGAACTTCGCCTGAAGGATGAAAAGGGACGCGTGATCATTGTTCCCGGAAATGCGCTCGGCTACGTGGAAATCGGCGCAGAAGAGGCACGGCGCGTAGGTTTCGGCCAGTTCTAGCGCCCGGCCGAAAAACCGCGTCCGAAGCCCAAGGAGATCCATGCTTTCGCTGACCATCGTTGTACTGGCTGCCGCCGCGGCAGGCTTCATCATCTGGGCAAACGACAAGCGGCACGCCAAGTATGGCGCAGGCCTGCCCGCGGGGGTCGCCGTAGCAATGGCGGCGTTGACCTGGATTGTCCTTATGGCGGCCGGTTTCGGCTACCTGCCAGGGCTGACCTGGATCCCGTGGGTCCTGCCCATCGTGCTGGGCGCCGGCGCCGCAACAGGAGCAGCCGTGTATCTTGGCCGCACGCGTGCGCGCCGGGACGCCGAAAGGCTTACGGCGATCCTCCGGGCATAGGGCCGGCGCAAGGCAACCGGCAGCAGTGGCCGCCATCCCGCCAGGGGTGGCGGCCACTGCTGCTTAGGGACCAGTGGCTGGTGGCGAGGCTACTAACGCCCCGGCACGTACTTCGCCGGCTCGGCCACGGCCCCCGACGCTGCCGCAGCTTCACTTGCTCCCGCAGCTGCCGCGATGTCCCGGTCAGTCACCTGTCCCCCGGCGTCGTGGGACGTGTAGCGGATAAAGACGCGGTTGTAACGCCAGTCGAGGTCGGGATGGTGGTTTTGTTCCTCGGCAAGACGTCCGACGGCGGCAATCAGCTCAAGTGCGGCAACCGCCGTCGGCATCTTGAAGACAGTGACCAATCCGCCATTGTCGGCCCGCCAATCAGGCAGTCCAGCCAAGGCTTCGTCGATTCGTTCCGGGGGAAGGGCGTCTTTGCCGGCCACTGCTGCTCCTTGAATCAAGGCGCCGGCCGGCGGAAAGCGGGCCCTACAGGAACTCGGCCCGGCCTTCCATCGCCGACGACGCCAGCGCGTGTTCACGGCGAGGTATGCGACCTGCCGCTTTCGCCAGCCTACCTGCGATGACGGCGTGCTTGAAGGCGGCGCCCATCATGGCCGGGTCCTGTGCCCGGGTCACCGCCGTGGCCAGGAGCACGGCATCACATCCGAGTTCCATCGCGAGGGCGGCGTCGGACGCCGTGCCGATTCCCGCATCCAGCACCACCGGAACCGAGGCCCGGGACACGATGAGCTCGATGTTGTGCGGGTTGAGGATGCCCAGGCCGGTGCCAATGGGCGAGCCGAGCGGCATGACCGCGGTAGCTCCCAGGTTCTCGAGCCGAAGCGCAAGGACGGGGTCGTCATTGGTGTACGCAAAAACCTTGAATCCCCGGTTGACCAGCTGTTCGGTGGCGTCCACGAGTTCCACGGCATCCGGCAGGAGGGTGTGTTCGTCGGCGATGACTTCCAGCTTCACCCAGTCGGTTTCCAGGGCCTCCCTGGCGAGCTCCGCGGTGAGGACGGCGTCCCGGGCAGTGAAGCACCCCGCCGTGTTGGGCAGGACCTTGATGCCGTGGTCCAGGAGGAGCTGGAAAAGCGAGCCTGCCTCCTGGGGTGAATAGCGGCGCATGGCCACGGTGGTGAGGGAGGTGCCGGAGGCCAGGAGCGCGGCGCCGAGGCCGTCAAGGCTGGGCGCGCCGCCCGTGCCCATGATGAGCCGGGACGCGAGCGTGACGCCGTCGATCACCAGGGGGTCATGAAGGTCCGGCCGGGTGCCGTCGAGGGTGCTGCGGGTTTCCGTCATGGTGTTCAGCCTCCCTGTACTGCCGTGACAAGTTCGACGTCGTCACCCTCGGAGAGTGCGGTAGCGAACCATTGGCTCCGGGGCACCACCTGGGCGTTGCGCGCAACGGCGACGCCCAATTTCCGACCGTCGGTTGCGTGGCCGTCAGCGGCCAGTGCGCGGCCGGTGACCTCGGTGACGAGCGCGGTGATGGACGCGCCGTCGGCGACTGTATGTCCGGTTCCGTTCAGGGTGATGTTCATGCTGTCTCCTTGGGGTTGGGTAGGGTGGCCGCTGCAGCAGGCCGAACGGCGACGCCGGAAAAGCGGCCGGGATTGAAGGGGGCCCAGCGGGGGTCCTCTCTGCCTTCGAGCAGGTCCCGGCATATCGCGGCCGCTGCCGGGGTGAGGAGGACGCCGTGGCGGAAGAAACCGGTGGCAATGATGAGCCCCTCCACGCGGCTTTGCCCTGACGGGCCGTCCTCCAGGGGGACCCGCCCGAGCAGCGGGGCGTTGTCAGGTGTGCCGGGACGGGCCCGGGCCGTGCATTCCAGCAGCTCAAGTTCCGCCACCGCAGGCACCAGGACCTGGGCGTCGCGCAGCAACTGGTAGACGCCCCCTGCCGACACTGCCCCCGCGCTGGTTCCGCTGTCCTTCCCCAGTGCGTCCTCACGCTGCGTTGCCCCGATCACCACGGTGCCGTCCTGCCGGGGGACGATGTACACAGGGATCCCGCGGACCAGTCCGCGGACGGTGGAGGTCAGCAGCGGCTGGAGGTGGGCGGGGACGGCGAGGCGAAGGATGTCACCGTGGACCGGCCGCAACGGCAGGTGCAGCTTTTCCGGCAGCCCGGTCAGGGCCGCAGCGTGCAGTCCGTTGGCCACTACGGTCTCCCTGGCCGCCACCGTTCCTCCGCCCTCCAGCGTGACACCGGCGACGGCTCCGTCCCGCCAGAGCAGGCCCGCTGCCCGGTCCGGCACGGCGTAGCCCTCGGCGGCTCCGGCCACGAAGCTTCCGCCGGTTCCGCCGGCGTGCCGGG
This sequence comes from Pseudarthrobacter sp. CC4, assembly GCF_048957775.1. Taxonomy (NCBI): domain Bacteria; kingdom Bacillati; phylum Actinomycetota; class Actinomycetes; order Micrococcales; family Micrococcaceae; genus Pseudarthrobacter; species Pseudarthrobacter sp. CC4. Next base: position 6,026 of record NZ_JARCCZ010000003.1, on the reverse strand, counting down.
CCAGGGCACGGCGGAAGCAGGCGACCAGCAGCCTGGGGTTCACCTGGTGGTCCGCCGGTGTATTCAGCGCCGAGGCAATGGCCGGGCTCAACAGCGGCTCCCGGCGCCGGGCTTCACGGATGGTGAGGGGCTCAACCGTCAGTCCATTGGCCTGCTGCACCTCGCGCAGGTCCAGCAGCGCCTGCCGGTCCGCAGCGTCGGCACCCACGGCGAGGGTCGGCGTCGTAAGATACCCGGGATCCGAACCGGCAGCCGCGGCAAGGCCAGCGGCGAAACCCGGCCAGCGCCCGGAGGCCTCCAGCATGAGCTCCAGGAGGTCCTCCTCCTGGTAATGCAGTTCGCTCACCGGGGCAAGCATCCCCGCCGCGGCCCAGCTGGCACCGGAGCCGGGGGCGTCATCGATTACCACCGCTGAATATCCGGACCGCCTCGCCTCCCAGGCGATGCCGTGGCCGATGACTCCCCCGCCGATGACCGCAACGTCGGCCTTGAGTGCGGAGCCGGGCGCGGGCCGGTACGGGGCGTCGAGCGCATTGGGCATAAGTGTCTCCTTCCCTACGCCGGTATTAGCCGGATCAGGTCAAGCGGTCGGCTCTGACGCCCTCTCAGCCCGGCGCTTTATGACAGCTGCCGCGGCTCCCGCAGTACGAGGCCCAGTGTAGAGGAACTAGGCTGGCACCCATGAATGTGTCCCACCCTCCTGCCGCTGCATCCCCCGTCCCGGCTACCGACGCCTTTCTCAACGCCGAAGGCAGTTCCGGCGTGCAGGCCGCACGCCTCTACCTCTGCACGGACGCGCGCCGGGAGCGGGGCGATTTCGGGCAGTTCGTCGATGCCGCCTTCGCGGGCGGGGTGGACATCATCCAGCTGCGGGACAAGTCCATCGAAGCCGCCGAGGAGCTGGAGCTCCTGGCCGTACTCAAGGAATCGGCGGTGCGGCACGGCCGGCTGTGGGCGGTGAATGACAGGGCGGACATCGCCGTGCTGTCCGGAGCCCCGGTGTTCCATATCGGCCAAAAGGACCTGCCCCTCAAGGCGGCCCGGACGCTGTTGAACGGCAACGCGGCCATCGGCCTGTCCAGCCACAGCCCGGAGCAGGTGGACGCCGCCCTGGCTGCCGCCGCGGGCCCCTCGGCGCTGGACTACTTCTGCGTGGGGCCGCTGTGGGCAACACCCACCAAGCCCGGACGGGCCGCCGTCGGGCTTGACCTGGTGAGGTACGCCGCCACGGCTGTTGCCGGGGCGGACGGGCAGGAGGACACGCCCGACGGCGGTGTCCCCTGGTTCGCAATTGGCGGCATCGACCACTCCAACGTCGAAGAGGTGGTGGAAGCCGGCGCACGCCGGATCGTGGTGGTGCGGGCCATTACCGAGGCTGACAATCCCGCCGCGGCCGCCGCTTCGCTCCTCAGCGCCCTGGACGCCGCCCGCCCATAATCCCGCGCCGGAACTGCCGTGCCTCTCCGGGCCGCTTCCGTGCACTATTGACGAAATTCGGGCTACGCTGATTTTCGTGTCACACCATCGGCTGGCCCCCAATGTCCACGAGCACACCAACGCACTCGAAGCGGCGCTGGGCGCGCTCCGGAGTGAGCTTGAGCTGCCGGGCGCCTACCCTGATGATGCCGTGAAGGACGCCGAGGCCGCGGTTTCCGCATTGCAGCTGCCGTCCCATGACCTGACTTTCGTTGAATTCATTACCATCGATCCGGCATCGTCCACCGACCTGGACCAGGCGCTGTTCATCGAGCGGGACGGCAACGGCTACCACGTTCTCTATGCCATCGCCGACGTGCCGGCGTTTGTTACTCCCGGCGGCCCGCTGGACGCTGAGACGCGGCGTCGGGGACAGACTTTTTACACGCCGGACGGCCGCATACCGCTGCATCCCGAAGTCATCAGCGAGGGGGCGGGAAGCCTCCTGCCGGGACAGGACTGTTCCGCGTTCGTGTGGGACTTCCGTCTTGACGTTGACGCGGAGGTCACGGCCGTGGCCGTGCGGCGTGCCCGGATGCGCAGCCGCACCAAGCTCAGCTACAAAAGCGCCCAGGCGGAACTGGACGCCGGCAGCCCTTCCCCTGTGCTGCGCCTCCTTAAAGAGGTGGGGCTCAAGCGCGTGGAGCTGGAGCGCGCCCGGGAGGGTGCCAGCCTGAACATGCCGGACCAGGAGATTGTCCAGCTTCCCGACGGCGGCTACCGGATTGCCGCCGCCCCGCAGCTGCCCGTGGAGGACTGGAACGCACAGATATCGCTGATGACCGGCATGGCAGCCGCACAGCTCATGCTGGCCGGGAAAGTGGGCATCCTGCGCACCATGCCGGCCCCGGACGAGCGTTCCCTGAACCATTTCCGGCTGCAGACAGAGGCCCTCGGAAAGCCTTGGGACGGCGAAGTCAGTTACGGCGAATACCTCCGCAGCCTGGACCCCACCCATCCCCGCCAGCTCGCAATCCTCCACTCCGCAGGGATGCTCTTCCGTGGGGCCGCCTATACGGCCTTTGACGGCACCGTCCCGGATGACGCCGTTCAGTCCGCCATCGGCGCCGCGTACGCCCATACCACCGCCCCGCTTCGCCGCCTGGTGGACCGCTTCGTGCTGGTCACCTGCGAGGCCTTGAGCAATGGCGGCGAGGTGCCCGCGTGGGTGCGGGACGCCCTGCCGTCGCTTCCCGAGATCATGGCGGGCTCGGACCAGCTGGCGTCCCGGATGGAGCGAATGGCGCTGGACACGGTGGAGGCGGCACTGTTGATCAACCACATCGGACAGGAGTTCGACGCGATCGTGATTTCAGGGTCGAAGCCCCAGAAGGAGAACGGGAACGGCGGCATGAGCCGGAACGGCAACGGCAAGGGCAAAAACGGCAACGGCAAGAACGGCAACGGCGGCTCCGGGATCATCCAGATCGCCGAACCTGCAGTGACAGCGCGCTGCGCCGGTGAACTGGAGGCCGGAACCAAGGTCCGGGTGCGCCTCATGTCCTCGGACATCGCTACCCGTGAAGTGCATTTCGAGCTGGTGCCGAAGGCGCCGTGACCCGGGGCGGTTTTGTGGCATATCCGGCCCGCAGTGCGGGCAAAAGCCGGATTTCGGTGCCCTTGCGGCTAGACTGAAGAGGTAGAAATGGATGCCCGGTCGTTGATTTCCTTGATTTGAAACCAACAAGCCCGCCCCTACGCGATCTTGAGAACCACCCGCTGGTCACCAGTGCCAGCATAAAGATAGCCCGCGATCGGCTTCCACTGGAATTGCTTGCGCGCCTGAGCGTGCTCCGGAACGGCCTGCCGGCCGGCCCGTTGAGCAGGCAGCGCCATTGCCCAAATGAATAAGGAAACTCCACGTGAGTGAATTGCATACCCACCAGCTTCTGACGGACGACTCCGGCACCGAAACGCTTGAGCCCGAAGAAACCATCATCTCCGACGAGAAGCCGCACGAGATTGAGGAGAAGTCCTTCGCGGACTTCAACGTCCGCGCCGACATCGTGGAGTCCCTGGCCGACGCCGGCATTACCCACCCCTTCCCCATCCAGGCCATGACCCTGCCGGTTGCCCTCTCCGGACACGACATCATCGGCCAGGCCAAGACCGGCACAGGCAAGACCCTGGGCTTCGGCATCCCCGCCCTGCAGCGGGTAGTGGGCCGGGACGACGCCGGCTACGAAAAGCTTGCCGTCCCGGGTGCACCGCAGGCACTGGTCATCGTCCCCACCCGTGAACTGGCGGTTCAGGTGGCCAACGACCTGCAGACTGCATCCCGCAAGCGGAACGCGCGCATCGCCACCATCTACGGCGGCCGGGCCTACGAGCCCCAGGTGGAAGCCCTGAAGAACGGCGTGGAGGTTGTGGTGGGTACCCCCGGGCGCCTCATCGACCTCTTCAAGCAGAAGCACCTGAGCCTGAAGAACGTCAAGGTCGTCATCCTGGACGAGGCCGACGAAATGCTTGACCTCGGCTTCCTGCCTGACGTCGAGACCCTGATCGCGGCCACGCCGGCGGTCCGCCAGACCCTGCTGTTCTCCGCCACCATGCCCGGCCCCGTCATTGCCATGGCCCGGCGGTACATGACCCAGCCCACCCACATCCGTGCTGCTGATCCGGATGATGAAGGCCTCACCAAGCGCGATATCCGCCAGCTGATCTACCGCGCGCACAGCATGGACAAGATCGAGGTTGTCGCCCGCATCCTGCAGGCCCGCGGCCGCGGCCGGACCATCATCTTCACCAAGACCAAACGCACTGCCGCCAAGGTTGCCGAGGAACTCGTGGACCGGGGCTTCGCGGCCGCCGCCATCCACGGCGACCTCGGCCAGGGCGCCCGCGAGCAGGCCCTCCGGGCCTTCCGCAACAACAAGGTGGACGTCCTGGTGGCAACCGACGTCGCCGCGCGCGGCATCGACGTCGACGACGTCACCCACGTCATCAACTACCAGTGCGTGGAAGACGAAAAAATCTACCTGCACCGCGTGGGCCGCACCGGCCGCGCCGGCAATAAGGGCACCGCTGTCACCTTCGTGGACTGGGACGACATGCCCCGCTGGGGACTGATCAACAAGGCCCTGGGCCTGAGCGTGCCGGAGCCTGTGGAGACCTACTCGTCTTCCCCACACTTCTTTGAAGACCTGGACATTCCCGAGGGCACCAAAGGCCGGCTCCCGCGCGACAAGCGCACCCTGGCCGGAGTTGACGCCGAAGTCCTGGAAGACCTGGGCGAAACGGGCAAAAAGAACGCCCGCGGGGGCCGCGACGCCGGCAGTTCCCGCGACCGCGACGGCCGGGGACGCGACAGCCGGGACCGCGGCGCCAAGCGCGAAGGCGGGCGCAGCGGCGACTCCGCTGCCCGCACAGGTGAGCGCCGCCGTCGTACGTCCGAGCCTGCCGCAGCTCCCGTCACTGCCGGTGATGCCAACGCCGGTGCAGGCGAAGCAGAGCAGCCCTCCCGCACCCGCCGCCCCCGCACGCGCACCCGCCGCCGCAACGGCGAGGTAGTGGGCGCCGACAAGGCCACGCAGCCCGGCAGCACCGAGGCCTAAACCCCTCCATGACTGACACTGTCTGGGCGCCGGACGGCAGCAGCCTGGTGGTCCACGCGGACAACGCGGACTTCCTTCCCTCGCTGCCGGACGGCGCCTTCACACTGATATACGTGGATCCGCCGTTCAACACCGGCCGGGCCCAACGGCGCCAGCAGACCACCATGGTGGCCAATGCGGACGGCGCCGGCGACCGCGTCGGATTCAAGGGGCGCTCCTACGACACCATCAAGGGCGCGCTCCACCGGTATGACGACGCGTTCAGCGACTACTGGTCTTTCCTGGAGCCCCGGCTCGTGGAAGCGTGGCGCCTGCTGGCCGATGACGGCACCCTCTACCTGCACCTCGACTACCGCGAGGTGCACTACGCCAAAGTGATGCTGGATGCCATCTTTGGCCGCGAGTGCTTCCTGAACGAGATCATCTGGGCCTATGACTACGGAGCCCGCGCCAAGAACCGCTGGCCCACCAAGCACGACAACATCCTGGTGTACGTCAAGAACCCGGCGAAGTACCACTTCGACAGCGCGGAGGTGGACCGCGAGCCGTACATGGCACCGGGCCTTGTGACGCCCGCCAAGCGCGAACTGGGGAAACTGCCCACCGACGTCTGGTGGCACACCATCGTCTCCCCCACCGGCAAGGAGAAAACCGGATACCCGACGCAAAAGCCCGAGGGCCTGGTCCGCCGGGTGGTTGCCGCCTCAAGCAGGCCCGGAGACTGGTGCCTGGACTTCTTTGCCGGCTCCGGGACCCTGGGTGCAGTGGCGGCCAAGATGGACCGGAAGTTCGTGTGCGTGGACCAGAACCAGCCGGCGATCGACATCATGGCCAGGCGCCTGGGTGCCCACGCGGAGCTCACCGCGTTCCCGCCCAACCAGGTAGCGCCAAGTGTCGTTTTGACCCAGCAAAACGACACCTAGCTGTACTAACCCGGTTGGTTGGTGACACGGCTGGCCGGTGAGGCGCCTTTGAGTGCGGTGTGGGGCCTGCGCT